>JBKDQC010000470.1:0-1345 GCA_046342295.1 Deltaproteobacteria bacterium | reverse complement strand
CGGACGGCGCTCGTTGACGCCCCGCACCACCCAGTGAGAGCCTTCCTCGAGGTGCATCACGACCGTGGAGAGGCTCCCGTTACCATCCGGGGTACAATTCGTACGGACTACGGTCTCGCCACCACGGCCATCCCTCCGACGTTCACCAGCTTTCCGATAGCCCCGAGCGAAGGCGTCTTCCGAGGATTGTTCGCGGACAGCGGGCCCGGTCGTGGCCAGGCCTACGTCCTCACTGACGACGCTACTGTCCAAAGGCAAAGAGAAAGCGGCGGGGGCGCGCGGTTCGGCTTTTCCTTCACCGGGCGCGGTGGCGACCTTCGTCCCGACCCCTTCGCCCCGGGAGATTTCCTGGCGATCGGCTCTGCCCGCCCGAGCATCGACAGCAACCTCTACGCGACCGACCCTGCAGGAGCCCGTCTGCTGTTCCGCTCAGATGATGAGAGGCGCGTGATCGCCATGCCTGCTGGCAGCCTGCCCACAGGCCTGGCCTCCTCGCCGGGCTCACCTGGCTTCATCTGGGTCACGCTGCGTGGGAGCAGGAGGCTCGCGAGGGTTACGATGCTCTGAGAGCGGGTGGCACTTGTACTGACCGACCGGCTCTGATCCTATCCTGCAGATGGTGGCACCCATTTCACTCGGACTGCGGCAGCGCATCGTCGCCGCAGTTCACGAGGGGATGACCTGGCAGGAAGCTTCGGAACTGTTCGCCGTTGGGATCGCGATGGTGAACCGGCTGGTTCGGATGGAACGGGAGACCGGTAGCCTGGCGCCGCGCGAACATGGCGGGGGGCAGCTGCATCTGATCCCCGACGAGCAGCTTCCCCTCGTTCGCGCACTCGTGAACGAGCGCGCCGACAGCACAGTCGCCGAGTTGTGCGACTCGTACCGCGAGGCGACTGGCGTGGCGACGAGCGAGAAGACGATGGGGCGCGCGCTCGCTCGGCTGGGCCTCTCTCAAGAACAAAGGGGTCTCCTGACACATTCGTGGGCTAGAGCAGACCGTACTCCGTACGAATTGTACCCCGGATGGTGACGGGAGCCTCTCACGGTCGCGATGCATTCATGAGGAAGGCTCTCATCGGGTGGTGCGGGGTGTCGACGAGCGCCGTCCGAGCGTCAACGAGCGCCGTCCGACGGTCTCGTGGGCTCGCAAGAGGGGCGTTCGCCGGGATCTTGGCGCCCGCGGCCGTGCTCGGGGCGCACGTGGCACGCGCTCCTCGCACCGCGGCGGCGGTCACGGGCCGAAGTCGAAATCCTGCTGCGGTGGCCCTCTGGCGGGGCGGATGGGCTCGAGGTGATGCGGCAAGCCCTTGGCACGCAGGAGGCGCGCGAGGCCCTTCTTGTC
>JBKDQC010000469.1:0-3245 GCA_046342295.1 Deltaproteobacteria bacterium | reverse complement strand
CGCCGCGAGCAACGCGCTCGTCAGCCTCTCGATCGGAACCGCTCGGTACGATACCTTCTTGGCCATGGGGACGACCTCCTTCGCCCCGATTCTCGTCGGGATCTCGAGGCGTCCCCATGCTTGCTACAGACGACTACGATCTCGTGCGCGGCGATCGCTTCGTCACGGGCGCAGTGCTCGCGGCGGACGAGGGCGCCGCGAACGTGAGCTGGTTCGCGCGCGGCTACGGCGTCGCCGCCTACGATCTCGGCACGGGTGAAGGCGTCGCCGTCGTGCGCAACACCCCCGAGGCGCCCGCGCTGCTCGGGCAGGAGCGCCTGCGCCGGCCGTGATCGCGGCGGGCGAGGCTCAACCGTCCATGTCCACCCAGACGGAGCGCCAGCGCTCGAGGCGACACGCCGCGAGATCGGTGCGCCGGATGGCCACGTGGTGCCAGCCGGCGCCGTTGCCGTCGGCGGTGGAGCCGTGACCGACCCACGAGTCGACGACGCGAGAGGAGCCACTGACCGAGCGCGGAGCACGCCGCAGGTGGCTCGTTGTGAGACGTCGCGTTCTCCCAGCGGGCAGCGCGGGCTCTCACACGATGGCCCATGAGCACCTCGACATCACCCGCGTTGCTGTGCCAGATTCCTCTTGGAAGGGCTTTTGGCCTCCGAGAACGACGGGAGATCCGAATGACAAGAAGAGTTGGGGCTGACCGCGCCGTCGCCATGACCCGATGGTGTGCAGCCGATGGGGCGATCGCGTCACTCGTCATCGCGTTGTCGATCCTCTGCTCGACTAGCTGCGTCTCGTCCGGGGGGCACGACGATGCGGCAGTCGACGTTGATGGGAACCGACCCATCGACGCACAGACTGCGCCCGATGGATACGTCGGCGATGTCCTCGACCTCCGCGATACTTGCTCCTCGATGTCCTGCGCATGTCCGGAAGGGCTCATCTCGTGCAATGAGAGCTGTGTCGATCCGGCCGTCGACGAGGCGCACTGTGGCGGCTGCGGGCGTCCGTGCGGCGCCTCGCAGACATGCGTCGACGGCATGTGTCGTGATTGCCCCACGAACCAAGAGCTCTGCGCGGGACGTTGTGTGGACGTTCTCACTGACGGTGCGCACTGCGGGCGGTGCGACTCACCCTGTGCGTCCGTCTGCGAGGCCGGAGTGTGCGCCTGCGCCCCCTCAGAGGAGCTGTGCGCCGATACTTGCGTGGAGACCGACACGAACCCTTCTCACTGCGGACGCTGTAACGCCGCATGCGGTGCGGACCAAACCTGCGTCGATGGAGCCTGTCGCTGCGACACGGGCCTCACGCTCTGCGGCGGTCGATGCGTCGACCTGCTCAGCGATCCGACGAACTGCGGCCGCTGCGCGGTCCGCTGCAGTCTAGGTTGCACAGATGGGACGTGTGATTGCCCGGGCAGCGAGGTGTCGTGCGGAGCAACCTGTGTGGATGCTCGCATGGACGAGGCCAACTGCGGTGCTTGCGGCAACGCCTGCGCCGTGGGCCAAACGTGCCTCTCGGGCGCCTGCTTCTGTCCAGGCACACAGGTGGTGTGCGCGGGAGCGTGCACCGATACGGGGGTGAGCGAAGCGCATTGTGGCGCTTGCGATCGTCCTTGCCCGGCCGGGGCCACCTGTGTGGGAGGCGCCTGCGTGTGTCCGAGCGAGACGCCCGATACCTGTGACGGGACGTGTGTGGACGGGACGACGGACGAGAATCATTGCGGCGCCTGCGACAACGCATGTCCGGGGGGGGCCGTTTGTCTCTCCGGCACCTGCACGTGTCCGGTGCTGCTACCCGATGTCTGCTCGGGCGCATGCACGGCTCTTGAATCCGACGAGATGAACTGCGGCTCCTGTGGGAGCCTCTGCGCGGACATCTGCAGCGCCGGCCGCTGCGCTCGCCCCGTGTCCATTCAGTCTCGCGACCGAGGAACCTGCACGATGTTTGACAACGGCGGCGGCGCCCGGTGCTGGGGTGGGTCGAGCTTCGTCGGCTGGAGTGTGCCGCGACTCCTGCCAAACAGCGAGTCCACCTACCTGGGTCGCTTCGACTGGTCTGCCGGCCACGCGTGTACCATCAACGAATCGGCCGAGGCGCATTGTTGGGGTAACAACAGCTATGGACAACTCGGTGACGGTACGACCGCGAACTCTCTCGTGCCACGTCGCGTCGTCGGAGTACCCGCCGTGCGGGCCATCGAGATCATGGTCGACGGTGAATCTAGCACGACGACGTCCTCCACATGCGCACTGGACGAAGCAGGTGGCGTGTGGTGCTGGGGTCTCAACAACGTGAGCCAGCTGGGCAGACCGGCGAACGTGACTGCCAACCCCCCGGCGCTCGTCCCTGGACTCGACAACGTGTCCGATCTCGCTGTCGGACGACGATTCGCATGCGCCGTGCGCACCGATGGGACGGTCTGGTGTTGGGGTGACAACCTGGACGGGCAACTGGGAAACGGGTCCATCGGCGGGGTCTCCAGCACTCCGACCGCAGTGCCGGGGGTCGTCGGTGCTCGACGTGTGTTCGCGTCGCTTTGGAGCGTGTGCGCGCTCCTGGCGGACACCTCACTGGTGTGTTGGGGCAACAATCTCACCGGCCAACTGGGGGACGGGACACGAGTGACACGAGGCACACCTCTCGCGGTACCGGGTCTGTCGGGCGTGAGACATGTCGCGCTTGGGGACTTTCACACGTGCGTCGCAACGGTGGATGGACACGTCCTGTGTTGGGGAGAAGGCAGCCAGTACCAACTGGGCACCGGGAGCACCCGTGACGAGCTATTCGCGACGAGTGGCCCTGTGCTATCCGACGTTGTCCAGGTCTCGGCAGGCGGCGAGCAATCGTGTGCGCTCACCTCCATCGGCAGGGTGTTCTGTTGGGGCGAGAACGAACTCAACCAGGTCGGAGACGGCACCCGGATCGACCGTCCCGCTCCAACCCCCGTCGCGCTGTAATACCTTGACGCGGTTGCGTCCCCGGGCTCGCTCGCGGAGCGCTTGTGGATCTCGAGTCGAGCGATTCGCGGTCTCTCCGATGCTCAGGGCGAGGGCGCGGTCGAGGTGCGGGCCTCGTCGGCGAGGACGTAGTCGCTCTTGGTCGCGTCGTGTGGAACGCGAGAGAGGCCGCGGGCCCGAGGTCGGTATCCGCTGCTTGAGCACCGTGGTGGCGTGGTGATCGGCCTCTGTCAGCGTCGAGGGCATGGCCGATCGGAAGACCTGGGTGAAGCGCGTCGCGGCGTGGCG
>JBKDQC010000468.1:0-3031 GCA_046342295.1 Deltaproteobacteria bacterium | reverse complement strand
GAACGAGAGCGCGCCGAGGAGCGCCTCGAGCACAGCGTCGGAGGGCGCTTTGGGCGCGTGCTCGAGCCCGCGATCGAACCGCTCGGCTTCGACTGGAAGATCGGTGTCGGGTTGGTCGCGAGCTTCGCGGCGCGGGAAGTGCTCGTAGGAACGCTCGGGATTGTCTACGGCGTCGGGGCGGACGCTGACGAGACCTCAGACACCCTGCGCGAGCGCCTGAGATCGGCTCGGCGGCGCGATGGGAGCGTGCTCTTCACGCCACTGACCGGGGTCTCCCTCATGGTGTTCTTCGTGCTCGCCGCGCAGTGCATGAGCACGCTCGCGGCGATCAAGCGCGAGTCAGGCTCTTGGAAGTGGGCGCTCTTCATGCTCGTGTACATGAACGCGCTCGCGTACGTCGCGTCGTTGCTCGTCTACCAAGGGGGCCGGTGGCTCGGCTTCGCGTGAGCCGGAGCCTTCATCCCCGGAAGGCCTTGGACAGATCCTTGGTCATGTTCTTCTGGTGCGCTTCGATCGTTCCGCCGCCGATCTCGAGCAGCTTGGCGTCGCGCCACAGGCGCTCGACCGGGTACTCGCGGCAGTAGCCCGCGCCACCCATGACCTGCATCGCATAGTCTGCGCACATCTTGCCGACCGGCGCAGCGAAGAGCTTGGCGGCGTCGGACCCGATCCGGTTGCGGCTCTCGGGCCCGATGTCGCGGGCGATGTTGTAGGTCAGGGCCTTCGCGGCCTCCATCGCTGCGTAGCCGTCGGCGATGTACCGCTGGATCTGGCCATACTCCGCGATCGGCTTGCCGAAGGTACGGCGCTCGTTCGCGTAGCCGAGCATGATCTCGACGCATCGCTCCGCGATGCCGACGCTCATCGCCGCGAGCGTGAGCCGCTCGATCTCGAGGTTCCGCATCATGTGGGTGAGACCTCCACCGACCTCTCCGAGCAGGTTCGACCGAGGCACGCGGCATTGATCGAAGATGAGCTCGGCCATCGTCGAGCCGCGCATGCCGAGCTTGTCGATGTGCTGCGAGGTCGAGAAGCCGCGGCACGTCCGGTCCACCACGAACGCCGTGATGCGGCCCTCGACCTTGGCGTAGACGAGGAAGCAGTGCCCTTCGCAGCCGTTGGTGATGTAGGTCTTGGTGCCGTTCAGGATCCAGTGGTCCCCATCGAGACGCGCGGTGGTCTGCATCGCGAGCACGTCCGTTCCGGCGCCCGGCTCCGTCATCCCCATGCCCGCGACCCACTCGCCGCTCATCGTCTTGCCGAGGTAGCGATCGCGCTGCTCGGCGTTCGAGCAGTGGTAGAAGTTGTTCACGAAGAGCATCGAGTGGGCGAGGTACGCGAGCGTGAAGCCCGGGTCGTACTTCGAGAGCTCGTGGTGGACGATCACGGCCGCGACCGTGTCCATGCCGGCCCCCCCGTGCTCGGAGGGCACGGTGAGCCCGAGGACCCCGAGGTCGGCGAGCTTGCGGAACAGCGGCACGTTCAGCGTGCCCTCGTGATCGTGCCGGGCCGCCTGAGGGTCCACCTCCTTCAGCGCGAACTCCGCGATGGAACGGCGAAGGAGGCGGTGCTCTTCGGTGGGGTTGAACAGGGAGTCGGAGTGGCTCATGGCCTCCAACCTTCCCGCGCGGCGCGCTCGCGCGCGTGCCCTCGCGTGCGAAAACTCTCGCGGGGGCACCGCAGCGGGGGCACCGTAGCGGGCGCACCGCAGCCGCCGTCCGCCGCGGCCGGGCGAGGGGGGCCGTGCTGTGCTTTACCCGCCGCGGACTTCGTGCGAAGCCCGCCGGGATGTCGCGCTGGCAGTGGGCCCTTCTCGCCTTCGCGCTCGCCTGCGCCTCGAGCGCGCGAGCGGCCGCACAGGATCTCGTCGTGGCCGCCCTCGGGGGCGACGCGACCGAGCCCCAACGCGCGCAGGCGCTCGACGTCGTCCTCGCCCGCTTCGCGGCCGATGGCTTCGCCGTCCTGGCCCCGTCCGAGCTCGTCCACCGCGGTCCGCCGTCGCGCCTGAGCCTCGCGAGCACCGAGGACGCCGCCCGCCTGGCGTCGGAGCTCGGCGTCCCCAGGGTCGCCTGCGTGAGCGTCTGGGCCACCGACGGGGCGATCGGCGAGCTGTCATTGTCGCTGCATGCGCTCGCGGGAGGGCGGAGCGTGAGACACGGCTCCGCCAGCGGGACGCTCGCGGCCGGCGCGGACCTGGTCAGCACGATCGATTCCATGGTCTCCCAGGTGCTCGCGGCCGAGCGCGCCGCGGCGATGCTCGACCCGGGTGCGGGCGCGATCGCCCCTTCGGCGCCGGCTTCGGCCTCGACGCCGGCTTCGACCTCGACGCCCGCTTCGCCCTCGACGTCGGTGACCGCCCCTTCCCGCGCGACCGACCCGTCGAGATCCAGCGCGCGAGGCCCCGAGCCACTCTTCGGGGTCCTCGGCCCGGGCTTGTTGGCCGCCATCGGCGCGGCGGCCGCGGGGCTGGGCGTCTGGGCCTCCCTCGACACGGTCTGCGAGCGCTACAACGTCGACCGCACGGTCTGCCTCCGCGGTGAAGAGCAGAACCTCGCCGCCGGGATCCCGATGATCCTCGGCGGCGCCGTCGCCCTGGCAGGGGCAGTCGTGGGGTGGATCACCGGCGCCCAAGCACCCGAGAGCGAGCCCCGCATCGACGTGGTGCTCGGCCCCGGCAGCGCGGGCGTCCGGGGGACTTTCTGATGTCGCCGCGCCTCGCGTTTCTCACCTTCGTCGTGCTCGCGGCGACCGCGACGGGCCTCGCGCCGGGCTGCCTGCGGAGAAAGTTCGACCTGTGCCTCGAGGACCCTCCGCACCCCGAGTGCCCGCGCGACGCGGGAGCCGACGGCGGCACCGCAGCTGGGGACGCTTCCGCCCCGGATGCGCCCTCCGCGGACGCGACGGCAGACGACGCGCCGCGGTGAGGAAAGCTCTCGCGCCGCTCCGGACCCGCGTATAGTCGGTGCGCGATGGTCGACCACACGAGCCGCGCGTACGAGCAGGAGCTCAGGCAGCTCAAGGACCGTCTCCT
>JBKDQC010000467.1:0-13685 GCA_046342295.1 Deltaproteobacteria bacterium | reverse complement strand
CGACCCCCCCCCGCCCGCCCGCGCACACGGCGGCCCCCCCCACCGACCCCCGCCCCCCCCACCCCCCGCGGGCGCCCTCGCCGAGCGAGCACGCGCGTGCGCTCCCGCTCGAGCCGCTCGACGCGAGCCTCCGCATGCGCGTGCAGCGGGCAGCGCGCGCGGGCTACGAAGGTCGCGAGCCGGACGCCGCGTTCTTCTGGCAGGACACGCTCGTGCCCGGCACGCTGATCGTGGCCGGCGCCCTCTACGTGGTGGGTGCGCTCCAGAAGCTCGTCGAGATCTTCGGATGATGCGGATCGGCGTCGACCTCGGAGGCACGAAGATCGTGGGCATCGTGCTCTCGGAGGACGGCCGAGAGCACGCCCGGCTGCGGATCGCGACGCCGCGCGGTGACGCCGGCGCCATCGTCGCGGCGATCGTCGGGCTCGTCCGCGAGCTCGAGGCACGCGCCGGGGGGCCGTGCAGCGTGGGCGTCGGTACGCCCGGCTCGCTCTCGCCCAAGACCGGCCTGCTCCGTGGCTCGAACACCGTCTGCCTCAACGGTCTGCCGCTCGACCGTCTGCTCTCCGAGTCGCTCGGTCGGCCCGTCCGACTGGCCAACGACGCGAACTGCTTCGCGCTCTCGGAGGCTGTCGACGGCGCTGCGGCCGGCGCGCGCGTCGTCTTCGGCGTGATCGTCGGCACGGGCACCGGCGCGGGCGTGATCGTCGAGCGCGCGGTGCTCGCGGGCCGTCACGGCATCGCAGGCGAATGGGGCCACAACCCGCTTCCCTGGGCCCGCGAGGACGAGCTGCCGGGGCCGCGTTGCTACTGCGGCAAGCGCGGTTGCATCGAGACCTGGCTCTCGGGACCGGGCTTCGCGCGCGATCACCTCGAGCGGCTCTCGGGGATCGCGCTCGATGGACCGCCGCCGAGCGCGCTCGAGATCGCGCGCGCCGCCGAGGCGGGCGAGGCCCTCGCGAGGGCGAGCGTCGAGCGCTACGCCGACCGCATGGCACGCGGGCTCGCGAGCGTGATCGATGTGCTCGATCCCGACGTGATCGTCCTCGGGGGCGGGATGTCCAACGTCGCAGGGCTCGGCCCGCTCGTGAGCCAGCGCCTCTCGAGCTGGGTCTTCAGCGACCACGTCGACGTGCCGGTCGTGCCCGCGGCGCACGGCGATTCGGGCGGTGTCCGCGGCGCAGCGTGGCTCTGGCCGTGAGGCCATTCACGGGTCGGTCGGCATCACGTAGCGGTCGATGCCGAGGGCCCAACGGACCTCGTCGACTGCCTCGCCGACGTCGCTGACGCTCTTGGCGTAGATGACCTCGTGCCAGACATCGAGGGTGCGCGCAGGGTCGATCGGATCCTTGACCTCGATCGTCCCCGCCTCCCGCTCGGCGAAACCTCGGCGGAGTGCGCGCTCACCGACGACGTCGCGCACGCGCGCGAAGAGATCGCCTTCGAGCGCGTCGGGATAATCCGAGCGTTGCGTGCGGGCCGCGAAGCGAACCTCGAGCGCATCGTCCGTGACGAGAAACACCTTCACGCCCGAGTCCATGATGTGCGAGCGCACCCGCTCGGCGACGTGAACCTCGCAGGGTCTCGAGCGGTAGACTTCGAGCCCCGAACGAACGAGGATTTCTTTGATCTGCTTGGCGTCGAGGGACATCAGGCGCGGACCGGTGCGCCGCCACGCGGCGCCAGCCAGAGAGGGAGGCAAGGAGAAAGGAGGGGTCCGCCCGCAGCAGCGAAGGCGACCTTACCATCGGCGTGGACGTGGGCCAACGCAGCCCAGCGCGCCACGTTCGAACGCAGGCGATGTGCGCTCAGGGGCTGACGAGGTCGGCCGCGTCGCGCGGGTTGATCTTCGAGTTCGAGAAACGGAACGCGAGCGGGCCCGTGATCGAGGTGAACGTCGTCCCGACCGTGCGGAAGGGAGCGATCATCGTCATCCAGTCGTCGACGCGGAGGCCGCCGGTCACGGCGAGCTCGCCGAAGTCCATCGGTGCGTCTGGGTTGGCGCTCGTGACGGTCACGGCCTCGACGCGCACGAGCACCCCCTCGAGCGCCGCTGCGCGTGCGCCGCCGGTCGCGACCTCGGACGCAGGGACGACGACCGGCGCGGGGAGCGTGCCCATGCCCATCGAGGTCACGGTCGTCATCTGGAGCTGCCACTGCCCCGAGAACAGGTTGACCTCGCCGCTGACCGACACGGCCTCACCGCGGCTGCGGCCCGCGGGCATCGTGGACGTGAAGACGAAGATGCCGGAGTAATCTGCCCCGTCGTAGCCGGGGTCCGTCGAGGTGACCTGCAAGAAGAATCCATTGGGCGTGATCGCCGTGATCACCCCGCGCAGATCCGCCGCCCGCGTGGCGTCCGGGATCATGCCGCGCTTGATGCTGTACACCGAGACCGGACAAGTGGACGCGCCGGGGTTCGGCGTGTCGGGGCACGCGTCGCAGACATCGCCCTTCGCGTCCGAGTCCCGATCGGCCTGGTCGGGATTCGCGACGGACGGGCAATTGTCCATCGGCTCACGAACACCGTCGCGGTCTCGGTCGAGCGGGTCGACCGTCGCGCACACGGTGGTGTCCGCGTCGAGCGGGCACGGGTCGCACGCATCGCCCTCGCCGTCCCCGTCGGAGTCCGCCTGCGTCCCCATGTCGAGCGGACGGATCGGGTTGAACACCTCGGGACAGTTGTCGCCCGCCTCGAGGCCATCGCCATCGAGGTCCGTCGCGGTGACGAGCCCCGTGTAGCGGCTCGAGCCCAGCACCGAGGCGTTGGCCCCATTGCGCTCCGGGCGACAAGAAGGCTCGTTCGGCGGCTCCCCACACACGAACGGCGGGTACGCCGCGCGGCCCATGTTGGCGCCCGCGAGGAGCGCCTCGTAGCTCGCGCCCGCCTCGCGCATGACGCACGCACGCTTGGCGGTGCCGCACACATCGATGCTGTCGCAGCCCGCGCCCCCTCCCGGGACCACGTCCATCAGCGAGGCATCGCCGTAGAGCGCAAGCCCGCCGCGCAGCACCAGCACCACGTCGGCCGCGCGCGCGTCGATGACCGCGCGGTGATCGACGTTCGTGCGCGCATCGAAGATGGCGAGGTCCGCGACGAGGCCCGCGGCGATGGTGCCGATCGCGTCGTCCATCGCCATGGCCGCCGCGCCGTTGCGGGTCGCCATGAGCCAGAGCTGTTCATCGGTGAAGTAGCCGTCGAAGTAAGTCGCGTTGAGCTCGTCCGCGCACTGGAGCTCGCGCAGCATGTTCATCGAGCCCGTGCTCACCCAGTCCGTGCCGAGCGCGATCGCGACACCGAGGCGGTCGTACTCGGTCACGCGCGCGGTGTCGCCGTAGAGCGTGATGTTCGTGCGCGGCGACCACACCAGCATCGCGCCATCGCTGGCCATCTCCTGCATGTCGATCGGCAGGAGCGCGACGCCGTGGATGATCGCGGTCTGATCCTGGATGAGGTCGTCGTCGCCCTCGCGCATGCAGAGGAACTCGTTGCGGCCCTCGCGGTCGATCGCCTCCGCGACGTGCGGCGTGTAGGCGTCGGTACCGGTCGCGCGCGCGGCAGTGTCGCGTCGCGATCCGTACGCGCAGCCCGTCGCGTTGAGCGTTCCGTCGGAGTCGGAGAGAGGAAAGGTCTCGTACTCGACCTCTCGCTGCACGAGCCCGGCCTCGTGGATCGACTCGCGATCGACGTTGCGCACGAAGCCCGCGCGACCTCCCGAGCCGTTCACGCTCGTGGCGCCGCCCATCACCATGCGCAGCTCCGCGAGCTCGGTCTCGGCCTCGCCCTCGGTCATGTTGGAAGGAATCCGGGTATGACCACGCAGACCGCGACGCCAGTCATGCCGGTGCTCGAAGCGCTCGTCGGTGCGCGTGTAAGGCCCCCCCTGGAACGTGAGGTGCTCGTGCCCGTTGATGAGACCCGGACTGAGCACGCCGTCGGGGCATACGATGCGCGTCGCGCCCGCGGCGCCTGCCGCCCCCGCACAGTCGCAGCCGACGCAGGAGATGGTGCCAGTGGTGTCGACCAGCACCTGACCGCCGCGGAAGACCTCGCCCGGCGTCAGCACGTCCGCGGTGATGAGGAGGTTGCCATCGCCGGCGCTCGCCTCGCAGGCGCCGCCCGCAAGAGACGGCAGCGCGTCACCCGGGCAGGTCGTGATCGTCGGCCCGGTGCCGGGCATGCCGGAGTCCGGGCGATCGGGGCGGAACGCGTCGACGGGCGCCCCGCTGTCCTGGCCTGCGGCGTCGAGCCCGGGCGCGTCGGGAATCGGCGCATCGAGCGGCGGAGCGCCCGCGTCGGTACGGGCCGGTGTCGGGGGGCAGCCAGCGACGGCGAGCGCGAGGGCGCTCACGGCACCGAGCAGCGGCAGGGCGAACAAGACACGGGGCGACGACGGCATGAGGCCTCCAGAGAGGCCCCAAGAGAGATGCGCCGACGACGCCGCGTCAAGCCGCGCGCACGAAACGTGGTGACGACATCTCCGTGCGGTCAAGCGGCGCGCTGGAGGACGGGCAGGCGGCGCCGTTTGCCGACGGTCATGGATTGTTCCTCTTCGTCCTGCGGGGCTCCCCAGAATTGCGCGAGCGTGGGGCCGTCGGTCACGCGGCGATCGCGCCAGAGAAAGCTCTTCCACTCGTGGAGCCACACGCGGCGGCCCATGGCCGCATACCACCGCATGGCGTGGCGGATCTCCGGGTCGGGGTGGAAGAAGGTGCGCCACACCGAGCGGGGCCGGGCCTGGAGCGCGAGCTCGATCGACTTCACCCAGAGAAGGACGCGCCAGGGAGGCATGCTGTCGGTGGCGAGGACTTGGTGCTTGTAGTCCCAGCGCTTCGCGTCCGTCTGGATGACGCGGCGATCCTTGGCGATGCGGAAGAAGGGCGTCCAGCGGTGCGGCGTGACGTAGAGAGATTGGGTCTGATCCGGATCGAACGCGACGAGGCGACGGAGCTGTCGCCAGTAGTCGGCATCGGTCTCCTCGGTGAAGCCCGCGACCCAGGTGGCCATCGAGAGGATGCCGTGCGCTCGGAGGAGGCGAATGGCCTCCTGATCGGTGCGCGTGCTTCCGCCCTTCTGTACGAGGGCGAGGGTGGCCTCGTCGGTGTTCTCGGTGCCGAGGAGGAAGCGAATCCAGCCGGCCTTCTTGTAGAGATGGAGGATGTCCGCGTCGCGCACGATGTCGTCCGCGCGCGTCGAGCCGACCAGCAGGAGCGGCACGTTCTCGGCGATGAGCGCCTCGAGGAAGGCCTGGAAGAGCTTGCGAGAGGAGGTCGGGTTCTCGTCGGCGAAGTTCACCAGCTCGACGCCGTGCTCGCGGTGCAGCCACGCGAGCTCCTTGGCGAAGCGGACCGGATCTCGGTGGCGCCACTGCGTCCAGAAGCCCTTCTGACCACAGTAGTTGCAGAGGTGCGGGCAGCCCCGCGAGAACTGCACGACGACCGCGCGCTTTCCGCCCCAATAGCTGTAGTTCGCGAAGTCGATGAGCTCCCACCCGATGCGGAAGTCGTCGAGAGACTTCTGCACCGAGCGGGCCGCGGTGACGTGGATCTCCTCGCCCTCCCGGAAGGCGATCCCGTCGACGGCGCGGAGGTCGCCCCCGCGCTCGAGCGCCGAGAAGAGCTCGACGGCGGTGGCCTCGCCTTCTCCGCGGACGATCACGTCGAAGCAGCGCTCGGCTTCGAGGATCTCGCGGTGGTGGTAGGTGGGAAACACGCCGCCGTAGACGATCCGGGCCTTCGGATGCCGTCGCCGGAGGAGCGTGGCCGCCTCGACGATGATCGGGTGGGCCGAAGTCGAGCCGGAGTGGCCGAAGAGCACCGCGTCGAAGCGGCCGCCGATCGCGCGATCGACGATGGCCGAGGCGGGGATGGGCATCCGGTCGGCGTCGAGGAGGACGACGTCGTGTCCGGCGTCGATCAAGGGCCCGCCGATGGCGAGCAGGCCCAGGGGCGGCAGGTGATCGTCGGGGATCCGGCTGCCGATCGATTCGTGGGGGACGTTCACGAGGAGGAGGCGCATCGCCGATCGGTACGGCCCCGCCGCCGGGTTCGTTCCCGGCGATCACGCGAGTGGCCAAGAACGCTCGGCCGATGGTCACGACGGCGGCGCGAACGGCGGACACCTGGCATCAGGCCGCGAGGGTCTTCTCGAGCACGACGAAGACGAGATCGTCGCGCAGAGGTCGGCCCGCGCGGGGCTCCTCGTACGGAAACGGCTCGACCGCGCCGGTGCGCACGTATCCCCGGCGCTCGTACCAGGCGAGGAGCGAGTCGCGGAGCGAGAGGACACGCATCCGCAGGGTGGGGCGGCCGAGCTCGACGCGCGCGACACGCTCGGCCTCGTCGAGGAGCGCACGACCGAGGCCCGCGGACTGCAGCCGCGGGCTCACCGAGAGCATCCCGAGGTACGCGCGGGCCCCCTCGTCCCGGACGAGCACGCAGCCGACCAGGGTGTCTCCCTCGAGCGCGAGGAGGATCCGCGTGTCGTCGCTCCCTACGATCGAGGCGAGCTCCTCCGGGTCCGTGCGTTGCCCCTCGAGGAAGTCGGCCTCCGTGGTCCAGCCCGCGCGGCTCAGCTCCCCGCGGTAGGCGCTCTCGACGAGCGCGTGCAGCACAGGGATGTCTTGGGCACGGGCCCGCCGAAACGATGGCATCTCCCGAGGATGCCTCGATCCGGCGGAGCGACCAAACGCCGCTCGCGCCCCGGCCCGTGGCTCCCGAGGGCGTTCGACCGCGCAGCGGGGGATCGGCTCAAGTTCCGGGACGGGGCGACCGATGCCTCCTCCGTGGCGACCGTCCTCATCATCGACGACAGCGCGACCCTGCGTGAGCTGACCCGCGCCGCCCTGCATCGGGGTGGGATGTTCGACACGTACCTCACGGCCAACGACGGCTTCGCGGGCTTCCGGAGCCTGCTCTCCGACAAGCCCGACCTCGTCATCTGCGACCTCAACATGCCCGGGGCGAGCGGGCGGACCTTCCTCGAGCTCCGCCGGGCGCACCCCAAGCTGCTCCGCGTCCCGGTGATTCTCCTCACCTCGGACGGCGACGAGGGCCACAAGGCCGACCTCCTCGAGGCGGGCGCCTCCGACTACGTCGTGCGCCCGTTCCACCCGCGCGAGCTGATCGCGCGGGTCCGCGTGCACCTCCGCCTCAAGCAGGTTCAGGAGGAGCTCGCCGTCGCCAACGAGAGACTGCTTGCGCTCTCCCGGACCGACGCGCTCACCGGTCTGCTCAACCGGCGCGCCCTCGACGAGTCCATGGCCGTCGAGGTCGCCCGCGCGCTGCGCTACGGCTCGCCGCTCTCGATCGCGGTGCTCGACGTCGACCACTTCAAGCGCGTGAACGACACCTTTGGGCATACGGTCGGTGACGATGTGCTCCGCGCCGTCGCGCGGACCGTGCTGGCCGGCCTGCGCAAGACCGACATCGCCGCGCGCTTTGGTGGCGAGGAGATGGTCGTGGTCATGCCCCACACCGACCTCACCGGCGCCGCCGAGGTGGCCGACCGCCTGCGCGTGGCCGTTCGTGCCACCGAGCACTGGGTAGGCGCGCAATCCTTCGCGGTCACGGCGAGCTTCGGCGTCGCAGGCATGTCCCTGCCGGACACGACCGAAGGCCCCCGCAGCAGCGAAGAGCTCTTCAGCCTCGCAGACGCCTCGCTCTACGCCGCCAAGCGAGAAGGCCGGGATCGCGTGGTCGTGTCGGGGCTCCCGCGCTTCGATTCGAAGCGGCCGAATCCGCCGACGCGCCCCCTGAGCGCGTGACGGCGCGTGGCACGCGCTCGGATCGATGCGAGGGAGACGGTCGGCGTCCGCGCGCGACCGTCAGGAGCCCGGTCAGCGCCTCAGCTCCCGCGGTACGTCGAGTAGCCGAAAGGGCTGAGCAGGAGGGGTACGTGGTAGTGCTCGTCCGTTCGCTCGACGACGAACACGATCTCCACGTGCGGATAGAACGAGCGCCTGCCGTCGAGGGCGAAGTAGGGGTCGAGGTCGAAGCGGAGCCGGTAGGTTCCCGCCGCGAGCGTCCCTGGCGCGAGCAGTTGAGAGCAGCGGCCGTCCGCGTCGGTCTCGCCGTGGGCGAGGTGCGAGAACGCTCCGCTCTCGAGGCGCTCGAGCCGCAACGGCACGCCGCGCGCAGGTTTGCCGAGCGAGACGTCGAGGACGTGGGTGGTGATGGGGCTGCGCGCGGTCATGCAGAGAGCTTCTCCAGTCGGAGTCGGGTGATCTTGCCTTGTTCGGCCTGCGCCACGCGGATCTCGGTGGGAGGATCGTTGGGCATGCGCGCCTCGAGGAGGGCGAGCATCTCGGGGGCGGATTTGCCCGTCGCGCAGACCACGAAGATGTGGCCGAAGCGCGCCTCGTAGCGCAGGTTGCCTTCGCGCAGCGCCGACAGCGTCTCCTCGCTCGCGCCTGCCGCGCCCGCCTGCTCTCCGGCCGACCACGCGGCTGTGCTCGCGAACCGCTTGCGCAGCTCCTCGAGGTTCGCGCCGATGCGTGGATGGTGCGCGAGCGCCTCGAGCACGTCCTCGCGGGAGGCCGACTCCCACACGTCGTCGGCCGCACGCAAGAGCGCATCTCGCGATCCGAAAGGTCGCCGCGCGAGCATCTCCCCGACCCAGCGAGACGATCCGCAGCAGCGGGTCAGCATGGCGCGTGCGTCGGGCTCGGCGGCCTGATCGAGGAGCACCCCCGGATCGACGGGCCCGCTCATCTCCGCGTGCCCCACGCGCGGAGTCGGCTCACGCCGCCGTCCGGGAAGACGTCGAGGCGGAGGTGCGTGAAGGGCCCCTCCGCCGCGAGCGCGTCGCGGAAGAAATGCCGGGTCGAGGCCTCGAGCCTCGTCTCGCCCATCACGGTGGTCCACTCGGCCTCGCCGCCTCCGTAGCTGCCGACAGGCACGAGATCGGTGATCTTGGCGCCGGGGGCGTCGATGCCGCGGAGCGCGAATCGATCCGGGTAGTTCCCCTTGAAGTGGTGGGTGTCGATCTCGACGAGACCGAGGCGGCCGCGCGCGCCGAGGCGCACGAGGATCCAGTCGTGCCCCGGCAGACGCTTGCGCCGCGTCTCCCAACCGCCGCCCATGTTCACCGCGCGCCCGGGCGCGATCAGGTTGTTCATCGGGCCGAAGAACGAGTCGCTGCATGCGAGCGCGAGCGCGCCGTTGCGCACCGAGGCGAGGTCGACCTCCCCCGCGCGCAGTCGCGGCCGCGTCTCGTCGTCGATCTCGGTGCGATCCCAGTCGGGGTCGGCCGAGCCCCACACCTTGAGGCGCGCGCCGCCGCCGTCGGGATAGATGCGAAGGCGAAGGTGCGTGTACGCCTCCGAGGAGGAGACGACGAAGAGGTTCTGCGAGCCCGGGCGCAGCGGCGACTGCGGCAGGATCTCGGTCCAGTCGGCGGCCTCGAGGCCCGCGACGTCGGCGTCGAGAGGGGCGCGTGTGGCCTCGAGCGAGGCGTAGGGCGGGTGGTTGCCGAGGAAGTGGTTGGTGTCGATGTCGACGGCCTTGATCACGCCGCGGACGCCGAGGCGCACGAGACACCAGTCATGTCCGGGGCCGCGCTTTCGTCGGCTCTCCCAGCCGTCCATCCACTTGCCGCGATCCGTGTACTCGTCGGGAAGGAACACGCCGCGACCCGGCTTGAGCATGTTCTCCATGCCCGCGAAGAAGTCGTCGCTCGAGGCGAGGGCGCGCCCCCCCATGTCCTCTGCGGCGAGATCGATCAGGCCGACGAACGCGGCGCCACCCAGGTCTTTGCTCATGGGGCGTGAGGGTCGCGCAGAGCGCGATCGCTGGGTAGTCGTTTGTTTCCGGTCACACCGCGACGCTGCGGCGCGCCAGCGCCGTCAGAGCCCCCAGAGCATGGGTCATTTGGATTGACTCATGATCGTTTCTTGCCGGAGGGTCTGCCCGCAGCCCCTCCCTCTCGCCGAGTGAATCGGCGAGAGCCTCCCTCCCTCCGATTCGAGCCCGTGTCACCCGCATCGATCCATCCGAGTGCCACGTGCTCTCAGAGCTGCACCGAGCCGAGGACGCAGGTCACGGTCCCGCCGCCGATCCAGAGGTCGGCTCCCTGCCTCGAGACGTGCACGCGCCCGTCCCGGCCGAGCGCGGTGCCCTGACGAGCGACGTAGCGCGGGGGCGCCAGGCCCGCGCCGATCAGCCACGAAGCGATCCCCGCCTGGAGGCTGCCCGTCACCGGGTCCTCGGCGAGGCCGCTCACGCCTGGGAAGAAGGCGCGCACCTCGAAGTCGATCGGGTCAGCGTCCGCGCGCGCGACGAGACCGACCTTGCCGCGGGGGCCGACCACGCCGACGTCGAGCTCGGCGAGGATCGACGCGTCGGGTCGCACCGCGAGCACCTGCTCCGCGGACGCGAGCAGGATCGCGCGCCAATTCGGGCCGTTGTCGCACCACGCATGCGCGACGATGTCGCCGCGTTCGAGACCGAGGCCGAGCGCGCTGCGCGCGACGTCGGCCTCTTCGAGCGGCCCCGACCTCCGCAGCGGAGGCGCCGCGAAGGAGAGCTGCGCGTCGGCTCCGGCGCCTTCGCGGCGGATGCGGATCAGCCCGGCGGCGCACTCCTGAACGACGTGCTCGCCCCTCGGCTCGGCACCCGTGCTCAGCCACGCGTGACAGCTGCCGAGCGTCGGGTGGCCCGCGAACGGGAGCTCGCGCCCGGGACAGAAGATGCGCACGCGGTAGTCGGCCCCGCCCCGCGCGCCTTCGGGCGTCGGTGGCAGCAGGAACGTGGCCTCCGACAGGTTCGTCCAGTTCGTGAAGGCTTGCATCTGCTCCGTGGTCAGTCCGTCCCCGTCGAGCACGACGGCCAAGGGATTGCCGCGGTAGGGCACGTGGGTGAACACGTCGATCTGCTGGAAAGGGCGCGTGCGCATCGGAGGAGTGTCCCTTCGATCGCAGCCCGCGGAAACGACCACGCCGCGCATCGGCGGTCGTCCAGAGGGACCTCTCTTGCCGGAGGGTCTGGCCGCGGCCCCTCCCTCTCGCCGAGTGAATCGGCGAGGGCCTCCCTCCCGCCGATTCGAGCCCGTGGCACCCGCATCGATCCATCCGAGTGCCACGTGCTCTCAGGGCCTGCGCAGACCGCGGAGCAGCTCGGTGGACCAGGGCGGTCGCGAGCTCAGGCGCACCGGTTCCCGCGTGCGCGGGTGCACGAAGACGAGCTCGGTGGCGTGAAGGAGCGGCCGCGACACGCCGCGCGCGGCGACGCCGTACTTCGGGTCACCGACGAGCGGCATCCCCGCGTGCGCGAGGTGTACGCGGATCTGGTGCGAGCGACCGGTGAGGGGCCAGCAGTCGAGCACCGCGAGCCAGCCGAGCGGCGCCTGCACGCGCGCCCGGAGCACGACGCGCGTCCGGGCCTCCTTGGCCTCGGGCTCGCCCGGCGCCGCGACGCGCACGAGGTTCGTGCGCGCGTCCTTCACGAGCGGTGCCTCGATCACACGCGCCTCGCCGCCGAGCGCCCGCGGCGCCTTCGCGACGGCCTCGTAGCGCCGCTCGACGCGTCCCTCCGCGAAGGCGCGGGACAGCCCTTCGGCCACGTCGTGCGCGAGCGAGACCAAGACGAGCCCCGACACGTTGCGGTCCAGGCGATGGAGGACTCCGACCGCGTCCCGCCCGAAGCGCCGGCGCGCGAGATCGACGACGTTGGCGTCGCGCGCTCCGGGGCCGCCCTGCGAGAGCAGACCCGCGGGCTTGTCGATCGCGACGAGATCGTCGCGCTGGTAGACGACGACGAGCGAGCTCGGGTCAGGCCGGGACACGCGCGCACGGTCGCACTCTTCGCCCCCGGACGCGAGCGACTCCTACGCCGGCTCCACTGTCTCGGCGATTCTGTTTCGAGCGCTGCGCGCGGCGGGCCTCCCCAGCCGCACCGCTCACCTTCGTGTGCATTTGACACCATGCTTCGTGTGCCTCATACACCAAGTCATGAACGGCTCCGCACCCGCCCCCCCGGCCGCCCACGCCCTCTCGGCGCGGCTGCGCCCGGCGCTCGGCCTGCTCACGGACCTCTACCAGCTCACGATGGCCTACGCGCACCACCGGGCCGGTACGGCCGAGCGGGTCGCATCGTTCTCTCTCTTCTTCCGCAGGCCTCCCTTCGGCGGCGCCTACGCGGTCGCCGCGGGTCTGGACGAAGCGCTCTCGGCGCTCGAGGACCTCGCCTTCGAGGCGAGCGACCTCGCCTACCTCGCGACCCTCACGGGGGCGGATGGCGCGCCCCTCTTCGACGCGCCCTTCCTCGAGCGCCTCTCAGCCTTCCGCTTCCGCGGCGACGTCGAGGCGGTCGACGAGGGCGAGATCGTCTTCGCGCACGAGCCCCTCCTCCGGGTGACCGGCCCCGTGCTCGAGGCGCAGCTCGTCGAGACGCTCCTCCTCAACGTCGTGAACTTCCAGACCCTCGTGGCGACGAAGGCCGCACGCGTGGTCCACGCGGCCGCGGGCCGACCCGTCGTCGAGCTCGGTCTGCGCCGAGCCCAGGGCCCGGACGGCGCCCTCTCGGCGGCGCGCGCCGGATACCTCGGCGGCTGCTCGGCCACGAGCAACGTCCTCGCGGCCAAGCTCTACGGCATCCCCGTCCGCGGCACGCATGCGCACGCGTGGGTGCAGTTCTTCGGCGACGAGCGCGAGGCTTTCGCGCGCTACGCGGAGGCCCTCGCGGGCAACGTCGTCTACCTCGTCGACACCTACGACACGCTCGAGGGCGTGCGGCGGGCGATCCAAGCCGCGCGCGCGCTCGCCGAGCCGACCTCGACGCGCGGCCCCAAGCCCCTTCTCGGGGTCCGCCTCGACTCGGGCGATCTCGCGACGCTCTCTCGCCAGACGCGCGCGCTCCTCGACGAAGCGGGCCTGCGCTCGACGAAGATCTACGCGTCGAACGACCTCGACGAGCACGCGATCGCGGCGCTGCTCGCGGCGGGCGCGCCGATCGACGTGTTCGGCGTCGGCACGCGCCTCGTGACGGGTGGCGAGCAGTCTGCCCTCGGGGGCGTCTACAAGCTCACCTCGGTAAAGGAAGGGGAGCGCTTCGTCCCTCGCGTCAAGAAGAGCGAAGAGCCCGCCAAGGTGAGCTGGCCTGGGCGCCTCGAGGTCGAGCGCTTCACCCGCGGGGACGGCACGACGTGCGACGTGCTCTTCGATCGCGACGAGGACGCCGCGTGGTCCGGCGCGCTCCTCGACGCCACCACGGGGGCCGCGCTCGAGAACGATCCCGCGGTCGAGGAAGGACGCGGGCGCCGCCTACTCTCGCCCACGCTCGTGGGAGGCCGCCGCGTGCGCCCCGAGCGGCCCCTCGCCGAGGCCCGTGAGGCCGTCCGCGCCGCGCTCGGCACGCTCGATCCTCGGCTCTGCGCGCTCGACGCGCAGCGGCGCGGTCACCGCGCACGGGTGGCGGTGCCGCGCGCGCTGTGGGAACGACGAGCACGTCTGGTCCGCGCGGCCGGCGGCGAGCTCGCCGCGTCGATTCAGGTGGCGAGCCATCGCGAGCTCGAAGAGGAGATCCGATGACCATGCCTGCGCCCGATCGTGTCCGGTCCGTCCGCCTCGGCGCGGCGGCCCACCACCAGACTCCGCTCGACTGGGATGGAAACCTCCGGCGCCGCCGCGCGGCGATCGACGAGGCCCGGGCCGCGAAGGTCTCGATGCTCTGCCTGCCCGAGCTCGCGC
>JBKDQC010000466.1:0-3701 GCA_046342295.1 Deltaproteobacteria bacterium | reverse complement strand
GTCATCGGGTGCACGACCGCGGCGTGCGCGCTCGCCGCGAGGACGAGCACGCGCGCGTTCGGCGAGAGGGCGGCGAGGCGCGCGAGCGCCGCGGTCTTCTCGCGGTCGAAGCGGCGCTCCGTCGACGCCGGATCGCGCGCGTCGAGCCGGGCCTGCATCGATGCGCTCGTGTCGATCACGAGGATGAGGGTGCGCTGCTCCGTGCGATCCTCGGCCAAGCGCGGCAGGCCCAGCGCGAGCGCGACGAGGGCAGCCACGAGCAGCGCGAGGAGCAGCGAGAGCAGATTGCTGAGCCTGCGAAAGAGGCGCGTCGTGCGCTGCTCGGGCAGCGCCTCGCGAAAGAGCGCGACCCAGGGCACGATCACGACGCGGCGCCGCAGCCGCACGAGGTGCAGCGCCACGATGGCGCCCGCGGCGAGCGCGAAGGCAGCGCCGATCTCGGGCCAGGCCCAGCCGAGGAGCTCGATCCCGCTCATCGTCTCGGGGCTCCCGCCCCGAGCTCGGATGCGCCGAACGCGCTCACGCGACGAGCCCCCCGCGCGCCAGCACCCGGAGGACCGATTCGTCCCAGGGCACGTCGCTCGCGACCTCCGCGTACGCGACCTGCTTCTGCCGGCAGTAGGCCTGGGCGCGCTGCCGGTGCTTGGTCTGGGCCTCTTCGAAGCGGGCGAGGACCTCCGGGGTCAGCGTGACCTCCCGTCGCTCTTGCGTCTCGCTGTCGACGAGGACGAGGTCGCCCGTGCCGAGGCGGCTCGCCTCGCGCGGGTCCCAGACCTGGAGGACGACCACCTCGAAGCGCGCGTGCCGCAGCCGGTCGATCGCGAGCTCGAAGCCCCTCGGGTCGTAGAGATCCGAGACGAGGATCGCCAGGCCCCTCTTCTTCGTCTGCCCCGTGAACGCGCGGACCGCGCCCTCGAGGTCAGTCGCGCCCGCTCCGCCCATCGTCTCGTGGGACTCGTTCGCGAGCAGCTCGAGCACACGGTGGATGCGGGCCTTGCCGCGCACCGCGGGCAGGGCCTTGGCCCGACCGTCCGCCATCGTCGCGACCGAGACGCGATCCAGGCCCGAGAGCGCGATGTACGCGAGCGCGGCCGCCAGGCGCTTGGCGACCACGAGCTTGCTCGGTGTGGCGTCGCCCGTCTCGAGTCCCATCGATCGCGAGACGTCGACGAGCACGTGGACGGAGAGGTCTTCCTCCTCCTCGAAGAGCTTGACGAAGAGCCGATCGGTGCGGCTCCAGAGGCGCACGTCGACGAAGCGGAAGTCGTCTCCGGGCGCATACTCGCGGTGATCGGCGAACTCGATCCCCGCGCCGGACTTCTTGCTCCGCCGCTCCGCGCGGAAGCGACCCTCGAAGACGCGACGCGCCACGAGCGCGAGCCCCACGAGCTTGCGCTCGAAGTCGGTGTCGAAGAGCTCGCCTGTGCCCGACGATCGGGCGTCGGAGAAGCCCGCCGTCGTGCTCGTGCGCGCGGTGCTCATGAGGGCTGCGCGCCGCCCTTGGCTCCCTTGCCACGGGGGGCCGACGCGGCGCTCCCGCTCGGCACCTCGGGCACCGCCGCGAGCACCTCGTCGAGGAGCGCGTCGGCGCGCACGCCTTCGGCCTCGCCCTCGAAGCCGAGGATGAGCCGATGCCGCAGGGCGGGCTTGGTGGCGCGCCGTACATCGTCGAGGCCGACGGAGAAGCGACCGTCCGCGAGGGCGGCGACCTTGGCCGCGAAGAGGCAGGACTGCGCGCCGCGCGGGCTCGCGCCGTAGCGGACGAAACGCCGGATGCGCTCGGGCGCGCTCGGATGCTCGGGGTGCGTGGCCTCGAGCACGCGGATCACGAAGTCCTTCACATGCTCGGGCACCGGCACGTCGCGCGCGAGCGCACGCATCGCGAGGACCTCCTCCTTGCCGAGCACCGGGGTGACCACGGGCACCTCGCTGCCCGTCGTGCGGTCGAGGATCGCCGACAGCGCCTCGTGCGAGGGAAATTTCACCTCGAGCTTGAAGAGGAATCGGTCGAGCTGTGCCTCGGGGAGCGGGTAGGTGCCCTCCATCTCGAGCGGGTTCTGCGTCGCGAGGACGAAGTAGGGTTGCTCGAGGCGGTGCGTCTCGTTGCCGATGGTGACCGCGTGCTCCTGCATCACTTCGAGGAGGGCGCTCTGTGTCTTGGGCGTCGCGCGGTTCACCTCGTCGGCGAGCACGACGTTCGCGAAGATCGGGCCCTTGCGGAATTCGAGCGCGCGCGTGCCGGAGCCCCTGGCCTCGGTGATCACGGTGGTGCCGAGGATGTCGGCCGGCATGAGGTCCGGCGTGAACTGGATGCGCGAGAAAGAGAGCCGCAGCGCCTCGGCGAGGGTGCGCACGAGCATCGTCTTTCCGAGGCCCGGAACGCCCTCGAGGAGGACGTGACCGCCGGCGACGAGGCACGTGAGCACGTCGTCGACGAGGGTGCCCTGGCCCACGATGCGCCTCTCGATCTCCGCGCGCGTGCGCGCGAACGCCGCGCGGAATTCCTCGACGCGCTTCTCGGTATTCTTCGCTCGGTCGTCCGTCATGGTGGGGTCGTCTCTCTCGGTCGGATCAGCTCGAAGTAACGCTGCACGTAGCCACGGTAGCCCGGCGGCACGCGGTCGCGCTCGACGGCCTGCTCCGCGTGCGAGGCGTAGTCCTCGTAGACGCGCTCGTAGTCGCGCGACGCGAAGCCGTCGGAGGACGCGCCGCGGATCACCTGGCTGCGCGAGGGACCCTCCCCCGGTTGTCCCTGCACGCGCACGGCGCGCCCGCCCGCGAGGCGCGCGGTCGGGTCCTCGAGCGGGGCGCGGTCGTGCCCCGTGCCGCGGCCCGGGCCTTGCCGGCCCTCGCCCTCGCCGCCGGCCTCGGGAGGCCCGCCGCCCCCGGGTCGACCGAGGCCGGGGATCTCGAGCACGGCGTCCCCGCCCTCACCGAGCCTCAGCATCTCCCCTGCCTGGCCCGCCCCCTGACTGCCCTCTCCTCCTCCGGGCTGCTCGCCGCCCTCGCCCTCGGCGCCTCGCCCCGCGCGCTCGCCGCCTTGCGCGCCTCCCTCGCCCGGGTCCTCGTCTCCCTCGCCGGGGGAGCCCCCAGGCCGGCCAGCACCGAGGCGCATGCCCTCGGTGCCGTCACCGCCGCCGGCGCGCAACACGAAGCGGCGCATGCGCGCGTCGCGTCCGCCCTCGGGCCCGTCCTGGCCCTGCCCCTCGCCCTGGCCTTGCTGGCCCTGCCCCTCCTGGCCCGGCCGCTGCGCTTCACGAAGCGCTTCGCGAAGCCGCTGGAGCTCGCGCGCGAGCTCGCGCATCTGCTCGGCGCTCTGCTGCTCGCGCGCCTGCTGGCGCAGCTCCTCGGCCGCGCGCTCCATGGCCTCGCCCGCGCTCTGGCTCGGGCGGCGGTGCTCTTCCTCCATGCGGTCGGCCGCGTCCCCCAGCTCGCGCCTCAGCTCCTCGAGCTGACGCTCGACCTCCTGCCGCGCCTCGTGCTCGCGGCGGAGGCGCTCGAGCTCGCGCTGGCGCTGCTCGAGCAGGCGCTCTTGCTCCTCCGGAGGCTCCTCGCCGCGCGCCTCGCGCTCGCGGCGCCGCTCGAGCAGGCGCTCCTCCTGCGGCGCGGCCTCCTCGAGCGCTCGCTCGCGCGCCTCGCGCTCCCGATCGGCGGCGCGCGCGCGCAGGTTCTCGTGGAGCTCGCGGGGCGGTGGCTCGGTG
>JBKDQC010000465.1:0-2099 GCA_046342295.1 Deltaproteobacteria bacterium | reverse complement strand
TCATGCTCTGACGTTTCTTGCCGGAGGGTCTGGCCGCAGCCCCTCCCTCTCGCCGAGTGAATCGGCGAGAGCCTCCCTCCCGCCGATTCGAGCCCGTGGCACCCGCATCGATCCATCCGAGTGCCACGTGCTCTCAGCGCCCCGAGCGCGCTTGACGTCTCACCGGAGCGCCTCTGGTACCCTCCGCGCCATGATGCGCTCGCTGCTGGGCCTCGTGGCCGCGTGGACCCTGCTCGGATTCGTCGCTCCTCGCGGCGCCCGGGCCTACGAGCCGCGCCACGTGTTCATCACGAACCGAGGCGGAGGCAACATCGTCGAGCTCGACGAGGGCCTCACGTACACGCGCACGTGGTTCGGCGGTGAGCTCCTCGAGGGGCGGGCGCTCGCCCTCCCGAACGGCATGGCGTTCACGCCCGAGGGAGCGCTCTTCGTCGCGGACACGGCCAACAGCCGCGTCGTCGCCTTCGACGCGAGCGGGGGCTTCTTGCGGGCGTTCGACACGATGCCCCGGCTCGGGATGTGGATCGAGAGCATCTACTTCGACGCAGCCGGTGTGCTCTACGCGTCGGCCAACCCCGGAAGCGGAGTCGTGGCGCGCTACACGCAGACCGGCGCCGACATGGGCGACGTCGTCTCATCACCGGACCTCCTGAACCTCGGCAACGTCAACCTCACGAACGTCGGTACGGTGCTGGTCTCGGACTTCAGCGGCGGCAACCGCGGTCTTCGGGAGCTCGATGTGGCGACCGGAGCGGTCGTACGGACCTTCGGGACCGACCTCATGCGTCAGGAAGACGTCATGATCGACGGGGCGGACCGGATCTTCGTGTCTCACTTCGGGGCAGCCGAGGTGGTGGTCTTCGGGCCAGCGCCGATGCGCGAAGAGCTCTACCGGTTCACGGCGCCGTCGAGCGCGCCCGTGAGGCTCGAGCAGCCCACGGGCATCGCGCTCACCCACGACTGCCGCATCCTCGTCGCGAGCTTCGTCAACCGGGCCGTCTTCGTGTTCCGGCACAACGGCCCTTCGGAGCCGACCTTCGAGCGCGTCCTCCGGGCTGGCGAAGAGATCCCGACGGAAGCCGCGCTGAGCGAGATCGAGAGCATCGCGATCTCCGGGTTGGGCTTGCCCGGGAGCTTCGACGAGTTCGCGGACCGCGTCCCGAGCTGCGACGAGCCCGCGTCGATCGACGCCGGCCCCGTCCTGGACGCGGGCCGCACGCCCGATGCCGCTGCGGCCGCCGACGCGGCGTCGGGCCTCGACGCCGGTCGTGTCCGCCCGACGCCTCCCGTCGCTTCATGCGGCTGCCGCGCGGGCGGCAGGGGTGCCCCATCGGGCTTGATCGGCGCGGAGCGGCTCGGCGTGGGGCGGCTCGGCGTGGGGCGGCTCGGTGTGGGGCTGCTCGGTGTGGGGCTGCTCGGTGTGGCGCGAGCGAACCGCCGTAGAAGGCGGGGATGACCGTGCCATGCACGACCGGCTGATCTGGCTCTGCGTCACGTGCGGGCTGCGCCAGGGCGAGGCGCCGCGTTGTGTCGCGTGCGAGGCCGAAGACATGGTCGAGCTTCGCGATCCGGAGCACGCCGCGCCCTACGTTCGTCTCGCGTCGGTGCGAAACGTCGCGCTCCACGAGCAGCGCTACCTCCAGCGCGCGCCGAGCGTGCGCAAGGCGCCGCTCTCGTTCGCGCTGGGCTCGGCCGCTACGCTCGGGCTCTCGATCGGCGTGCCCGTCGCCGCAGGCTGGCCCGTCGCGGGCGCGCTGCTCGTCGCCGGCTCGTTCGCCGGGGGCGGGCTCCTCGGGCTCGGTCTCTCACGCCTCGCGCCGCGGTGGTTGCTCGGCGTGCACCAGAAGCGCGAGCTCGAACGAGAGCTCGATGCGCTCGCCGCGGCTTCGCCGACGGTGCAGGTCGTGCGGCGCCCGCCGCCCACGGCCGAGCAGCACGTGTGGGAGGGTGAGCTCGCGGGGACCCCGGAGCCGAGCCCCTTCTTCTCCAACGCCGTGCTCGCGGCGCGTGTGGTGGGACGCTTCGGACCGCTCGACGTCGACGACGCGTGGCTCGCGCCCGGGCCGTTGCGCGTCGTCCCGAGCCCTGCGGCCCACGGC
>JBKDQC010000464.1:0-8023 GCA_046342295.1 Deltaproteobacteria bacterium | reverse complement strand
GACACGACCCTCGTCCTGGACCAGCTGAGCCACGCGTGCATCCTCGATGGGAGCTTTCTCGCGGCGGGTGTCCCGAAGAACGGCTCCGAGATCCGCTTCTTCAACCACAACTCCGCGCGCTCGCTCGAGCGCGTTCTCAAGACCCGCGAGCGAAAGAACGCACTCGTGTGCTTGGAGGGCGTCTACTCGCTCGACGGTGACCAGGCGACGATCACGGAGATCCTCGAGGTCTGTAAGCGCTACGACGCGTGCGTGGTCTTGGACGATGCACACGGGACCGGCACGCTCGGGGTGCATGGCCGCGGCATCCTCGAAGAGCATGGCCTCGAGGGGACGTTCCCGACCGAGAAGCTGGTCATCGTCTCCACCTTCTCGAAGAGCCTCGGTGGCATCGGAGGGATCATCCTCGGCGACGAAGAGGTCGTCGACCACATCAAGCATCGCGCGCGATCGTTCGTGTTCTCGGCGACGTTGCCGGTGCCCATCGTCGCGGCCGCCTCCACGATCCTCGGCATGCTCGAGGCCGACGGCCCCGCGCTGGTCGCGGAGCTCAAGGACAAGGCCGCGTACATGCGCAAGAGCCTCCAAGAGCTCGGCTTCGACCTCGGGCACTCGAACACGCACATCATGCCGGTCATGTGCCGCGACGAGCGCAAGGCGCTCTTCATGCACGTGGCGCTGCTCGAGAACGGCGTGATGATGGTGCCGATCACGTACCCAGGCGTGAAACAGGGAGAGGAGCGCTTGCGGGTGAATGTCACGCGCGGGCACTCGCGGGAGGACATGGACAAGGCTCTTTCGCTGCTCGACGCCTACGGCCAGGCGTTCTTCGTGCAGAGCGGCGAAGAGCTCGGACCGATGGAGGCCTGAGCGCGACGCGACGAGGCCTGCGGCAGCCCGACCGTGTCCCTGGCCCTCAGCTCCTCTTGACGACGACGGCGCTCGCGTTCCCGTAGTAGCCCACCGCGGTCACGACCACGACATCGACGCGGGGAGGAGCGATCCCTGCGATGAGCGGCGCCGGCGCGGTGCCCTCGACCCATGCGACCGCCGCCGCGAGCCCCAGCGCGGCGGAGCCGGCGAACGCTTCGCCGAACAAGCTCTTGGGCGCGACGACGGCGACGTCGGTCCCGAACAAGCGCTCGATCGCGTGGAGCTCCGCGACGTCGTAGCGCGGGAGCCCCGAGGCGCTCGAGCACACGACGGAGACGGCCGAGGCCGGCACCCCCGCGTCCTCGAGCGCGAGGCGCATGGCGCGACCGATGGCGACTGGAGTCGCGTTCAGGAGGAATGCGTCATCCGTCGGCGGCTCGAAGGCCGTTCCATACCCTGCAATCACCGCGCGCACTCTCGCGCCGCGCGCTTCGGCATCGCCCCGGCGCTCGCAGAGCACGTAGGCCGCGCCCTCTCCGAGGTGAATCCCCGTCGAGCGGTCGCTGCCGGGCTCGCACGCGTCCGCGCCTTCGGCGACCGCGCCGAGCTTGCGAAAGGCGGTGTAGAGGGGCTCGGACACCACGTCGCCCCCGCCGACCAGGAACGCGTTCGCGCGCCTGTGGGCCAGATGCGTCTCGGCCACGAGCACGGCGTCGAGCGCGCCGCAGTTGCCGTTGACGACGGTCGTGTTGGGAGCGCGCAGGTCCTCCCAGATGCTCACGTAGCCCGCAGCGGCGTTGATGACGGTGTTCGGAAAGCGCGCGGGGTTGATGTAGCGAGGGTCCTCGAGCTCGGCGACCAGGTTGAGCTCGGTGATCGAGTCGAGCGAGCCGTAGGCGGTCGAGGAGCAGATGCCGACCTGCTCGGCGGTGAGGGGGCCCACGAACGCCCCATCGTGCTTGACCCCGGCGCTCTCGAGCGCCCGCTTGCCGGCCACGATCAGGTACTTCGTCAAACGGTCGAAGTTGCGATGTCCCCTGTCGCCGAGGAGCGTGTTGGCGTCGAAGGTCCGGCACTCGGCCGTGCGCGTGGGCTGCCTCATGGGGCCCACGTCATCCTTGGGCTGAGGTGCGAGCTTCTCGTCGCCCAGCGCCGTCGACGGGCCTTCGAACGCGCGTCGTCGCGCGTCGTCCGGGCTCGCCAGGCCCGCACGAAACGACTCGAAGTCGAGCGCGAATGGAGCGACGGTGCCGATGCCGGTGATGGCGAGGGGCTTCATGTCAGCGCGAGGATGCCACCGAGGACGCGGTTGTGCCCGTCGGACGCGGGACCGAGCGACATGCGAAGGCCCCCGGACCGTGCTCCGAGGGCCTTCGTCGCCGCGGCGCTCAGCGCGTGCTCACCACGCGCCCATGCCGGGCTGGACGTCGCCCATCACGTTGCGGAGGGGCTCCGGTGCGAGCGCGACCGACGCCTGATGGTTGCGTTCGCACTCGCGGGCCCAGAGGTAGTAGCAGGTGTAGTAGGTGCTCTTGAGGTAGGCGCCGAGCGCCCACGAGACGTTCACGAGGAAGAGACTCACGACGAGGCCGGCGACGGGGTGCACACGTGCCGACAGCTGGAAGCCGAGGAAGTTGGCGAGGCCGAAGCAGACGAAGCTCAGGAGCCACGTCACGAGGCCCAGGCCCACGACACCGATGCCGACCTGCGTGGGGTCGTTCTCCATGAGCGCCTTGCTTCGCTTGAAAGAGGCGAAGAAGCCCTGTCCTTCGAGGACCATCGCGGGCATGACGACGTACGTCGCGGTGGTCCAGACGGTACGCAGAATGCCGATGAGGATCGTCCGGACGAGGCCTCGCTGGTTGTTCGCGACCTGCTCGAGGAGATCGAAGAGCGCGCAGACGGCCGCGAAGACCGTGATCCCGATGCTCGCCTTCAGGGTGCGCGAGAACGCCGTCCCGAGCGAGGCCTGCCCCGTCGTCACCTGGTCGGCGACCATCGACGTGTTCAGGCCGGCGCTGAAGTAGTCCACGAAGTAGAGAACGAAGCACCCCACCGCCATGAGCGGCAGGTGGATCAGGGCCCCGTACTCCGAAGGCGTCAAGAGCGACGCGACGATGAAGAGGATGTGCAGGGGCACGGCGGCCATGACGTTGAGGGCCAGTGGTGAGAGCAGCATCGGGTTCTTCGCGATCATCCCGAAGACCTGACCCATGAACGAGAACACTCGGAAGAACGAGCCCACGGCAACCCTCCTCCGCCGCGGTGCGGCGCGACAGGCGCATCGATGGGACGCACCTGCAAATACACTACGTGAGCGCGGGCTCGGGGAGAAGAGGCCGCACCTCTGTCGTGAAGGGTTCGGTCGCGCGACGTTCGCGCCTGCGCGCCTCGGTGGTATGTGTCCGCGCATGTTCGAGCGCGTTCCGAGCAAGGTCTCCTTTCCCGAACTGGAGCTCCGGCTCCTCGATCTCTGGCGCAGAGAGCGCATCTTCGAGCGCTCGGTCGAGGAGGCGCGGGGCAAGCCTCCTTTCGTCTTCTACGAAGGCCCGCCCACGGCCAACGGCATGCCGCACCCCGGCCATGTGCTCACGCGGGTGATGAAGGACGTCTTTCTCCGCCACCGCGCGATGACGGGCCACTACGTGCCGCGCCGCGGGGGCTGGGACACGCACGGCCTGCCGGTGGAGGTCGAGGTCGAGAAGGCGCTCGGCATCAGCGGCCGCGGGGCGATCGTCGAGTATGGCGTCGAGGCCTTCACCCACCGGTGCATCGAGTCCGTCTTCCGGTACATCGACGAGTGGCGGAAGATGACCTCCCGCATCGCGTTCTGGGTCGACCTCGACTCGGCCTACGTCACGTTTCACAAACCCTATGTCGAGAGCGTGTGGTGGGCGCTCAAGACGCTCTTCGAGAAGGGGCTCCTCTACCAGGACTACAAGGTCGTCTGGTGGTGGCCGCAAGGCGGCACCGCGCTCAGCGCGGGCGAGGTCGGCCAGGGTTACAAGGAGGTCGACGATCCGTCGGTCTTCGTTCGATTTCCGGTGGTCGGTGAGCCGAGCACGTCCTTCCTCGCCTGGACGACCACGCCGTGGACCCTTCCGAGCAACGTGGCGCTCGCGGTGAACCCCGCGGCAACCTACGTGCGATGGACGAAGAAGACCCAGGGCGTGTACGAGCACTTCTACTCGTCCGCAGAGTTCTTCCACGCCTACGCCGCCGCGAACGCCGACGACGCGACGATCGTGCTCGATGAGAGCCTCCCCGCCATCACGGGCGCCCAGTTGGTCGGAAGATCCTACGAGCCTCCGTTCGGGGCCTACGCGCCCGAGCGTCGCGAGCCGGGCAAGTACTGGCAGGTGATCGCCGCCGACTTCGTCACCCTCGACACGGGCTCCGGCATCGTCCACACAGCGCCCGCGTTCGGCGAGGATGACTTTCGGGCGTGTCGTGATCAGGGCATGGGCTTTCTCCAGTTGGTGAAGCCCGATGGCACGTTCGCCGACGAAGTCACCGAGTGGAAGGGACGCTTCTGCAAGGACGCCGATCGAGACATCCTCCGCAACCTCCGACAGCGCGGTCTTCTCTTCAAGGAGGAGCTCTACCGACACGATTACCCCTACTGCTGGCGCAAGATGAGCGACCCGCTGATCCAGTACGCGCGCCGCTCTTGGTTCATCCGGACCACGCGGGAGATCGGCGAGGTCATCGCGAACAACCAGGCGATCCACTGGGAGCCCGAGCACATCCAGGAGGGTCGCTTCGGCGAGTTCCTGCGCAGCAACGTGGACTGGGCGATCTCGCGCGAGCGGTTCTGGGGAACACCGCTGCCCGTCTGGATCAACGACGAGACCGGCGCGATCAAGGCCATGGGCTCGGTCGAAGAGCTCCTCTCGCTCAACCCGAACGCCTTCGATCACTTCCACGCAGCGAGGAAGGCCGATCCGTCGCTCAGCGAGCACCTGATGGTGCACAAACCCTGGGTGGACGACGTCACCTTCGCGGTGCCGGGTGAGCCGGGGCTCTACCGCCGCGTCCCGGAGGTCATCGACTGCTGGTTCGACTCGGGCTGCATGCCCTTCGCGCAGCACGGCTATCCGCACACGAACCGCGACGCGTTCGAGCGTGAGTTCCCCGCCGACTTCATCACCGAGGCGATCGACCAGACGCGCGGCTGGTTCTACTCGCTGCTCGCGATCTCCACGATGGTCTTCCCGGAGGCGACGAAGCCGCATCCTTTCAAGAACTGCACGGTCCTCGGCCTCATCACCGACGAGAAGGGGCAGAAGCTGAGCAAGTCGCTGAAGAACTACAAAGACCCCAGCGCGATGTTCGAGACCTACGGCGCGGACGCCGTGCGCTGGGCGCTCTACGCGCAGAGCATCCCGGGGCAGACCAACAAGTGGTTCGAAGGCGGGGCCGTCGACGCGACCAAGGATCTGCTCCTCAAGGTCTGGAACGTGTATTCGTTCTTCTCGACCTACGCGTCGATCGACGGGTGGACCCCGGCGGGCGGGGTCCCCGCGCCGGCCATCGACACACGCCCCGAGCTCGACCGGTGGATCCTCGCGGAGCTCGACGCGACCGTGCGCGAGGTCGGAAGCTCCCTCGACGCGTTCCGGACGCACCCCGCGGCGCGTCGGATCCAGGATTTCCTGGAGTCCCTCTCCAACTGGTACGTCCGCCGGAGCCGTGCGCGGTTCTGGGGCTCGGGCGACGCGGCTCCGCCTCTGTCGCGCGAGGACCGCGCAGCGGGCCCGCGGTGGAACGCAGACAAGATCGCGGCCTTCGCGACGCTCCACGAGGTGCTCGTCGACTTCGCGAAGCTGCTCGCTCCGTTCGTCCCCTTTCTGGCGGAGGAGATCTACCAGTCCCTCGTGCGGCGGCTCGACCCCGGCGCGCCCACGAGCGTGCACCTCACGGGCTTCCCTGCCGCGCGCGACGATCGCAGGAACGACGCGATCCTCGCCGAGATGCAGCTGGTGCGCGACGTGGTGGGTCTCGGCGCCCGTGTCCGCGCCGTGCAGAAGTTGAAGACACGGCAACCGCTCGCCGAGGCGATCGTGGTCGTCGCCGACGCGCGCGATCGGGAGGTCCTCGATGCGCACCGATCGATCATCGAGGAAGAGCTCAACGTCGAGCGCGTGTCGTTCACGCGCGAACCGCAGAGGTTCGTGCAATTCCAGGTGCTCCCGAACTTCCGGGTCCTTGGGCCGAAGCTCGGCAAGGACCTGCCTGCGTGCAAGGCGTCACTCGCGCAGGCCGACGGCGGCGCGCTCTACGAAGAGCTTCACGGTCGGGGGCGCATCTCGGTCGAGGTCGCGGGGCGTGCCGTCGAGCTGGGTCCGGACGAGATCGAGGTCCGTCTCAGCGCGAAGGAAGGTTTTGCGGCTGCCTCGGACCGGGGGCGGGTGCTCGTGCTCGACACGAACCTCACTCCAGCGCTCGAGCAGAAGGGGCGCGCCCGCGAGGCCGTCTCGAAGATCCAGGCCGCGCGCAAGGCGATGGACCTTCCGCACGAGGCGCGCGTGCGCCTGATCTGGAGCGCCGAGGGCGCGATCGCCGAGGCGCTGGAGGCCCACGGAGGCTACGTCGCGGCGGAGGTGCTCGCGGTGTCGTTCTCGCGCGCGGCGCTCGCGGGCAGCGACGCCCACGAGGTCGATGTCGACGGCGAGAAATTGCTCTTCAGGCTCGAGAAGGAGACGGTGGGATGACCGCAGCGATCATCGACGGCAAGGCCATCGCGGAGAAGGTGAAGGGTGAGGTCCGCGTGCGCGCGGAGGCTTTCTTGGCCGCCCACGGTCGCAAGCCCGGTCTCGAGGTGATCCTCGTCGGAGACGACCCTGCGTCGCAGGTCTACGTCAGAAACAAGGAGACCTCCGCCGCCAAGGCCGGGCTCCACGGCGCGGTGCACCGGTTGCCGGCCGACACGCCGGAGAGCGTGCTCCTCGCGAAGGTCCGCGAGCTCAACCGAACCGCGCACGTGGACGGCATCCTCGTGCAGTTGCCGGTGCCCAAGCACATCGATCCCCTCGCGGTCGTCGACGCGCTCGATCCCGCCAAGGACGTCGATGGCTTGACCCCCACGAACGCGGGGCGGTTGTGGGTCGGTCGCAAGGGCCTGCGGCCTTGCACGCCGCACGGCTGCATGAGGCTGCTCGAGGAGACGGGTACGGAGCTCGATGGCGCACGCGCGATCGTGGTCGGCCGGTCGAACCTGGTGGGCAAGCCCATCGCCGCGATGCTGCTCGAGCGCAACGCCACGGTCGTGCTCGCCCACTCGCGGACGAGAGACCTCGCGGCCCGCGTGCGTGAGGCCGACGTGGTGATCGCGGCCGTCGGCAAGGCCGAGCTCGTGCGGGGCGAGTGGATCAAGTCCGGGGCCGTCGTGATCGACGTCGGCATCAACCGCACGGCCGACGGAAGGCTGGTCGGAGACGTGGAATTCGCCACGGCGCGCGAGCGCGCGAGCGCGATCACGCCGGTGCCTGGAGGCGTGGGCCCGATGACCATCGCGATGCTCCTCTCGAACACGGTCGATGCGGCCGAGGCACGCGCGGAGGAACGGCCTCTCGCGTGAGGATTCGGAGGCGCGGGTCGAGGTGCGCCGCTTTCTGGACGCTTCCGGTCAGACCGTGAGAACGGTGATGCGATGGTCCCTCGGCCGCAGACCGGCTCCCGCATCCGCCGTGGCGTGAAGGTGCTCCTCGTCTCGCTGGCGCTTCTGAGCTGCGACGGCCCGAGCGCGGGAGGCGACGGGCGAGACGCAAACGTCGACGCCGCGACGCGCGTGGTGCGCGTCCCGGCACGAGCCACGCCGCGAGAGCCTTCCCAGCCGACGGCGGCGGAGGGGGCGGCGGCGCGTGGAGCACCCTCTGCGAGCGGGCTTGCCCCAGGCCCGCTGCCTTCCACGGCGCCGGCCCCGCCGACGCCCGACCCGGAGGCTGAGCTCCGTGCGCAGCGAGAGGCCGAGCGCGCGGCCTTCGAGCGAGAGTGGCCGCTCCACGGCGTCTGTTATCACTACCTCGCGCATGTCCGCGCGCGCCCCGACGCGTCGAGCCCGATCCTCGGGTACATGCGCCGCGGCGCGCAGTTCCGCGCCAAGCAAGGCGTGCGAGGCGCAGGCTGCTCGCGCGGCTGGCACGAGGTC
>JBKDQC010000463.1:0-8662 GCA_046342295.1 Deltaproteobacteria bacterium | reverse complement strand
GATCTCCTGATACTGTGCGATCGCGAGATCCACGCGCCCGAGGTGCTTCTGGTAGAGGTGACCGAGGCGGAACTGGAACTCGAGCACGCTGTCCGGGCTCGACGCGAGCTGAGACTGCCTCGCCAGGACCGCCGCGAGCTCGTTCCAGTTGCCCGTGGCCTCGTAGAGCCGGTCGAGCGCATCGAGCGCCTGCGCCTGGGTGCCGTCCGCTGCGAGCACGCGGCCGTACCGCGCGATCGCCGAATCCACGTCCCCGAGCTGAACCTCGTAGAGCTGCGCAACCCTCAGCCCGAGCTCGACGGTCCGGTCAGGTCGCTCCGCGAGCGCGTCGAGCTCCGCGTCGTAGAGCGCGGTCACCCGCGCGAAGGCGTCGAGATCGACGGCGAGGCGTTCGAGCGACGCGAGCGTGTGCTCGTCGGTGCTGTCGAGCGGAAGAGCTCGAGCGTGCGCCTCGAAGGCCTGCCGAGGGCTCTCGAGCTGGGTCTCCGAGAGCTCCGCGATCCGATGGAGGAGCTCGACCCGGCCCCGCGCGTCCTGCGCGTACGCCACCTGGACTTCGAGCACCGCGACGAGCTTCGCCCACTCCCCGTATTGCTGATAGACGGGCTCGAGCGTCAACGCCGCGCGCAGCGGCTCCGCGTGCTGGGCCTCGCCCTGAGACACGGCCGCTCCCTCCCGGATCATCACCTCGAGCGCGTCGAGCGTGGGCTGGTGATCGGGGACGACCGAGAGAATTTCGCCGTAGCCCTCCACGGCCTTGCCCGCATCGCCGAGCTGGTGGTGGAGTAGATCCGCGATCCGGAAACGGTACGAGATCACCTCGTTGGGGTCGGAGGCGAGGTCGGCCTCGCGCTCCAAGATCTGACGCAGTTCCTGCCAGTTCCCTGCCGCTTGGTAGAGAACATCGAGCCGCTGGATCGCCACGAGGTCATCGGGATCGATCTCGAGAATTCGCTGGTAGGTGTCGACCGCCTTCGCGGAGTCCTTCAGCTCGTGCTCGTAGACGGCGCCCACCTCGACGTAGAGTCGCTTCTTCTCCTCCGGGTCGGCCACGACATCCGCCTTGTGCGTGTACGTGGCGAGGAGGTCGGCCCAACGCTCGAGCTTGAGGTTGAGTTCGATCAGCTTGTCGAGGGCCTGAACGTCCTCGCCATCGGCGACGAGGACCTTCTTGTAGACCTCGATCGCGTCCGTGGGCCGCTCGAGGACCTCTTCGTAGATCGACGCTGCGCGGAAGAGGTGCTCCTTCCTTTCTTCGAGCGACTCGAGCAACTCCGCCTTGTGGAGGAGGACCGCCGCCAGAGGCTCGTACTGACCGCCTCCCTGAAACAGGCGTTCGAGCGCGCCGGCCGAACCGAGGTCGGCGCCGTTGAGCTCGAGGATCCGTCGATGGTGCGCGATCGCAGTGTCGGCATCTCCGAGCTGTACTTCACGGACGTCGGCCGCCTTCGCGAGCAGCGCGTTGGCGAGGAGAACGTCATCGCCCACGCCATCGCCCGGCGATGCAGCCGCGGCGATGGCGCTGGCGCGCTCCTCATACGCCGCTGCGAGCGCCTCGAAGCCGCCCGTGGCGCTCGCGATTCGTTCGAGTTGCTCCTGCGTCGTGCCGTTGGCCGGCTCCTCCGCGAGAGCGCGTACGTACGAGGAGAACGCATTGGCCTGGTCGTCGAGCGCGAGCTCGTAGAGCTCCGCGATCCGATGCAGCAGCTCCACCTTGCGCTCCGACGCCGTCGCGTGGCTCGCCTGGATCTCGAGCACCCCGATGAGCTTCGGGAACTCGTTGGCGTCCCTGTAGATCGGTTCGAGGATCTCGGTGATCGCGACCTGGTGCTGCGGGTTCGACAGCAGGCGCTCGAGCGCGGTGATCGCATCGGTGTTCGAGGGATCACGGCCGAGCACATCGCGGTGGATCTCGATGGCTGCGTCGGCTGCGCCCATGTGCGTCTCGCGAAGCGCCGCGAGTCGGAGCATGAGGGAGGTCTGCTGATCCGCGTCGCTCGCCAGCGCGAGCTGGCGCTGGACGTTGTCCGCCAGATCCGTCCAGAGGCCCTGCTTCTCGAAGAGGCGATCGAGCGCCGAGAGACCCCGCTGGCTCGTCGGGTCGAGCTCGAGCACTTCGCGGTACACCGCGATGGCGCTCTGGGGGTCCCCGAGCAGCATCTCGTGTGCGTCCGCCGCGCGGGCCAGCAGCTCCTCCTGGCTCTCCGGGGAGCTCGCGAGGTCGGCCTTGCGGCGAAGAATCCCGAGGAGCTCTCGGTGCCGTCCGGCGCGCTGGAACAGCTCCTCGAGCGCGTCGAGAACCTCGGCGTCGGCCGGATCCGCCTCGAGCACTTTTCCATAGGCCTGGACCGCGTCGTCGACGGCGGAAAGCCGCAAGTCGTGGATCCCCGCCGCGCGGAGCCAAAGGCGCCGTGAGACGTCCGAATCCTGGGCGGCCGTGGCCAAAGAGGACGTGAGGGCGACGAGGTCAGGCCACCAGGCCCTTGCCTCGGCGATAGCTTCGAGGCGGTCGATCGTGTCTTGGTGCTCGGGCACCTCGGTCAGCGCGCGACCGAACGCCTCGAACGCGCGGCGCTGATCCCCGTTCTGCCCGCCGCAGACCTCACCGATCTTGCCCAGGAGCTCGAGCTTGCGCTCCGACTCCTCCGCGCCGCGCACGAGCACCTCGAGCGCACGTACCAGCGACTCCCAGTCGCCGCGCATCTCGTAGATGGGCTCCAAGATCTGGGCCGCCTGGACCCCGAGCCCCTCTGGCAGCTCGAGGAACGACTCGAGAGCCGCCCGTGCTCCCTCGTGCTCGGGCACGATCGTGACGACCTCGCGAAGGAGGTCCAGCCCGCGCGCCTTGTCTCCGAGCCGCTGCTCGAGGACGCGCGCAAGACGGAACTTGAGAGATGCAAGCTCCTCCTCGGAGGTCGGGCCGAGGTCGATCCGGCGCTCGAGGGTCTCGGCAAGGTCCGTCCAGCGTCCCTGCTTCTCGAAGAGCCTGTCGAGCGCGCGGTAGGCGTCCTGCTCGTCGTCGCCCCACTCCTCGAGGATTCCGCGGTACGCCGAGATCGCGACGTCGGGCGCCGCGAGCTCGTTCTCGAGCAGCTATGCGCGGCCGTAGGCCATGCGTCGCTTGGCCTCGGGATCCGCCTCGAGCTCGAGGCGTCGGTCGTAGATTTCCAGAAGCTCCGGGAAGCGCGACGTGTGACGATACAGCTCGTCCAGGGCCTCGATCGCCGCGACGTTGGCGGGATCTGCCTCGTGCACCGCGCGGAACTGCTCGATCGCGTCCTCGATCTTGCCGACGGCACGCAACACCCCACCGAGCTGCAGGCGCAAGTCCACCTGGTCGACGAGATCGCGGCTCGCCTCGACCGCCGTCCCGTACGCGGTGATGACCCGCTCCCATCCATGGACCGCAGGCGCCAGCCGCGCCACGTCCTCCCGCAGGAGGTCGCGCATCGGGTCGAGGGCCAACGCCTCGAGGTACTTCTCGAACGCGAGGTCTGGCTTCTTCAGCTTCTCCTCGTAGAGAACGGCGACCTCTCGCAGGAGCACGATGCGCTCGTCTCGCTCTGCGAGATGCTTGAGACGAACCTCGTAGGCTCCCGCGAGTCTCTTGGCGTCCCCCGCCGCTTCGTAGATGGGCGACAGCGCGAGGGCCGCGTCGTTGTTCTCTGCGTCCAGCTCGAGCACCTTCTCGTACGCTCGGGCGGCACGGTCCGACTTGTCCTGCACCTGCCAGAGGCGCGCGACACGGAAGAAGAGGTCGACCTGCTCCTCGCGCGAAGCCTCCTTGCTCCCCGCCTCTCGCTCGAAGGTGCGGATGAGGTCGTCCCACTTGCCGCTCGGCGCGTAGAACGACTCGAGATCGTCCCAGGCCTTGATCGCCACGTAGCGGCGCTTGAGTTGCTCCTGCGCCCGCTTGTCGTCCGGGTCGATGGCGAGGAGTCTCTGGAATGCAGAGACCGCCCCCCGATCATCCGTGAGCTTGTCCGCGTAGATCATCCCGAGCTTGGCGAGCAGCTGCTTGAGCTCGTCCCCGGTCAGTCGCTGGCTCTGCTTCTCCAGCACGTCGGCGAGCGGCTTCCACTCACGGGCGCGCTCGTACAGGCCGGAGAGCGCCGATAGCGCGTCCGTCTGGTCCGGGTCGAGGTCGAGAACCTTCTTCCAGAGGTCGATGCAGATCTCGGGCTTCCGCAGCTTCTCGGTCGCGAGCTGCGCCATCTCCACGAAGCGGTAGCCGCGGTCGGAGGGCTCGAGGAGCTCGGCCTCCCGCTCCATCACACGGACGAGCTTCTCCCAGTCGCGCCGCTTCTCGTACATCTCACGAAGCTGCGAGATGGCCTGCAGGTTGTGGCCGTCGAGCTCCAGCACCGCCTCGAAGCACTTGATCGCCTCGGCCTGGTTCGACGACTTCTCGAGGTACAGCGCCCCAGCCTGCGTGTAGAGCGCAATCTTGTCCTCGGCGGACGGGACGATCTCGACCTTCGCGAGAATCGTCTTGATCACGTCGGACCACCGCTTCTGCCCTTCGAACTTGGCGATAGTCTCGTCCAGCTCGGCGAGACGTGCACGCTCCGGATCGGTCAGCTCACGTGCGGTCATCTGGTTCTCCACCTAGTCCTCCAACGACACCGGGGTGCCGCCTCCGGGGGCGGCTCATTCTCACCAGGAACGCGACTCAGGGCCCTTCGAGCTCGCCGAGGCGATCCCGCGCCGCCTTCAGGTAGTGCTCGGGGACGTTCGCCGCAGCGCCGTCGATGAATCGCTTGAGGTAGCGTCGCGCCTCCTCACGGTTGTTCTGGAGCGAGTAGGTCCAGCCCAGCGAGAAGAGCGTGTCCTGCATCGCGGGGTCGATGCGGAGGGCGGCTTGGAACTCCTGAACCGCCCCATCGTAGTTGCGCTGCTGCTGGTACACGGTCCCGAGGAGATGGTGCAGCTCGGCCTCGTCCTCGGTCCCCGCGATCGCCACCTGCAAGCCAGCCTGCAGCACCTGAACCGCCTCCCCGAGGTAGCTCAGGTCGGCATACAGCCGGCCCAAGGCGCGGTAGCCTTCGATGAAGCGCGGCCCATGCTGGACGGCCTCCGTGTACCGCTGGAGCGCGCCCTGCGCGTCGTCCTGGCGCTCGAGGATCTGCCCGAGCTTGAAATACGCCTTGAACAGGTTCGGATCGATCTCGATAGCGCGCTCGAACGCCTGCCGTGCAGCGTCGAGATCGTCGAGCTCGACGAGCACCGTGCCGAGCTTCTCGTGGTAGCCTGCGCGCGTGCCGTCGATGTCAATCGCCCGACGCAAATCGTCGCGCGCGGCGTCGAACTGCTGCATCTCCATGTGAACGATCGCCAGGTTCCAGTAGGCCTGGTCGTTGGTCGGGTCGAGCGCGGCGGCCTGCTGCAAGCGCGTGACTGCATCGAGGTACCGCTTCTGTGCGGCGAACACGACGCCTTCGTTCATCGCGTTCAGCGACTCGACGCGCTCACGGGAGCACTCGCCGCCGCTCAGCCACAGCAAGATGAAGACGCCGCCCAGCAGCCTCTGCAGACGCGGCAACCCTTGAACGCGCCGCGCCTCCGGGGCGCGAACCAAGAACGAGATCATCGACACGACTCCCTCCGACGCTTCAGCGGCCGCGATACTAGTCAAAATTACGCACACCCCTCAACGGCAAAACGCCGAGGTGCCGCGATTGTGGCGTGCGGAAAAACGCGACGAGGGCGAGCCCCTCGGCTCGCCCTCGTTCGCTTCCCCTCGCGGACCGACCCGTCAGCCCTGGGAGTCGAGCACGAACGGGTAGTTCACCAACACCGCGCCACCGCCGTCGGGAGCGGGGAAGGTCCAGCGCCGCACGGCCTGGGCCACACACCCCTCCACCCGAGCGTTGTTCAGCGTCGTGTTCGCGACGCTCGAAGTCTGCACCGCACCCGTCGCCGAGATGATGAAGCTCACGGTGACACGCCCAGAGAGGTCAGGCCGTTGCGCCAGCTCCTGCTCGTAGCAGAAGCGGACCTCGTTGATGTGTCGCCGGATGACGCGGCGGATCACTTCCCGCGAGAGCGAGCCCCGGACGTCCGCCTCACCCGTGCGAATGCGGGGCACCGATGCCGAGCGGCCGCTGAAACCACCGGCGCCCGAGCCGTAGCCCGATCCCGAGCCCGTGCCCGCGCCGTGGCCGATCGTCCCCAGGTTCCCGAGGCCGATGGTGCCTTCACCCGTGCCACCGCCGCCCCGGCCCGTGCCGCGGAGGCCGAGCCCGCCGAACCCAAAATTCCCGCCGATCTGGTCACCCATCAGCGCGCCGAGCGCGCTCATCGGGTCCGCGCCCAGCGCGGTGTCCTGGCCATACGGCGAGGTGGGTGAGTTCCACGCGCCCGCCATCTGCTGAAGCACGCCGATCGCGCCGGCGGTACGGGCCTGGTCGATCGCCTGCTCACGCGCCATGTGCGGGTCGGTGTTGTCCTGCGGACCCTCGATGCCATAGCGATTCGTCGTCTTCTCGTGGGACTCCTCGCCCATCGCGCCTTCATCGTCCTTATGGCGCTTGCCCGTGCCACCCTCCTGGTCGTCGTTCTGTTCCTGCTCCTGAAGCCACTCCGGCGTCTCCTCCTCGACCGTCTCCGGTGGCTCCATCAGGTACTGGACGAGCCGGGAGTCCTGCGAGAGGAGGTCGAGGGACAACGAGGCCGGACTGGGCGGCAGGAAGTAGAACATCAACAAGAACGCGGCGTGTACACCGAGCGACACGAACGTCCAGACCTGCTGGCCCCACTGCACGCCCTGGCCACCGACACCGACCTTGCGTCCCTCGGAGGTCGGCTTCACGACGAACGTGAGCCCTCGGAAGCTCACGCGGGCCGTTGCGCCGCTCGGGAGCGTGTACTGCTGGGCGCCCGGAGCCTCCGAGCACGGCTGAAGCTTCCCCTGCGCCTGCAGGTCCGCCAGAGACAGCGACTGCTCGCCGACGGTGATGGTCCCCGTCGCCCCGTTCGGAACGACGACCGCCGCGTTGCCACCCGCGTCCACGACGAGCGGCATGCGCGCCGCCCCCAGGATCTCCGAACCGATGAGGTAGTCGGGCTTGGCCTCGGATTCACCGACGACGAACGTCCGAGGGGGAGACAGATGTGCGACGTGGAGCACGCTCATGTCGCCCCACATGATCACCACCTCGACCGCGCTGTTGCCGGTCTCGACATCGCCGGGGCTGACCGGCGGACCGCTCGCGGCAATGCCGTATCGGATGTTGTCCGAGTCTTCCTCCTCCCCGTGCCCGTGCCCGCCGCCGTGAGTGGCGGCGGGCGCAGTCATCGGCGCCGCGGGGGCCGCGAACGGGTTCGGCAGCGAGGCCGCGAACGGGTTCGCCAGAGAGGCGGGCGGGGATCCCGCGACTGGTGCCGCGAACGGTGAGCCAACTGGCGCGGCGGCCACGATCGGAGGCCGCACGCCCATGGTGGTGGGCTCGTCTTCGGCTTCGGGCGCAGCCATCTCGACCACGATGCGGGTGCCGCCCAGCACGATCTCGTCGCCGTTCTGGAGCTTGCCCTTGTTCACTTTCTTGCCGTTGACGATCGTGCCAGCCGCGGACCCGAGGTCGATGATGTAGACCTCCTCCGGGCTGGTCACCTCGATCACCGCGTGCATCCTCGAGACGTTCTCGTCCTCGATGCGCAGATGGCTCGACGGCAGCTTGCCGACCTTGATGATGTCCTGGGCGAGCGTCTCCGTCCGTACGAGGTTCTCGCCGTCGTAGATCCGGAAGGTCATCGAGACCTTGGCGTTCTGACTCACTTCAGCCTCCCTGCGGGGCGCAGTCGATCCTCGGGCCCGCCCCGACTCAACGGGGCTGCACGTCGCTCCATGCGGCGCGCCTTACTCTGGGCAGCTCCGTAAGGCCGGAGCTCCCGTCCATCGCGTCCTCGCATCGCATCTGACAGCGGCGCGACGACCAGGTTCCCGCCGCACGCGGGAACGGAATCAAAGGTTCTCTACGGACTTGAGCATCTCGGGGATGAAATGCTCGCGCACGCGAATGAGCGATGCGCGTCGGCCGCGTCGCCGAACATTGAGCAGCTCGCCGTCGGGACGGACGAGGTCGCCCTGGACGAGATCATCCTCGAAGTCGTAGGTGGTCGTCTCGCCTTCCTGGGCCGAAGCCACCGGCGCGAAGGATACGGGAGCGGACGCGATGAGCAGGGCGATCACGATACGACGCATGGATGACCTCCAGGACGGCCAGGTTCGAGCGTGGGCACTCTAACGACTCGGCGGCACGGGGGTCAACACCCTCCGTGGCGCCGCCGGATCGAAGCTGACACAGCTTCTATTGAGCAGCAGGCTGGCTGTCTGCGGGGGGAGGCGGCGCTTCCCCGGACGGTGGCGCTGCGTCTGCGGGCGGCTGGGCAGCCTCCTGCGCGGCAGCCTGCGCCTGGATTCGCTCCATCTCCGCCTGCATCTGGGCAGCTTCACGCATGAGTGTGATCGAGTTCTCTATCTGCTGCAGGCGTCCCATCTGACACGCCGTCCGCTGCCAGCGCCGACGTCGCTGCGCCCGTGCGTCGGTGGCGCAGCGGCGGTTGACGACTTCGACCGCGGGCGCGTACTCCGGACGGGACCCCGCGCGCTGCAAGAACTGCTGGTAGAACTGCGTGGCCTGGTTCAGCGTCGCTTCGGTGC
>JBKDQC010000462.1:0-3163 GCA_046342295.1 Deltaproteobacteria bacterium | reverse complement strand
ACGACGAGGACGAAGCGACCGAGGTTGGCGCGTACGCGCCGTACCGTGCGATCCAGTCGAACGACGGCCCGAGCGAGGTGCTCTTCCACCGCGACGAGGTGGTACAGGTCGGAGAGAGCAACCCCGACGGCCACACGGCCCGTCCTCTGAGAGCGCTCTTTCGGCCCGGAAAGGCGGAGGCGGTCGAGGCCTACCGGGCCCCGCTGGTCGGCCGCGACGACGGCCCTGCTCCCGCTCCTGCGGCCGTGGTCACCCCCGCCTCGGGGCCACGGCCCGCCTCCGGACGCGCCGGTCCGATCCCGGAGGAACGCAAGACCCTGGTGCCGCCGTCGTCGAGCGCGGTGCCGCCCCCCGCCATCACCTCCGGCGCGCCCGAACCTCCGCGCCGTCCGTCCGTCCTGCCCAAGCGCGCGCTCACCGCCACGCAGCCCCTCGGGACCCACGCTCTCGGGCCGCAAGCTCCGACGGCGCAGGCTCCGACGACGCAGGCTGCCGCCTCGCCGTCTTCGGATGCCTCGGCGTCGCGCACCACGCTGCCGCACCACGCACCAGCCTCGCGCCCCCCGCCGGCGAGCGAGGATGTCCCGATCGAGCTCAGCGGGAGCTTCCTGCCCGTCTCCAGCGGCGAAGTTTCGGCAGTGCTCGCGCCCGAGCCGCACGGCCCGCATGCCCCGCTGTCGAAGCGAGCGGGCGAGGAGGACGACGAGACCTTCGAGGACGGGGGCATCCGCGAGCCGCTCGTTCCGCCGATCGTGTCCCGCGCCCGCATCGTCGCGGTCTCCGACCAGCCTCCGGCTCGCCTGTCGGCCGCGGTCGTTCCGCGCAGAGCCTCCCCGCCTGACGCTTCGAAGCAGCCGCACATCGCGGCGGCCGCGCCGCTCGTTGCGGGCGACACCCCGTCGGCGATCACGCGCGCGCTCGAGCAGATGGCGCAGGAGCGCTCCGAGTCGCAGAGCGCGCGCCGGCTCGCTCCGGTAGAGCACGTACCGACCGACGCGGAGCGCCTCTCCGGGTTCGCGCTGGACCCTCAGCAACTCGACTCGAAGATCATCCGCGAGATCCTCCCCCCGACAGGCTCGCATCGAGCTCCGAAGGGCGATCCGACCGACCTGTTCCCTCGCCTGTCCAGCGCCGGTCGTGTCGCGCACCTGCCCACGCTCGTGCCGAGAGCGACGACCTCCGACCGCGTCTTCTTCGCGCTCGCTGCCCTCCTCACCATCGCGCTCGGCAGCACCGCGGCGGTGACCGCGCTCTTCGCCGACTCGGCCGCGTCGCTCGAAGTGCGCTGCATGCCGGCGGTCGAGGCCACCGTGATCGTCGATGGTCGGCCGCGCGGCCGCGCCCCGGTCCGGCTCGACGACGTCGCGCCCGGTCAGCATACGCTCACCGTCGTCGCTCCCGGCTTCGAGGAAGCGCACCGCCAGGTCGTCGTCGAGCCGCGCGCGAGCGCCGCGGTCGAGGTCGCGCTCACCGCCGCGGGCGCGTCGGATCCCGGCGCACCGATGCCCGCGGGCGTCCTGCCTCCTCGCTCCCCGGCCACGCCATGACAGGCGCTGTCTCGTTCTACTTCGATGTCGTGTGTCCCTACGCGTACCTGGCGAGCACGCGGCTCGACTCGCTCGTCGCGGAGACGGGCGCGCGCCTCTCGCTTCGGCCGATCCTGCTCGGCGGGCTGTTCCGTCAGATCGGTCAGGTCGACGATCCCAACCGCGCGATGCCCGAGGCCAAGGTGGTGCACGGCCGTCGCGACCTCGCCCGCTGGGCGCATCGCTTCGGCGTGCCGCTCCGGATGCCGGCTGCACATCCCCGCCGGACGCTCCTCGCGATGCGCGTGCTCTCGGTGCTCGAGGGTGAAGAGCGTGCGCTCGCCATGCACCGGATCTTCGCAGCGTACTGGGCCGAAGGCCTCGACGTGGCGCGCCCCGACCTCCTCTGCACCATTCTCGACGAGGCCGGCCTCTCTGGCGCCTCCCTTCTCGAGCGCGCGAGCATGCAGGCAGCGAAGCTCGCGCTCACCGCGGCCACTTCCGACGCGGCCTCACGGGGTGTCTTCGGCGTGCCGACGTTCTTCGTCGGTGAAGGTGCGTCCGCAGAGATGTTCTGGGGTCAAGACCGGCTCGACTGGGTGCGCGAGCGGCTGCGCGGGGCGCCCTCTTTCGTCGGTGCTCGGTGACCGGGCGCGCTCGGTCACCGGGTGCGTTCGGTGACCGGCTGCGGGCGGACACATTGTCTCGCTGCGGGACGGTCTTCGTTGCCACGCTCCGCACCAGTCGGATAGGGTGAGACAACCGTGACGGCTTCCGCATCCGAGGCTCAAGACTTCGCCGCCGCCACCGGGTCCGCGAAGGCGCTCGTCGCCCAGGTCGGGCGGGCGCTCGAGGGCAAGGCGGGCGTCGTCTCGCTCGCCGTGACGGCGCTCCTCGCGCGGGGGCACCTCCTCGTCGAGGACGTGCCAGGTGTCGGCAAGACGACGCTCGCGCGGGCCCTCGCGCGCTCGATCGGCGTCCCGTTCCGGCGCTTGCAGTTCACGTCCGATCTCCTGCCGGCCGACGTGCTCGGCGGATCCGTCTACGACCCTCAGAGCGGAAAGCTCACGTTCCGACCAGGCCCGGTCTTCACGTCGGTCTTGCTCGCCGATGAGATCAACCGCACCCCGCCTCGCACGCAGAGCGCGCTGCTCGAGGCGATGGAGGAGAGACGCGTCTCGCTCGAGGGCGAGACCCGCAACCTCGAGGAGCCCTTCTTCGTCGTCGCGACCCAGAACCCCGAGGAGTTCTACGGCACCTACCCCCTCCCCGAGTCACAGCTCGATCGCTTCCTCGTGCGCGTGGAGGTGGGCTACCCACCCGCCGACGTGGAGCGCCGCGTGCTGCGCGAACGCCGGGGCGACGGCCTCGTGGACACCCTCGGGCCGGTGGTGACCCGGGAGGCATTGCTCGCTGCGCAAGAGACCGCCGAGCGCGTGCGGACCGACGACGCGGTGGTCGCGTATGCGCACGACATCGTGCTCGCGACCCGCGCGTCCAGCTTCATCGAGCTCGGGGCCTCGACCCGGGCCGCGCTCTCCTTGCTGCGCGCGGTGCGTGCGCACGCGCTCCTCCAGGGGCGCAGCTTCGCGCTGCCCGATGACGTGAAGACGCTCGCCGCTCCGGTGCTCGGTCAC
>JBKDQC010000461.1:0-7210 GCA_046342295.1 Deltaproteobacteria bacterium | reverse complement strand
GCTGATGCGTTTGCCCCGGCCGCGTGCGGCTGGTCGTTGGCGGTGGCGGGCGACTCGGCGATGGGGGTCGCGGTCCAAGCCCTCTACAGCGGCGCGGCGTACGTGTTCGTGCGGAGCGGGACGCGCTGGAGCCAGCAGCAGAAGCTCACGGCGGCGGATGCGGGTGACGTCTTCTGTTTCGGCAGGTCGGTCGCGGTGTCGGGCGACACGGCGATGGTGGGCGCGCTCCAAGACGACGACACTGGCGGCGTGGACAGCGGCTCGGCGTACGTGTTCGTGCGAAGCGGGACGCGCTGGAGCGAGCAGCAGAAGCTCACGGCCTCGGACGCGGCGGCGGGCGGCTTTTTCGGCAACTCGGTCGCGGTGTCGGGCGACACGGCGGTGGTGGGCGCGTTCCAAGACGACTCGGCGTACGTGTTCGTGCGCACGTCGGCGGTGTGCGGGAACGCGGTGGTGGAGCCGGGCGAAGCGTGCGACGGAGGTGCGTGCTGCACCTCGCGCTGCGCGTTCGCGTCGAGCGAGACCACCTGCACGGGGACTTCGAACGGCGGCCCCTGCGACGACACCAGCGACCGGTGCAGCGGTACCGCGAACACGTGCGTCGACCGCTTTCTCACGACCATGTGTCGTCGGACGGCCGGCGAGTGCGACGCGGCGGAGGTGTGCACGGGGACGACGGGCTCCTGCCCGCCGGATGCAGCCGCGGCGCCAGGCTCGCCGTGCGGCGGCGCCCCGAGCGGTGCGTGCGATGCGCAGGACACGTGCGCAGGCTCGGTCGGCGCGACGGCGAGCTGTCAGGCGAACTTCCTTTCGTCGAGCACGGCGTGCCGCCCCGACGTGGGCGACTGCGACGTGGAGGAGCTGTGCACAGGCAGCGATGCAGTCTGTCCGGCGGACGTGCCCATCCCCGACTGCGCGATGTCCGACGGAGGCGCATCGATGCCGGATGGAGGCGCATCGGTGTCCGACGGAGGGGCGACAGCGGAGGACACGGGCGCGCTTGTCCTCGATGCGGGCCCAATCGACGCGAGCTTCCCAGGCGACGGGGCAGACATCGACCCGCTCGATGCGGGGCCTCGGGTGGCTCGCTCGGGTGGATGTGGATTCCGCTGCGCGGTCTTGGGCGTGCGTGACCGCGGCCACCGCGGCGCGCTCGCGCTGGCCCTGCTCGCCGTGCTCGGCACGCTCGCGCGCCGCCGCCGGCCCTGAGCTTCGCGCACGCACGGCGCATTTCCAGCAGCCTGCTCCACGTCGGCAGCCACTTGCTCTTCGGTCAGTCGCGGTCGAAGCCGAGGTCGACATCGAGGTCAACGTCGAAGTCGTGGCGGAGGCCGATGTGCGTGCGCGAGGGTGACCAAGCCCGAGCGCCTCGCGACGCCGAGGGATCGGTCGAGGTTCGCGGGACACTCGCGGAGCCCCTCGTCTTCGAGCGGGAATGGCGACGCCCGCGCGGGCCGTCGTAGGTGGGATGTCGTCTTTTCTCGAGCCGTTCGAGCGACTCGCCGCGCGCCACGTGCGCACCGTGCTCCCCGTGCTGTTCACCGCCGCGGTCTTCGCGGTGCGCTGGCAGTACACGGGGAAGCGCAGCCTCGGCTTCCTGCTCTTCAACGTGCTGCTCGGGGGGGTGCCGCTCGCGTGCGCGGGGCTCGCAACGGTGGCGCACGCGCATCGACGGAAGGGGCTCGCCGCGCTCGCGCTCCTCGTGGGGCTCGTCTTTCTTCCGAATGCGCCCTATGTCGTGACGGATCTCATGCACCTGCGGGCGCGGCCGTTCGTTCCGCTCTGGTTCGACGCAGCGTTCTTCGCCAGCGCAGCGCTCGCTGGCGTCGTGCTCGGTGTCGCGGCGCTCGACGAGGCGGGGGCCACGCTCGCGTCGTGGTTCGGCCCGCGCGCGACGACGTGCGTCCTTCTGCTCGCGACGCTCGTGAGCGGGTTCGGCATCTACCTCGGGCGCTTCGTGCGACTGAACAGCTGGGACGTCCTGTTCCGCCCCCGCGTCGTTCTCCACGACGCGCTCGCCCCCGTCCTTCACCCCCTCGCGTTCGCGCGCGCGTGGGCCGTCACGTTGCTCATGGGCGGGCTCTTCACGGTCGCCCACCACGCGCGTCGCCACGGTTCGTAGCTCTGGTCAGCGGCCCCTCCCGCAAGCGGGCGGAGGATCCCGTGCTGGGCTGACTGACCCCGCCGCAAGCGGGCGGGGGATCCCGTGCTGGGCTGATGCGGCGTGATCGGCGCCCCAGTGAATCGGCGAGAGCCTCCCTCCCGCCGATTCGAGCCCGCACCGCTCGCATCGATTCATCCGGGTGCCACGTGCTCTCAGGGCTCGGGCGCTGGCTGCCGGGGTCGCGCTCGTCGCTGCGCGAGCGCGAGCGCCGCCAGGTCGAGCTCGCGCTGCAGGGTGCTCGCGTGGATGGCGATCGAGAGCGAGCTCCCCGTGAAGACGCCCCACAGCATGCCGATGACGCGGCCGGACGCGTCGAGGACCGGCCCGCCGCTCGAGCCGAGCTCGCCCTCGCCGTCGAGCACGACGCAGTTGTGGCCGGTGCCGCACGCCTCGTCGGAGTCGTGCGTGTCGGACACGACCCCGGCGACCACTCCCTCGGTCGTGATGAAGTAGAGCCCGCCGGGGTTGCCTCCGAGCACCACGCGCTCACCGCGCACGAGCGCCGTCACGGCGGCGACCTCGAGGGCGGGCGCGGGCGCGGCGAGCCCCGCATCGTCCACGGCCGAGAGCTCCGCCTCCGGCACCACCACCGCGAGGTCGATGTTCGGTGACACGTAGCGGACGTGTGCGAGGACCGCCTCGCCGCGGTACGCGAACGCGCGTACCACGCGCACGCCAGCCACGACGTGGGCGTTGGTCACGATCACACGCTGACCGGCCAGCTCCGCGATCCAACCCGACCCGACCCGACCGTCCGCCCGCTCGAGGCGCGCGAGCGAACGAACGCACCGGTCGTGCGCGGTGCGCAGATCGTGGGCGGGGCTCGCGCTGCGCTCGCGGAGCACCGGACCGCCTGCCCCCCCGCGGGGTTCGCCCCGGCTGCCCTCGGCCGCCGGTGCCGTGTGGGGTGCGCGGGTCGGCCCCGTCGGCGCGGCGCGGGGGCCGCGGTGTCGCTGACCGGGCGCAGGAGACGGCGCGAGCCAGAGCGCCGCGGCCAGCGCCGCGTGCACGAATCGACCGAGGCGGGGTCCGGGCATGCCGGAGCCTCGGACACACGAGACGGCCGAGCCTTGGCCAGCGCGCTCACGCGCCACGCAACCCGGGTGCCCTTCGCGCGATGAGCGGGCCCATGGAAGCCATCGTCCTCTCGTTCCGTGGGGAGCCGCTCCGCGTATTTCCCCTCAAACACAGGCCTCTCGAGGTGGGCAGCGGCCCGGGCTGCGACGTCGTGGTGCACGACGCGGAGGTGCCGGGGCGGGCCTGGCTCGTCCAGCCGGACGCCGACGGTCTGCCGGTCGCGCAGGCCCTCACCGAGCCCAGCGTCACCGTGCCCCTCGCGTCGGAGCTCCCGCTCGGCGCCAGGTACACCTTGATGCGGGCTCCCGCGCTCGCGCCCTCGGGCTCGCGCGAGATCTCGCTCTCGACCGAGCCCATCCACGTCGAGCTCGAGGAGGAGGCTCCCTTCTCCCTCGTGATCGGGCGCGGCCGCGAAGCCCGTCGGTTCCGGCTCGAGGACCGCCCCCTCACCCTCGGCTCTCAGCCCGGCTGCGACATCGTCCTCGCCGACCGCGCCGTCTCCGGCATGCACTGCCGCCTCGAGCCCGCGCACCACGCCGCCTGGGTGCGCGACCTCGGCAGCCGCAACGGCACCTGGGTCGACAACGTGCGCACCGAGCTCGGGCGCATCTCGGCGGGCTCGCGCCTGCGCCTGGGCCGCACGGAGATCTTCGTCGTCGAGCAGGGCCAGCGCGGCGACGCGCGCGGCGACGGCCTCGTGGCCGCGTCGTGGCAGATGATCGAGATCCTCGGCAAGGTCGAGCGCCTGGCGAAGTCGGTGAGCCCCGTGCTCGTGTGGGGCCCGAGCGGCGCCGGAAAGGAAGGGCTCGCGCGCGCGCTCCACACGCGCGGGCCGCGAGCGAGCCATCCCTTCGTGGCCGTCAACGCCGCGGCCATTCCGCGCGACCTCGTGGAGAGCGAGCTCTTCGGCCACGAGCGCGGCGCGTTCACCGGCGCCGATGCGATGCGCCGCGGCGTCTTCGAGCAAGCCGACCGCGGCACCCTCTTTCTCGACGAGATCGGCGAGCTCTCGCTCTCGATCCAGGCGCGGCTGCTCCGCGTGCTCGACAACTGGTCGGTGCGGCGCGTCGGTGGCGAGTCCGAGCGCCGGGTCGACGTGCGCCTCGTGTGCGCGACGCACCGCGACCTGCGCTTGCTCGTGACCCGGGGCGCCTTCCGCGCCGACCTCTACTACCGCCTGGTGCAGGCGCGCATCGACGTGCCCCCGCTCGCGGAGCGACCCGACGACGTCCGCGCCCTCGCGGCCCACTTCCTCGAGCAGGCGCGGTCCACGATCGGTCCGCGCATGCTGAGCCGTGACGCCCTCGAGGCGCTCCTCGCGTACGGCTGGCCGGGGAACGTGCGCGAGCTGCGCAGCGTGGTGCTCGGCGCCGCCGCGCTCTCGAGCGGGCTCATTCAGTCCGAGGACGTCCGCGGGGTGATCGAGACCATCTCGGGCACCGAGGCGCTCGCCGACGTCTCGCCGCTCGGCGCGAGGCTCCTCGTCGACCAGCACGGTTCGATCTCCGCCGCGGCGCGCGCGATCGGGATCGCACGCACCACCCTGCGCGATCGCCTGGCCCGCTCGGGCCCCGTGCCAGACGGCCGCACGCGTCGCGCGCGCACCCGCGTCGCGTGACGGCGGACGAGGTTGCGGGCACGATCGCGCCGATGCGACCCTCTCGCCCGGCGCGACCTCTCTCACGCTTGCTCGACGCGGCGAGCCCGCGCGACCGCGCGCAGGAGACAGCCTGCAGGGTGCGTGTCGGGTGAGCGCGCCGGCGCGCCTGCATCTCTTCACGGGCAAGGGCGGCGTCGGCAAGACCACGCTCGTCGCGGCGCTCGCGCTCGAGGCCGCCGCGCAGGGCGCGCGACCGGTGATCGTCGAGCTCGGTCACCGCAGCTCGCTCCGCGGCGTCGTGGGGCCGGCCGCGGGCGCCTTCGGGCACGCCCCCGCGCCCGTCTGCTCCGGTGTGTGGGCCAGCAACGTCTCGCTCGACGCGGCGCTCCTCGACTACCTCGCGCGCCGGATCGGTGCGCGCGCCGTGGCCGAGCGCGTCGTCGCGCGCCGCGGCCTCGCGAGCTTCTTCGAGGCCGCGCCCGCGGTGCCCGAGCTGCTCACCCTCGAGCACGTCGCGGAGCTGGCCAGGCGCTTCGACCCCGTGCTCGTCGATCTCGACGCGACGGGGCACGCGCTGATGTTCCTCGAGCTGCCGGCGCTGCTCGCCGGGCTCGCGCCTCGCGGCCCGATCGGAGAGCTCGTGCGGGGGCTCGGGGCGATCTTGCGAGATCCGGAGCGCACGCGCGTGCACCTCGTCACGCTGCCGCTCGCGCTCGCCGTGGAGGAGACCCTCGAGCTCGAGGCCGAGCTCACCCGGCGCGCGGTGCCGCTCGGCGCGAACGTCGTCAACCGCCGCTCCGAGCGGCCGCTCGAGGCGGCTGAAGAGCTCGAGGCGCGCGCCCTGCTCGCGGGCTCGCTCGGACGCTCGGATCGCGATGCCCTCGAGCTCGCGCTCGAGGGTGTCGCGCGCTGGGATCGCGAGGCACGCGCGCTCGAGGGGCTCTCACGCACGCCGCGCGTGGTCCTGCCGGAGCTGAGGCCAAGGGGCGAGGCGCTCGCGCTCGAAGACCTCGCGCGCCTCGGCGCGCTCGCGGCCGAGGTGCTCGCGTGACGGCGCTCGGGGCGGTGTACCGCGGCGCGCGCGTGCTCGTCTGCGTCGGGCCCGGCGGCGTCGGCAAGACAACCCTCGCGGCGGCCCTCGCCGTGGACGCTGCCGCTGCGGGCCGCCGCGTCGCGCTCGTGACGATCGATCCCGCGCGGCGCCTCGCGAGCGCGCTCGGGCTCGCCGGGCGCCTCGAAGACGCGCTCCGCCCCGTGCCCTCGGCGCCGGGGCTCGAGGCGGCGATGCTCGAGACGCGCGCGAGCTTCGATGCGCTCATCTCAAGGATCGCCGCCAGCGAGCAAGAGCGCCGCGCGATCCTCGAGAACCGCGTCTACGAGGCGTTCTCCCGCACGCACGCGCGCCCCCACGCGTACGTGGCGATGGAGCGCCTCCACGATCTCGTCACGCGCGGCGAGCACGATCTCGTCGTGCTCGACACGCCGCCGACGCGGAGCGCGCTCGACATCCTCGATGCCCCCGGTCGCCTCGCGCGCTTCGCTGGCTCGGGCGTCGCGGATGCCCTCGTCGCGGCGCTCGGGCCGCGTCCCGCAGGCGTCCGCGCGGCGCTGCGGCGCCGAGGTCAGGCGGCCGTCGCGGCGCTCCTCGCGCAGCTCTTCGGCCGCGAGCTCGCGTCGGACCTCGCAGCGTTCTTCTCGGTCTTTCTCCACCTGCGCGCGGGCTTCGCGGGCCGCGCCGCCGAAGTGCAGCGCATGCTGCGCGCGCCCGACACCACCTTCGTGCTCACCGCCGCTCCCGACCCGACGCACCTCGAAGACGCGCGTGCGCTCGCCGACGGGCTCCTCGAGCGCGGCGTGCGCGTCGGCTGGGTTCTCTCGAACCGCCTCGCGCGCACCAGCCTCTCCAGCTCCCGCGGGGCGGAGCCGCCGCCCGCGGCCGGCGCGATCGGGCGGGCGCGCGCGTATCGCGATCGACTCTTGGCCGAGGATGCCGCCCGTGTCGCGCGCGCCGAGGCCTTCGTGGCGGCGCTGCCCGAGCGGACGCGACACCGCGGTGTTCCGGAGCTCTCCGAGGCCCCGCTCGACGTCGCGTCGCTCCGCCGGCTCGCGGCCTCGGTCCGGGAGTTTGCTTCTGGCGCGGTGTCGTCGTAGATCCCGGCCGTCACGTCCGTCCTTCGATTCGAGCCTCTGGCTGGTCTTCGTCGCTCGGCGTCGTGCAGAGAGCTCCCGCTATTGGGGAGCACATCGCGGTCGAGCGCGGGCAGCGAACGCGATTTCGGTCAGGGCCCGAGAAGAAGAGAAGACAGACATGGGCAATCGCCTCTACGTGGGCAACCTCGCGTTTCACACCACCGAGGACACGCTGAAGG
>JBKDQC010000460.1:0-2358 GCA_046342295.1 Deltaproteobacteria bacterium | reverse complement strand
TGCTCTCAGAGCATGAGTCACTTGGATTGACTCATGCTCTGACGTTTCTTGCCGGAGGGTCTGGCCGCAGCCCCTCCCTCTCGCCGAGTGAATCGGCGAGAGCCTCCCTCCCGCCGATTCGAGCCCGTGTCACCCGCATCGGATCCATCCGAGTGCCACGTGCTCTCAGTTGCCTCCGCCCGCGGGGCGAGCCCTCGGGATGAAAGCGCTGTGTTTGGCGGTACCTTCTCATCAGAGCGCGCCCTCGAGCTGCAGGAGGAGGCCGCGGCCGGCACCGTTGATGCCCGAGCCGTGCACCCGGTAGACCTGATCCAAGACGTTCTCGAGCACGGCCGTGAGCTGCATGCGCAACGCCCCCGCGTCGGTCGAGGCCTCGAAGCGCCAGCCCGCGCGGAGATCGAACGTGGCGTACGCGGGCGAGCCACCGAGCGGGATGCGGGCATCGACGCCGTCCGAGAGCGACAGCCGGTCTTGCGGGCCGGCCCAAAGCATGGCTGCACCGAAGACGAGCCGGCTCTCCTCGTGCGCGTAGCGCACCTCGAGGGTCCCGTTGGCGGGCATGATGCGCGAGAGCGGGACCCGCTCCTGCCCGGCAGGAGGCCTCTCGAGTGGGCTCGGTCCCTCCCCCCACGCGTACGCGAACGTCGCGCTGACCCCGAGGCCGAAGGGCAGCGTGAGCCGGCCCGCGAGCTCGGCCCCGAGCACCCACGACGCGCCGGCGACGTTGACGGGCTGAAAGCGCGAGAAGGCCGAGCGGCACTCGGGAGACTCCGCGGGGCAGTCGGCGACACCACGCGGCGCGCGCGTCATGGCGCCTTCGATCTCGAGCGCGTAGAGCCAGCCGTCGACCGACAGCGAGCCGTCGCCGAGCAGCCCGGGGACCCTCAGCCGCGCGCCGACCTCGTACGTCGTCGAGCGCTCGGGCGTGAGCGCGGGATTCTCGAACTGGTAACCGGGCCCGATGATCTGCCGCGAGGTGAGGTCGTCGAGGTTGGGCGAGCGAAAGCCCTGGTCCACGTTGACGAAGACCGCGAGCTCGTCCGCCGGTCGGTACTCGAGGCCCACGCGCGCCACGAGGCCCTCGTAGTCTTCCGAGACGCGCTGGGTCACCGAGCGCGTCTCGGCGGGCGCACGGACGCCGGAGAAGGCCGCCCGGGCGCCGGTGCGGACGCGAAGCACGCGGAGCAGGTCCGCGTCCAGCTCGACGAAGAGCCCGCCCGTGTAGAAGCGCCCGCCGTCCGCATAGAGGCCGCGCGAGAGCTGGCGCGTGGTCCCGATCAGGCTGTCGAGGAGGAACGCGCTCGAGCGCACGACGTCGATCGCGACGTCCGCGCCGCCGCGCACGCGGAGCCCCGCGTCGGCGGTGATGGCATGTCGGCGCGAGCCGAGACGCGCCGTCAGCCCCACGGAGTCGAGGTCGTCGCGGAACTGGTTGGTCGCGAACAGCGAGGGCTCGCGCAGCTCGCGCACCTCGTGCTGACGCTGGTAGCTGACCGTGAGATCGACCTCGCGGAGCTCCGGCCCGGCGCTGCCCCGGAGCGCGACATAGCCGAGCGTGCGGAACTGCTCGAGGAAGACCGTGCAGTCGCGCTCGAAGCCCGTGGGCGGAGGACAGCGATCGGCGCGCGGCGTGTCGTACTGCCGGAACCCGTAGAGCGCTCCGACCAGGCGCAGCTCGGGAGCGACCCGCGCGACGATACGCGCATCGAACGCGCCATAGCGAAAGCCCGTGCCGCGCTGCGTGCGTCCATCGGCCTCGATCAGCGGCACGAGGGCCGGCTGACCGTTCGACGGGTTGTAGAGCACCCCGGCGCCCTGAAGGGGCTCGGCCCCTCGGTAGCCGCCCCCGAGGAGCACCGCGACGTCGCGACCGAGCTGCACGTCGAGCTCGAGGCGCCCGTTGGCGTCGAGGCCGCCCAGGATCTCGGGGTCCTGTGTGCCGACGCGCCCGAGCGCGCGGCCGTGAACATGAAGACCGTCGCGCCGAGGATCGAGCGTCGGCTCGGACGGCACCGCGAGCACCGCGCCGCCGATCGCGTCCGCACCCCAGCGCGTCGAGGCGCTGCCCCGCTGCACCTCGATGCGGTCGAGGCTCCCGAGGTCGACCGTGAAGAAATACTGGTTGGGCCCCTGCCGGTAGATGCCGTTGTTGAGTCGGATCCCGTCGAACGCGAGGAGGACCTGCTGGCCGGTCACGCCGCGCACGTACGGGCTGCCCTGGCCGTGCGTCGTCTGCTGCACCGACACGCCCGGCACCCAGCGCAGGGCCTCCGGCGCCGAGCGGGAGAGGCGCTCGCGGATCTCGTCGCGCGTGACCTCGGTGGCGGCGCGCGCGTCGCGCGACGCAGGATCGCGCCG
>JBKDQC010000459.1:0-2048 GCA_046342295.1 Deltaproteobacteria bacterium | reverse complement strand
GTCCCGCGCCGGCGCGGGACGAAGCCCTTCCGGCTGCTGGTCGTCCCACTGTTCGCGCTCGCTTCGCCGCTGGCGTCGTGCGTCTCGCTGCGTCCCCTTCAAGATCGAGCGGATGCCTGGGTTCCAGACGGTGTTGACGGGGGTGGGCTAGAGGGGTTGGACGCTGCGGACGCAGTGGACGCGGGCACCGTGCCGCCAGCGAGTGGGCTGGATCTCCTCTTCATGATCGACAGCTCGAACTCGATGGCCGAGGAGCAGGCGGCCCTGATCAGGGACCTCCCGCGCCTCTTGCAGCTCCTGTCGTCTGGAGACCGTGATGGGAACGGGGTGCCCGACTTCAACCCGATCGGGTCGATTCACGTCGGTGTGGTCACCAGCGATCTCGGCGCCGGTCCCAACACCGGCGTCCCGACGTGCGGCCGCGGCCTCGGTGACGACGGCATCCTCCGGAGCCGGAGCCGCAGCGCGACGGGCGGCTGCATGGCGACCTACCCGTCGGGTGTCTTGGAGTTCGACCGCGAGCGCGACAACTCGGCGATGTTCGCGTCGACCGTGGGCTGCGTCGCGGACATCGGCACCGGCGGCTGCGGCTTCGAGCAGCAGCTCGAGTCCGCTCTGAAGGCGCTCACGCCCATGTCGGCCTCCGCGTGGAGCCGCCCCGGATACTCGCCCCCGCGCTTCGTGAGCGCGGACGGCGTCCCCGACAGCGTCGCGGGCCAGGCCGACGGCCCCAACACCGGCTTCGTCCGCCCCAATTCGGCGCTCGCGGTGGTGCTGGTGACCGACGAAGAAGACTGCTCGGTCCGCGACTACGGCCTCTTCGTGAGCGGTGACCCCCGCTTCATGTCGGTGCCGCTCAACCTCCGCTGCAACGCCTTCGGCGACCCGGCGATGGGCCTGATCCACCCGATCGACCGCTACGTCAACGGCTTCCTCGGCCTCCGTCGCGACCCGAACCACCTCATCTTCTCGGCCGTCACCGGGATCCCGCCCGAGACCGAGCCGGCGCCCGGCGCAGCGCCCGACTTCTGGGCGATCCTCGCGAACCCGAACATGATCCCGCGCCCCAACGCGATGGGCACGAATCTCGAGCCCTCGTGCTCCACGGTCAACGGCGTCGCGTACCCGCCGATCCGCATCGTACAGACGGCCGCCGGCCTCTCGGCCGCGGGCGCCTCGGTCTCCCTCTCGTCGATTTGCTCGAATGACTTCGGGCCCGCCATCGAACGCATCGTCGCCTCCATCGCCGTGGCATTCCCGCTCTAGCCCTGGCAGGCGCGATTGACCGCATCCTCGCAACGCGGCGCGGCCTTGAGCATCCCACAGGCTGGATGATCTCCCCAATCCATTGGCTCGCGGGGAGCTCCCTGTCAGCCGATGTCGTATCTCAACCGTGCGTGCTCGCGCAGCGGGTCGCCGCCATCCACGAGGTCCGCGAGCACGCGGCCGACCCACGGACCCGTCTTGAAGCCGTGGCCGCTGCACGCGCTCGCGTAGAACACGCCGTCGTTCACGCGACCGATGCGGAAGTCCTCTCCCGGCAGCGTGGTGTAGAGGCACGTGCGTACTTCCTCTACGAACGGTCGCTCGGTGCCGAAGCGGCGCCGCGCGAGCCAGACGATCTCGTGGGCGTGATCGTGGCGGCCGGTGCGGTGGGAGTCGTCCGGATCGATCGTCGGTCCTGGCGCGTGGATGCCGACCTTGGGCGCGTGCGCGCCGATCGATGGAAATCCATAGAGGAAGAGGGGGCCATCCTCGCTCCACACAGGTCCCTTCCAGGCCTCGCGCCCGATGTGGCCGAACGTCTGCACCGTGAGCACGCCGATCTCGTCCTCGAACATCGCCGGCGGCGACAGAGCAGGGCCGTCGCGATCCTACAGGCGCGTCCGAAGGGTCCTTGCACCGAGGGAGCATACGTCAGCGCGAGGTCGAGACGTGTTCCCGTTCGTGCTAGCGGTGGCGCATGCGAGACCGACGCGACGAGCTTCGCTGGAACGGCTGGGGCCGGCTCGATCGAGGATTCGAGACGAAGGGGCGGGACGCGGCGG
>JBKDQC010000458.1:0-7215 GCA_046342295.1 Deltaproteobacteria bacterium | reverse complement strand
CCACCGAAGGGTTCATCAACGGCGGCTACTTCGTGTTCGACGCGAAGAGAATCTGGGAGTACCTGGGCACCGAAGAGGGCGCCGTCCTCGAGCGAGAGCCGCTGCAGCGCCTCTCGCGCGAGGGTCAGCTTCGTGCCTTCCGACACACGGGCTTCTGGCAGCCGATGGACACCCTTCGAGAGTATCAGCTCCTCAACGACCTCTGGGCCTCGGGCCGCGCGCCGTGGAGAGTCGGCTGACGATGGCTGCGCGCTTGCGGATCGCGATCGCGATCCCGAATTTCGAGCGCCTCGGCGCCCAACGCGTCGCGTTCTGGGTCGCGCAGGGGCTGGACCGCTCGCGCTTCGAGCCGTTCTTCCTCGTGCACGAGGCCACGGGAGAGCTCGCGAGCCAGGCGCCGTACGACGTGCCCGTCGTCGAGGTGGACCGATACCTCCCCCGCCTTCGTCGAGGGCGCTCGATCGCGCGCCTGCGCGGCTACGCGCGCGCGCTGCGCGAGCACGTCCCGGACGTCGCGCTCGGCGTGGTGCAGTATCCTTCGCTCGCGCTTCTGGCTGCGCGCGCGCAGCTCCGGGCCGGCTGGAGCGTCGTCGCCTGCGAGCACTCGTTCGTCACGAAGAACCTCGAGGACGCCGAGGCGTACGCGCCGGCATTCCGGAGAATCTACGCAGCGACGCTGCGTCCCGCGTACAACCACGCGGTCGACCGGGTACTGATGACCGCGGAGGAGGGGCGCGACGACCTCGTCTCGAATTTCGGGGTCGATGCGAGCCGCATCGTCGTCGTCCCGAACCCGATCGACCTCCCCCGGGTTCGCGCCAGCGCCGAGGAGCCCCTGGAAGACCCCTGGCTTCCGCGTGAACCGGGGCGTGACGCCGAGGTCCCAGTGATCGTCGGCGCAGGGCGCTTCGTCGCGCAGAAGCGCTTCGACCACCTCGTGCGTGCGTTCGCGGTCACCCGCAGGGCGCGACGGGCACGCCTGATTCTGTCTGGGAGCGGGCCAGGACGCGCCGAGCTCGAGACGCTCGCACGAACGCTCGGCATCGCCGAGGATGTTCGCTTCGTCGAGAGCTCGCCTCCTTGGCGACACATGCGTCGGGCAGCGCTCTTCGCGCTGTCGTCCGAGTGGGAGGGCTTCCCGATGGTGCTCGCGGAAGCGATGGCGCTGGCGTGCCCGATCGTCTCCTACGCCTGTCCGTCTGGCCCCCGAGAGATGCTCGAGGACGGCCGCGGCGGGGTGCTGGTCCCGAGCGGTGATGTCGATGCGCTCGGTGCTGCGATGGCCGAGGCGCTGGCCGAGCCGTCGCGCATGCGCACGCTCGGAGCGCATGCGGCGCAGCGCGCGGAGGCCTACTCGATTCCTCGGGTCGTCTCGCGCTACGAAGAGATCTTCGAGGAACTCACGCGGGAGCACCGATGAAGGTTCTCGTCACCGGCGCGACTGGCTTCATCGGAAGAGCCTGCGTCCACGCCCTGCGAAGCGCGGCGATCGAGCACGAGGCATGGGGTCGCGATCGATGCGATCTCCGCGATTCGGCGGCCGTCCGCGCCGGTCTCCTCGAGGCGCGTCCCACCCACGTTCTCCACCTCGCGGCCGCCGGCGTCGTCCCTGCAGAGGCTCGGCGACCGAGCGCCGCGACGGACAACGTGGCGATGGCCGCGAGCCTGCTCGCGGCCGCAGAGGGGATGAGCCTGTCGTTCGTCGTCGCCGGCACGATGGCGGAGTACGGGGCGCTCGAGCGCGAGCGCATCGACGAGCGCGCCCCGACGGTGCCCACGAATCCATATGGGATCGGAAAACTGGCAGCGAGCCTGCTCTTCGCCGCGGATCCGCGGTGCTGCGTCGCGCGGCTCTTTGGAGTCTATGGGCCCGGAGAGCAGGGCCATCGTCTCTTCCCGGCCGTGCTCCAGGCGGCGCGCTCGCGCCGCAGCCTGCCCATGAGCGACGGCTTCCAGGTCCGCGATTTCATCCACGTCGCCGATGTCGCGCGAGCGCTGATCTCGCTTCTCCACATCGAGAGCGCGCCGCGGGTGCTCACCGTCGGCACGGGCGTGGGCCTGGCGGTGCGGGACGTCGCGGAACGAGTCATGCGCGCCGCGGGAGGTGACGCGGAGCTGTTGGAATTCGGGGCCCGCCCGCGGTACGCGACGGATGTGGACAGGTTGGTCGCCGACACGACGTTGCTCGAGCGTACTCTCGGCCACGTGCCACAGTCCCGCTTCACCGACGAGGACCTCGACGTCCTGGTGGCCTCGTACCGAGGCCCCTCATGAGCGACTTCTTCCGCGACAAGCGTGTTCTCTTGACCGGACACACCGGCTTCAAGGGGAGCTGGCTCACGATCTGGTTGGCACACTTGGGCGCGCGCGTGTCGGGCCTCGCCCTCGACCCGGCCACCGCGCCTTCGCTGTTCGAGCTCGCGCGCGTCGGCAGCATGCTCTCCTCCGATCATCGCGTGGACGTGCGTGATCGCGACGCCGTCGCGGGCGTCGTGCGCAGGGAAGCCCCGGAGATCGTCTTTCACCTCGCGGCGCAGCCGATCGTGAAGACCTCGTACGCGCAGCCTCTCGAGACCTTCGCCACCAACGTGATGGGAACCCTGCACGTGCTCGACGCGCTTCGCCGCACAGGGCGCCCTGTCATCGTCGTGGTCATCACGACCGACAAGGTCTACGAGAACGCGGAGCGAGGAGAATCCTTCTCGGAAGAAGCGCCGCTCGGGGGACGAGACCCGTACAGCGCGAGCAAGGCATGCGCCGAGATCGCCACCGCGAGCTTCCGTGCGTCCTTCGCCACGCAGACAGGTCTGCGCATCGCGACGGCGCGCGCGGGCAATGTGATCGGAGGCGGCGACTGGAGCGAACACCGCCTCGTGCCCGACATCGCCCGGGCCTTCGCGCGGGGCGAGCCCGTACGACTTCGAAACCCTCGCTCCACGCGGCCGTGGCAGCACGTGGTCGAACCGCTGCATGGCTACCTTCGTCTCGCCGAGAGGCTCGCAGGCGGCGACTCGGCGGCATACGAGACCGCGTTCAACTTGGGACCGGACCTTTCCTCGGTGTGCGACGTCGAGACGGTGGCGCGGCTGGCTGCCGCGGCGTGGAACGTTCACGGGCTCTCGACGGCTCGGATCGACGTCGCGCCCGAGGCGGATGCCGAGCACGAGGCCAAGACGCTCTCGCTCGCGATCGACAAGAGCCGTCGCGTGCTCGACTGGGAGCCGCGCTGGACGCTCGAGGTCGCTGTCGCCCAAACGATGAACTGGTACGCCAGTCAGCGGAAGGGCCTCGACGCGGCCGTCCTCGTCAAGCGAGACATCGAGCGCTACGAGTCCGCTTCGGCGAGCGCGTGAGGCACGAGGAGACCATGGAAATCATCGAACGCATCATGCCGGGCCTCTCGGATGTCGAGACCTCGAAGCGCGAACATCCCGCGGACTGGGCGCGTTACGAGTACGCGGCCACGCTGGTCGCGGGGAAGCGCGTCATGGACTGCGCGTCCGGCGCGGGCTACGGCTCCTGGACGCTCGGCCGTGCGGGGGCCACTTCGGTGGTGGGCGTGGACCTCTCCGCCAAGGCTGTCGCGTGGGCCCGGCAGCACTTCACGCTTCCGAACGTGAGCTTCCGACAGGCCACGCCCGATCGCTTCCCGCTCGAGGACGGGGAGGTGGAGCTCGCCGTGAGCTTCGAGACGATCGCGCACGTGCCGGAGGGAGCAGCCCCGAATTGCGTCCACGCGCTCGCGCGGGTGCTCGTGCCGCGCGGCACGCTTCTGCTCAGTACGCCGCTGACACGCGGTACTGCACGGCTTCGGCCCGAGAACGAATTCCACCTGCGCGAGTACGACGAGGACGAGCTGGCGGCGCTGCTCGAGCCGTGCTTCGTCATCGAGAGACGTCTTGGACAGCACAGCCGCGAGGCGGCGCAGTTCGCGCGCGCGAAGAACGCACCTGGCTTGGGGACGCTGCTGCGCAGCGGCGTGCATCGGTTCTTCCCGGAACGTGTCCGAGCTGCGGTCCGCGCGGGCCTCTTCGCGAGCAAGACCGACGCGTCGCCCGCGTGGATCACCGAGACCGACTGGCGCGACGCGCCGGTGCAGATGGTCCTCGCCCGCAAGCGCTGACGGGGGCGTTGACCACGGTCCTCGCGCCGGGCGAACGTGGTCGCGATGTCGCGGTCTCGCGCGGTCGCCTCCGGTCTGTTCGTGCTCGTCGCCGTCACGCTGGCGGGCTGCATGTGCAGCGGTGAGGGTGGCACCTGGGACGCCAACGCGGCGCCGGAGGCTGACGTGGGCGCGGACGCGCGGACCTCGGCGTTCGAGCCAGACGCGCCGGTGCTCGAGGAAGACGTGCCACCGGACGCAGGGGTCGACGCTCCGGCGCTCGGGGCGCCCTACCCCGTCGTGCTGGCGCACGGCTTCTTCGGCTTCGACGACTTCGCCGGGGCTGGCTTCGTCGACTACTTCTGGCAGGTGAAGGACGACCTCGCGGCGAGCGGCGAGACGCGCGTCTACACGCCATCGGTCGACCCGTTCAATGACTCCGAGGTCCGCGGGCGCGAGCTCCTCGAACGCATCGAGGCCATCCTCACCGAGACTGGACACGATCGTGTGAACATCATCGCGCACTCGCAGGGCGGGCTCGATGCGCGCGTCGTGGCGAATCTTCGACCGGACCGTGTCGCGTCGATCACGACCATCGCGACACCGCACGGGGGAACCCGCGTGGCCGATGTGGTGCTTCGCGCGGTGGCTGACGATCGTCTGCGCGACCTCCTCGACGCATTCGTGCGCTTGATCGCCGCGCCGCTCTACGACGCGGCGGGCGAGGAGACCTCCGTCTTCGAAGCGCTGCGTCTCTTCTCGAGCGAAGGGATCGCGGCGTTCGACGCCGCACACCCCGATGAGCCGACGGTGCGGTACTTCTCGATCGCAGGGCGCTCGGACCGCACGTTCGCTTCGAGCCTGTGTCGCGTGTCCGACCGGCCTGACTTCCTCCGCCGCTACGACGACACGACCGACCCGATCGACCCGCTGCTCGCCGTGTCCGAGGCAATCCTCGACCGCGACGCGCTCGACCGGACGCCGAACGACGGTCTCGTGTCTGTCGAGAGCGCGCGCCACGGACGATTTCTCGGCTGCATCCCGGCCGATCATCTCGATGAGGTCGGGCACCTCCTCGGGGACGGTCCCGGCCTCTTCAACGACTTCGAGCACCGGCGCTTCTACCGCGAGCTGGTCGCGTTCTTGAGGGACCAAGGGCTCTGATCGCGGCGCGCCTCGGGCCCCTACGGGCCAAACCCAAGCACGTCGCAGGGCCGCGCGTGGCGCTCGAAGAGAGACCCGCACCAGGAGAGGTCGGCGCTCGCGTGGGGCTCGAGCAGCTCGAGGACCATGGCGGGGTCGGGGCGGCGCAGCGGGTCCTGATCGAGCAGCGCGTGAACGCACGCGGCGAGATCGAGCGGTACCCCGTCCACGGCGAGCGACAGCGGTGCAGGCAGTCCGTTCCGGATCGCGACCAGGGTCTCGAGGACGCTCTCCCTCGCGTAGAGCGCGCGACCGACGAGGAGCTCGTGCAGGATCACGCCGAGCCCATGCCTCGCTGCGGCATCGGGCGGTGCAACCGATGCGTCATGCCGCGCGCGCAGCTGTTCCGGCGCCAGGTACCCGTCGTACTTGCAGATCCCCTTGATCACGCCCTCCTCGGCCACCGAACGGGGGCGCAGGAGCGCATCCAGAGCCGGGTCGAGCAACCAGGCGCCGCGGGCGTCGAGCCCCACGCTCCACGGATCGACGCGACGGCATCGGCCATCGAGCATGCCGCGGGCGAGATCCGCTCCGACGCGGGCCACCACGTCGGGGGGCCATGCGCTTCGCTTGCCGCGCACGAGCACACGCCACAGAAGCATCGTCGGTTGCCACGTGAGGAGCACGCACGTCCCCACGTCCTCGACACGAGAGGCTGCCTCACGGTAGCCAACGTGCTCGAGCCGCAGGTGCCGAAGGCGTTCCTTCCGGATGTGGCCGAGCCGATTCGGGGCGCTCGGGCCCACGCGCACGAGCAGCGCAGCCGCCTCGACACGCACCTCGTCGGGGCTCTGTTCGTCCGGAAGAACCGCGGCGGCCAAGACGCCTGCAGGATCGCGCACCACACAGCACGCGAACATCCCATGGGGTGGCCCAGCTCGGACGACCTCGAGGTGACGATCCTCGAGCTCGATGCGGGACCCAGGCGTCAGAGGCACGAGAGGAAGCTGGAACGTCTCGCGTCCGGTGTCGAGGCACGCTCGCCGCGCCCGCGTGTGACGGGCTGCACCCGCACCGCGCTTCCACGTCAGACGTCGAGCGATTCCGCGTCGGCCTTCGGCGCATTGTCCATGATGAAGCGGAAACGCATCGAAGCATCCTTGCCCATGAGCTCGTTGAGGATGCGATCCGTCTCGAGCTCCTCCTCGATCACGACCCGCAGCGCGCGTCGCTTCTTCGGGTCGAGGGTCGTCTCCTTCAGCTGCTCGGCGTTCATCTCGCCCAGACCCTTGAAGCGCTGGATCGAGGGCTTCACGTTCTTCGGGAGCGTCGCGAGGATGCGCTCCTTGTCCGCGTCGTCGAGCGCCCAGTGGGTCTCCTTCGCGGCGCCGATGCGGTAGAGCGGCGGCTGCGCGATGTAGACGTGGCCATTCCGGATCAGCCCCGGCAGCAGGCGGTAGAAGAAGGTGAGGAGCAGGGTCGCGATGTGGTGGCCGTCGCTGTCGGCGTCCATGAGCAGGAAGATCTTGCCGTAGCGGAGCTTGCCGACGTCGAAGTCCTTGCCCATCCCGCAGCCCAGCGCCGAGACGATGTCCTGCAGCTCCTTGTTCTGGACGACTGTCGCGGCGTTCGCGCGCTCGGCGTTCAGGACCTTGCCGCGCAGCGGGAGGATCGCCTGCGTCTTGCGGTCGCGCCCGGCCTTGGCGGAGCCGCCGGCGGAGTCGCCCTCGACGAGGAAGAGCTCGCTGTGACCAGGGTCGGTGCTCGAGCAGTCGGCGAGCTTGCCCGGGAGGTTGAGCCGATGGCTCACCGCCGTCTTGCGCGACACCTGCTGGCTCGCCGCGCGGCTCGCCTCGCGGGCGCGCGCCGCGGCGACGATGCGCGCGACGATGCCCTCCCCCATCGACGAGTTGTCGAGCAGCCACTGCTCGAGCGCCGTTCTCACGACGGTCTCGACCTGTGCGGTCACA
>JBKDQC010000457.1:0-2490 GCA_046342295.1 Deltaproteobacteria bacterium | reverse complement strand
AAGCGCGCGACGCGGTGTGCGCTTGCGCCGCTTCGCGCTGATCGCTTCGCCAGTCTTCGACCGCGCCATGATCGTCCTCCCGGGAGATCGCGGCAGCCTGATCCTCGCGGGATCTCAAGTCAACGCCGATGGATCGACGCTACGGCGATCCTGTTTAGCGAGGCGCATGCCACATAGGCTGTTCGCCCAAAAATCTCGCCGACTCGAGCCCTCGAGATCGCACTGGCCACTCGAATGGTCGGGTCTGCCGAGCCGCTGAGGTTGTAAGGCCCCGACGGCCCCTGTCTTCCAGGACGCTGAGGTCGGGAGGCTCCACCGTGCGAGCGAGAGCACCTTCGGGCCCGGCGCATACGTCCCGAAAGAGGACAACCCCGTCGGAGCAGAGCGCCGAGCGTGGCCGTTGTGGCCAAGCCGCGAGAGGAATACGCTGTCTTGGAAACGCGCCATGGCGGAACGAGCAGCAGAAGCCCCGGGTGTGGATGCGCTCCTCGACAGGCTCGGCGATCAACTCTCGTCGGACCAGGCTGCGCGCGACCGGAAGGCGTCGGTCCCCCGGCCGGCGGCCGGGCGCGTGCCGAGCCCGGCGAAGAAGAGCGACCCCTCGAGTCAGCGCCCTACCGGCAGCCGCCGCGCCAGCGAGCCTCTCGAATCCGCGGCCACGATCGCCGCCGCCGACCTTCACGGGCCGGGCGCCATCGGCGACGACAGACGCCCGAACGAGACATCCGACGCGCCTGCCGAGGCAAAGTCGGAGGCCCCGGAGCCCGAGAGCGCACCGGACGACGGCGACGCGGGCGTGCTCGAGCGCTTCCCGGCCTCGGCCGAGCTCGATGGACCGAGACCTCCCCTCGAGCTCAGCGCGCTCGAGGATGTCTCGACCCGGGGATCGAAGGGAGAGGTCGCCCGGCCGCCGGTCGAGACCTCGGGCCTCGCCGAGCCCTCGTTGCCGAGCGCGGACGCCGTCGCGGACGAGTTCGCGGAGTTCGAGCGAGGAGAGCTTCCGAACGACTCGACCCGCATCGAAGACCGTGAGCTTCTCGCGGACGAGAGCACGAACCTGCTCTCCGGAGAGGAGCCCGCGCCGACGCTCGTGGTCGAGAGCGGAAGGGATCTGGGGCGCACGTTCACGCTGCACCCGGGAGAGACGGGGGTCGGCCGAGGCATCGACAACGACATCATCCTCACGGACGTGTCGGTGTCGCGAAAGCACATGCGGCTCCTCTGCGACGTCGAGGGGATCACTCTGTTCGACCTGGGTAGCGGCAACGGGACGCTCGTGAACGGGCGCCGCGTTCATCGGACCTCTCTCACCAACGGGGACCGCATCGAGATCGGCGAGACGGTTCTGGTCGCACGCCTGCCGGATGCGCCAGAGCTGCACGCCCAGGCCACGATGGCGGGGCCGGCGGAGTCCACGAGCGACGAGCACCTGCCCTCCGGCGAGGTCCTCGCGCCGCCCGCTCCCTGGGTGCCGTCCTACCCCGGGATGCCGAGCGTGGCTCCGATGCCGGAGCCCACGCCCGGTCGGGGGACCAACATCCTCCTCGGGCGCGGCACGCTCCTCGTCGGAGCGGCGCTGCTCGTCGTGATCGCCTCGAGCATCGGCGCCATCGCCATGGCTCTGCTGCTCCACGAGGAGCCCGTGACGGGCGGGCTCGGTGAGACCCCCATCGTCCTCTCCACACCGTCCCTTCCTGCGACGGCGCTGCCGGCTCCCGAGACATCTCCGGAGCCTGTGATCACGCCGCCCACGATCGCGCCGCCTGCGATCGCGCCGCCTGCGCCCACGCTCCCGGTCGTGTCGGCCACGCCTCCCGTCGCGCTGCCGCACGTCCCCGCGACTGACCCCCCGGTGACGACAGCTCCGAGCGCGACCGTGGTCGCTCCGAGCGTCCCCGAGACGGCCGCCGCGACGCCCGCGGTCGCCGCAGCGCGCGACCCTTTCCCATCGACGGAGAGGCGGCTCCCGGCGCCTCGCGTCCCACGCGACCCCCGCCCCCCACGTGCTTCGGCCGGGACGGCTCCGGAGGCGAACATCCTCGCCGCCTACCGGAGGGGGGCGATCGACGAGGCCGCACGGCTAGCCCGCGAGCAGGCAGCGGCGGCCCCCGGCTCGGCGCGCGGCAACCTCCAGAACCTCGCCCGGAACATCGAGACCTTCGCGCGGCGCTTGCCCGAGGCGCGGCGCGGAAACTTCCAGGCGCTGGAAGAGGCCTACCGCACCGACCGTCGCATCACGGGCGGAACCGGCGCCTACGACTCGAGACTCGCGCCGGCGCTCGCGAACGCCTACGTCTCGCGCGGACGCGGCGCGATGGGCAGCCAGCCAGCGGACGCGTGCGGCGACGTGCGAGAAGCCCTCCGTGTGCAGGCATCGCACGCCGACGCGCGCGCGCTCCTCCGAGAGTGCGAGACACGGGCCCGGCGCATGCTCGGGGAGGCCCAGCGGCTCGAGCAGAGCGAGGCGCCCCGGGCGCGGGTGATCTACGG
>JBKDQC010000456.1:0-9600 GCA_046342295.1 Deltaproteobacteria bacterium | reverse complement strand
AAGCGCGCGACGCGGTGTGCGCTTGCGCCGCTTCGCGCTGATCGCTTCGCCAGTCTTCGACCGCGCCATGATCGTCCTCCCGGGAGATCGCGGCAGCCTGATCCTCGCGGGATCTCAAGTCAACGCCGATGGATCGACGCTTCGGCGATCCTGTTTAGCTGCCGCGGCATGACGCCTGCTCCTCAGCCCCGCGGTCCTGTCTCGACACCCCGGGCGGACAAGAGGAACAGAGCGCCTTTTCAACTCAATGGAGCCGCCGCTGATCATCTCGGCCGATCCCCCGCTGTGGAGGGGTCTGTACGGGAGCGAGGCGGAGTTCATCCGCAAGGAGCTGCCCGGCGAGACGCCGCGCTCCGTGAAGCGCAACGTGCTGGTGGCCCGCACGTTCAAGCCCGCCGACGAAGCAGCGCTCGGCCCCAGCGTGCTCGAGGAGCTCGCGCTCTACCTCCAGGAGCGCGAGGGTCTCGCCAAGCCGCCGCCCCACGTCGACCTCGACCGCGTGGTGGTGCTCGTCCCGCACGGCAAGGAGACGCTGCGCCTCGCCGCGCGCACTGCCGACGTCGAGCAGGTCCGCGCCGCGCGGCGCGCGCTCCGCAAGACTTCCTCGCGGAAGCCCCAGAGCCCCGTGGAGACGGCCATCCGCGCGGCCCTGAAGAGGCACGCGGGGCTGAAGGGCGTGACGGTGCGGGTGGCCAACGACACCGTCGGTCTCGGGGCGATTCCCGCGTCCGAGCTCGGGGCCCTCGGGAAGGCGCTGGGGACGGTGAAGGTGCCTCGCGCGTAGGGCGCGAGAGAGAGCGTCGGACCGACGTTGTCAGTCGGGGCGGACGGGGAACGTCCTGGGTGGGAGATGCGTGGGAGCAGGAGCGAGGGAGAGCACGAGGGGCACGACGCGCTGGCCGGAGCAGATGCGCTGGACGCGCGGATCGTCCGCGTACGTGGCCAGCGGGTCATCCTGGACGCCGACATCGCACACCTCTACGGCGTCGAGACCCGCGAGCTGGTGCAGGCCGTGAAGCGGAACGCCGCGCGCTTCCCCTCGGACTTCATGTTCCAGCTCGACGCGGACGAGCTCGAGGCTTTGAGATCACGAAATGTGATCTCAAACGGCGGGCGGGGCGGCCGGCGCACGCTGCCGTATGCCTTCACGGAGCAGGGCGTCGCGATGCTTTCCGGGGTGATCCGGAGCAACCGCGCCGTGCAGGTGAACATCGAGATCATGCGCGCGTTCGTGCGCCTTCGGCGGCTGCTCGACGCCAACGCCGAGCTCGCCGAGAAGGTCGACGCGCTCGAGAGCCGCTACGACGAGCAGTTCCGAGTGGTGTTCGTAGCGCTACGGGAGCTGATGAGCCCACCGGCGCGGCCCGCGCGGCGCATCGGGTTCGGGACCTCGGACGAGGATTCGGAGAGCTGATTCGGGTCTGGAGCGCCCGCGGGGCGGGCGGAGGGAGCACGACGATGGCGAATCTGACGATCGACAAGCTCGAGGGGCTCGTGGACGGCGCGGGGGCCGCGCTCCGGGTGGGGCAGCGGCTCCAGCCCGCCGGCGGGGCGGGCGACAAGGTCTTCCCCCCGACCTACTCCACCGGGGATCGCGCGCTGAAGTACGTCCTCGAGAAGCGCCGCGTGGACGGGCAGGACGTGGACTGCGTGCTGCTCGACGGCGTGGCCTCCCAGGCCAACCGCATGGAAGAGGCGCTGCTCGACGCGTGGGAGCGCAAGGCCCTCGACTTCCCGGTGCTGTCGGTGGACTTCTCCGCCGACCCCGCCCTCTCGGACATCGGAAGCATCACGGCGCTCCAGGCGCCGCACCGCATCGCCGACGCGATCCTGCGGGATGCGACCGACGCGACGGGAAAGGTGCTGTTCCGGGACACGGCGGAAGGAAAGGCCTTCACCGACGCGAGCACGCGGAACGCGACGGCCGTGCTCGCGCTGTGCCCGACGGCGCTGGTGTTTGGTGTGTGGGACTCGACCGGTCCCAAGGGCGGCATGGGCGCGAAGTTCCAGCGCGCGCTCTCTTCGGAGATCGTCGGGGTCAACGCGCGAGCCGGCGCGAAGGTGGGCAGTCGGATCGATCCCCTCGCGATCCAGGCCGGCGTCGAGGTGTTCCACAGGGCGAGCGACCCCAACGACGGGACCATCGATCCCGCCGAGGCCCAGAAAGACGGGCGACGCGGGACCTCAAGCCGTCGCCCGCGACCCGCGGCGCCGTGAGCCGCCGGGCGAGAGAAGCGCGCGACCGCGTGACGCGGGCCTCGGATTCGATAGACCACGCCCCGTGTCCCCTCCCCTCGCGAGCCGGCTGAGCGCACGCGTCTTTCTGCCGCTCGTGACGATGGGCGCGCTCGTCGCTGCCGCCGCGGGGGCCTACCTGCGCGGAGCGCGGCCCCAGGCCGAAGGTGCCGAAGCGGCGTCCGCTCTGGAGACAGAGGAGCCGCGCGAGGCGCTGCCGCTTCCGTCGCGGATCTCCGCGATCGTCGTCGGAGGCGGCCCGACCCCGGACTCGAACCAGCTCTCGCTCGAAGAGGACGTGCGCCTCGCGACCGAGACCTTCGGCACGGGGGCCGTCGCGCTCTTCGCCGGAGGGCCGAACACACGCTCGGTCCAGGTGGCGGACCTCGAGCCGCGCGGCGAGCGGCGCGTCCGCGAGAGCGGCGAGCTGCTCGCCCCGCGGGGCGGCCGCGACGCGCACTACCGCCCGACGAGCCTGCCCCTGCACGGCGCCGCGACGCTGGCCCAGCTCGAGGCGCTGCTCGACCTCGCGCTCGCGCAGCCGGGCGCGCCGCTGACGGTGTACGTCGCAGGCCACGGCGAGGGCGGAGAGAGCCCCCTCGACTCGCGCACGCTCTTCTGGGGCGGCGAGGCGCTCGACCCGATCGGCCTCGCGGGCTGGCTCGATGCGCGCGAGCCCGCGCGCGGCGTGCGCTTCGTCGTGACGAGCTGCTTCTCCGGAGGCCTGGCCGAGATGGTCTTCGAAGCGGCCGATCGCACGCGGCCCGCGAGCGCACAGGACCGCTGCGGCCTCTTCGCGACGAGCTGGGACGACGAGGCGAGCGGCTGCGACCCGGATCCGGAGCGGGCGCACCACGACGGCTTCGGGGTGCACTTCCTCCTCGCGCTCCGCGGCCAGGCGCGCGACGGCAGCGAGCGGCGCGAGGAGATCGACCTCGATCGCGACGGAACGATCGGTCTCTACGAGGCGCTCACGCACGCGCGCATCGCCTCGCGCTCGATCGACATCCCCACCACGACCTCCGAGCCCTACCTGCGCGTCGTGGCCTCCGCCCCCGAGACGGTGCCGTCCGCCCCGCACGCAGCAGGCCCTGCGCACGCAACCACGCGCTTGCCCGAGCAGGAGGCGGTCGTCCAAGCGCTGCGCGCCGCGATGGAGCTCGCGGACCGCGACGAGCTCGCGGCGCGTCTGGACGAGACGCGCGCGCGCAAGGCCGAGCACGACGCGGCGATCGAGGAGGCGAGCGCCGAGGCCGACGCGCGCTACTTCGCGCTGGTGGCGGAAGTGCTCTCTCGGTGGCCCGTGCTCGACGACCCCTACCACCCCGATTTCCCCGGGACCGTCGAGCGTGAGCGCTCGGCGATCGAGCGCTACCTCGCCACCTCACCGACCGTGCAGCGCTACCTCGAGGCGGACGACGAGCTGTCGGCCATGGGCTCGGTCGATCTCGCGATGCGGCTCGAGCTGTCGCTGCTGCGCCGGCTCGAGCAGGCCTACGAGACGATGGCGCTCGCGGGGGTGCTCGAGGCGCGGGGCGGCCCCGCGTGGGAGCGCTACCTCGCGCTCCGCGCGTGCGAATGGGGCGCCCCGTGAGCGTGACGCCGCCATCGACGACGCCCGACGGACCGGGGCTCCTGCGCTGCGCGCACGCGACCGCGTGCCCAGGTTGCCCCGCGATCGCGCTCGAGCCGGCCGCGCAGCTCGCGGCCAAACAGGCGCGTGTCACAGCGGCCCTCGCGCGCTTCCCCGAGCTCGCGGGGCTCGCGATCCCAGAGGTCCGCGCCATCGGCCCGCGCGCGGGATACCGCACCCGCGCGAAGTGGGTCGTCGATGCCGGAGGCCGCATGGGCCTCTTCGCTCGCGGCACGCACGAGGTCGTCGATCTCGAGCACTGCCCCGTGCTGCGTCCCGCGCTCGACCTCGTCGCGTCGGCGCTGCGGGCGCGGATGGGCACGCACCCCGCGCTCGATCCGCGCGTGCTCCGCGGTGTCGATCTGCGCGAGGCGCTCCACGAGGAGAGCGCTGTGCTCGTCGCGCTCACCTACGAGCGTGGGCGCGCACCCGCGCGCGAGGTGCTCGTTGGGCTCGAGCGGGTCCTTCGCGACACGTGGCCCGACGTGTCCGTCTCGACGGCCGAGCGCGACGACGCGCCGCGCGTGCTCGGCACCTACCGCGTCGATCCCGCGCGTGCCCGGCTCGACCGCGTGGGCGAGGGGCCGCCGTTCTTCGCGGCCCACGGATCGTTCGTGCAAGCGCACCGCGGCGTCGCGGCCGCGATCCACGACCGCATCGCCGAGGCGGTGCGCACCCTCGGGCCCGAGGGCGGCCGCGCACCGAGAGGCCATCGACGACGCGTGCTCGAGCTCTTCGCGGGCTCCGGGGCCCTCGCGCTCCGCCTCGCGGAGGAGGGCGCCGACGTGACGGCGCTCGAGCGCTTCCTGCCGGCCATCGAGCTCGCGCGCGCGTCCGCCGAGCGCGCCGGGATCGCCGACCGCTTCGAGGCGGTCGCGGGCGACGTCGCCGACGCGCTCGTGCCTGCCTCCGGGCTCGCCGCCGTGGTGGTGCACCCCCCGCGCCGCGGCCTCGTCCCCGAGGTGCGCGACGCGCTCGCGCGCTCCGGAGCGTCGTTGCTCGCCTACCTCGCGTGCGACCCCGATACCCGCGCGCGCGACCTCGCCGTGCTCGCGCGCGCGGGCTACGCCGCCCACAGCGTCGAGGCCTTCGACATGATGCCGCAGACGCACGAGGTCGAGACGCTGGTGCTCCTCGCGCCCGCTGCGCCGATGCCCGCGCGCATCCTCGCGCAGGGAGAGCTCGCAGGGGGCGCGCGCTGGGTCGCCGTCGACAAAGCCGCGCACGAGCCCACGACCCCGCACCCCGAGCACGCCGTGTGTCTGCTCGATCGCGTCCAGCGCATCCCGGGCTTCTCGCGCGCGGCCCCGGTGCACCGGCTCGATGTCGGCACGAGCGGCGTCTGCCTCTTCGGCGCGAGCGCGGAGGCCATCGCCCCGCTCGCGCGCGCGCTCGCCGAGGGCGACAAGACCTACCTCGCCCTCGTCCGAGGGATCCCGCGCGAGAAGGGGACGATCCGCCGCGCGCTCCGCGAGCAGGGCCGGGACCTCGAGGCGAGCACGCGCTACCGGCGCCGCGCCGTCGTCTCGGGCCACGGCCTCCTCGAGGCCCGCCCGAACGAGGGCCGCACCCACCAGATCCGACGACACCTGGCCTCGATCGGGCACCCGGTCGTCGGAGACGCGCGCTACGGTCACGCGCCGACGAACCGCCACTTCGAAGAGACGGCGTGCCTCGACCGGACCTTCCTCCATTGCGCGCGGATCGTGCTCTCGCTCGAGGGTCGAGCGCTCACGCTCGAGTCTCCCCTCGCCCCCGAGCTCGCCCTCACGCTCGAGAGGCGCGGCGCGTCCTTCGCGCTCTGACGCCCCGGAGGACGGACACCTCCCTTCCCCGCCCTCGCCCACCATCCTGGCGAGAGGGAGGGCCGCTCTCCGATCCATCCGCTGTTGTTCCAGAGTGTTCCATGATGACCAAAGCGACCGTGATCGGATGGCACGGGCGAAGCTCACGCACGGATTCTTTGCCGAGCATGGGCGTTGCGTAGGGGCTCGCCATGAAGACGGCTCGCCATGAAGACGGCTCCCCGAAAACACGCGGGCGCATGGCTTTGCGGACTGCTGCTCGCGGGCTGCTACCGCACGCACGAGCGCCCGCGCGAGCCTGCGCCCCGAGAGAGCGCGTGTGGGGTCGCGCTCCTCGGAGGCTCGCCCGCGCCCATGCCGGGCTACTGCCCCTCACGGGCCAATCGCAGCATCTTCGCGATCATCGACGACGAACCGGTGCTGCGTTGGCGCCTGGCGCTACCGGAGGCGCCGGGAACGGACAGTCCCATCGTCGTCGGGCCCGAGGGGCGCCTCTACATCACCGTCGGCAGCATGCTGATCGCGGTCGATGACGCGGGCTCGAGCGGCGAGGTGGCCTGGCGCTCGGAGCTCGGGGCGCCCGCGAGCGCGCCCGTGCTCGTGGCCGATGGCTCGGTGCTCGTGATCCTCCGACCGGACGTGATGCGGCGCGAGGCCCTCTGGCTGACGGCGCTCGGCGCAGTGAGCCGACGCGCAGCGCTGCCCGACGGCGTCCTCGGGCATCCCTTGGTGGGTCAGGACGGCGCGCTCTACTTCGCGGCGACCGACCCGCGCTCCGAGCGCAGCAGCCTCGTGGCGCTCGAGCCCGACGGAGCGCTGCGCTGGTCGCGCGAGGTCGGTGCGGTCGTCTCGGGCCTCGCCCTCGGGGCCGAGGACCAGCTCGTGGCCGCGACGTATCTCGTGACCGACGAGATCTCGCCGGTGCGAGATGGGTCGTATCGCATCGAGATCGGCACGACGTCGGTGGACGGCCGCTCGGGCGAGGAGCGCTTCCGCGTCGCGGTCGATCGCGATGGCGCCGTGACCGCGGGACCTGCGCTCGGGCCCGATGGCTCGGCGTGGTTGGTCGCGTGGATCGACGGATACCGCCAATCCGCGCTGGTGGCCGTGGCCCCCGATGGGACCGTGCGCCGCACGATCCTCGCAGACCCTCCGATCGGCGGAGGCCCGAGCTCGCTCGCGGTCGGTGCCGACGGCCTCGTCGTCCTCAAGGAAGGCACGCGTCTGCTCGCGTACGACGCGCTCGGAGCGCTCGTCTGGCAGCGCGACGTCCACCTCAACATCGACCTGGGCGGGACCCTCGATCCCGCGGGCGGTCTGTTGCTCAACCACGCCCTCACGAGCGCCGACGACGGCACCTGTCTCTGGGTCTCGCACATCCCCGCGCATCGGGAGGGGGCCACGCACTTCTTCCCTGGCCCGATGGTCGTCGGTGACGGCGTCCTCTACTCCATGGCTTCCGACACCCAGCTCTGGGCGGTCGGCCCGCCGTGACCCGACAGGCCGTTGGATCGTCGGGCGGCCGGAGCGACCGTGATCGGAGGGCACGGGCGGCGTTGAGCACGGATTCTTTGCCAGGCATGGGCGTTGCTGAGGGGGCTCACCATGAAGACCCATTTCCTTCTTGCCGCGCTCCTCGTGGGCGCTTGCTCCAACTCCGGTCCAGCCGACGGCGCCGACGCCAGAGCTCCTGCCGACGGTACTGACGCGGGAGTTCCTGCCGACGGAACCGACGCAGGACGACGGGACACTCCCGACGCGCCTTCACTCGATTCGCCCGACGCGCGCCGCGAGCCCGACGCCGGTCCGCCGCCCGTCACGCCTGACGCGGGACCGCCTGTGCCCATGGCGGCCTGCGACGAGCTCCCCGCGACGGTGCCCTCGCAGCCCGTGGACGTCTACTATGGCGCCGTCCAGCTCTGCGGCTTGCCCGGCGGCGAGTGCGTGGTTCGGGGCGCTCCGCGCCCGCCCGAGTGCGCGGGCGGCGCCAACGTGCTGGTGGGATATGACTTCACCGACGCAGGCCAGGTGCGTGTGCAGAACGACTGGACGATCGCCTCGGCGACGGCAGGAATGCCGGTGAGCCCGCAGAGCCAGCACTCCATCCCGACCGACGCGGAGGCGAGCGTGGTCCTCGTGGCCCCCGACGGCGCGCGCTACGCGCTCACGTTCGTCATCGGCATGAGGGAGGTTCGCATCGTGAGCTTCACCGCGGTCGCGCCCTGACCCGCACGCGCGCGGCATCGAGCGCTCAGCGCGGCTCGATGCCGTGACGCTTCATCGTGCGGTAGAGGGTCGTCCTCGGGATGCCGAGCTTTCGCGCGACCTCGCTCACGTTCCAGCGGGTCTCGGCCAGCGCCGCGGCGATGCTGCGCGCCTGCTCGGCCTGCACCTCTTTGCGCCCGCGAGGCAGCGCGGGCGTGTCTTCGAGCCCGAGGTCGGCCACCCGCACGAGCTCGCGATCGCCCATCACGAGCGCGCGGCTCAGCGTGTTCTCGAGCTCGCGCACGTTGCCCGGCCAGTCGTGGCGCAAGATCCAACGCATCGCCTCCGGATGCACGCGAGGCACTTCGATGCCGAGCTCCGCCGCGCGTCGCTCGAGCACGTGCCGGACGAGCTCGGGCAGGTCCTCGCGCCGCTCGCGCAGCGGCGGCAGGCGCACCTCGATGACGGCCAGCCGGTAAAAGAGGTCCTCGCGCAGCCGTCCGGCCCGGACTTCGTCACGCAGGCTTCGGTTGGTCGCGGCGACGATCCGGACGTCGACATGCACAGTGCTGCCCGCGCCGAGGGGCTGAACCTCGCGCTGCTGCAGCACGCGGAGGAGCTTGGTCTGCATCGCGGGCGACATCTCGCCCACCTCGTCGAGGAAGACCGTACCGCCCCGCGCCGCGACGAAGACTCCATCGCGATCGCGGTCGGCCCCCGTGAACGCGCCGCGCTTCCAACCGAAGAGCTCGCCCTCGAGCAGCGTGTCCGGCAGCGCGCCGCAGTTGACCGAGCGCAGCGGCGCGGCGCGCCGCGGCCCCTGATGGTGGATGGCCCGCGCGATGAGCTCTTTGCCCGTGCCGCTCTCACCCTCGATCACCACCGAGAGCGGGGAGTCGATCACGCGATCGAGCACCGACAGCACCGCGCGCATCGCCGCCCCACGCCCCACGATCTCGGGGTAGGCGTGGCGCGTGCTCGCGCGTGGCCCCGCGACCACGGCCTCGAGCTCCTCGATGCGGGACTCGCGCTCGCGCAAGAGCTCGCGGACGCGATCGCGCTCGGCCTCGAGCTCCGCGCTGCGACGCTCGAGCTCGGCCACGAGGCGCGCGCTGGTCAGCGCAAGCGCCACCTGGTCGGCGCAGGCGCTCAACGTGCGTACGTCAGCCTCGGAGAAGCGCCCGCGCTCGAAGCGGTTGTCGAGGTAGATGGCCCCGAGCACGCCCGACGGCGCCACGATCGGGACGCAGACGATCGAGGACAGCCGCATCGCGTGCACCGACTCGTGATCACGAAAGCGCGCGTCGGCCTGCGCGTCCGTCGTCAGCACGGGTACGCGCGTCTTCAGCACGCCTTCGGCCACCGAGCGACTGAACTTCAGGTGCGAGCGCCCGACGCGCTCGCGATCGAGGTTGCGCGCGGTCGCCACCTCGACCTCACGACGATCGGTCGGAGCGAGGAGCACGAAGCCGCGCTCGGCGCCGGTGAGCTCGATGGCCGCGTCGATGGCGTGCTCGAGCACGGCCTCGGTCGACAGCGTGGAGTTGAGCCGAGCGTTGATGGCGAGCAGGCGCTCGGCAGTGCTCGGACGAGCGGACTCCGGCGCGGACCGAGCCTCGAGCACGCGGCTCGGCTGCCGCAGGAACGTCGCCCGGTACGCGTCCGGGAGCGTGAGCGCGATCCGCTCGAAGCGTTCGCGCGCGCGCGCGGCGTGGGCCTCGG
>JBKDQC010000455.1:0-1009 GCA_046342295.1 Deltaproteobacteria bacterium | reverse complement strand
GCGCCGCGTGCAGCGCGAGCGCTTCACGCGGCGACATGGCCACCTGACAAGGCACCCACTGCGCGAGCACCTGCGAGACCGCGCGAGCCAGGCTGCGGTCGTCGTCGACCACCAGCACCCAGCCACCGGGAGCAGCGCTCGTCATGTGGCCTCCTCCCGGCGGTGCCCGGGGCGCGGCCGCGACGGCGCAGCTGACACGGTGTTCGGACGAGCATCCATCGGAATCCCGCTCTGGTGGCATGGTGTAGCAGCCCACGACGCGCGCCCGCCAGCGTCACCCGCTGGCGCCGTCCCACTCGTGCCTTGCACTCGCGGCGGTCGGTCCAGCGGGCGGCCGCGGACGTCGGGGGCAGCCATGTTCGTCACCCCTACACAGGATCGGCGTGACGCCGATCCATGTGCAGCCCTTCTTCCCGGCAGGTCTGATGCAGACCCGCCCCCCGCCCGGCAGAGCTGGCTCGGGGCCCCCCACCCAACTCCGCTCCGCGAAACAGAATCGCCGCGACGCCGATGATCCACTTTCTCGGCGATTCTGTTTAGGTTCCGCTGGATCAGCGGGTGGACGAGGCTCCTCGCGGGGAATCTGTGCGCGGTCGGTCGCGGAGACGGAAGCGGACGCGGACACCTCCGCGGGCGGGCTGCAACGTCACCGAGGGCGCGAAGCGCAGCTCCTCGAACGGGAGCAGCTCAACCTCGAAGCGACTCGCGACGAGCGCGAACAGGAGCACGGCTTCGAGCATCGCGAAGTGGCTCCCGATGCACACCCGCGGTCCGCCTCCGAAGGGGAAATAGGCGAAACGTGGTCGCGTCTTGGAGGTCTCGGGGAGAAAGCGATCGGGGTCGAAGGCCTCGGGCCGGGGCCACCACCGAGGGTCGCGGTGGACGAGCCATGGGCTCACGACGACCTGGGTGCCCGCGGCGACGGCGCGGCCCGCGAGGGTGATGGGGCCTCCGGTCTCGCGGCGGACGATCAGAGCGGGGGGATAATGAGGCTGCGCCTGCTGTATCA
>JBKDQC010000454.1:0-4089 GCA_046342295.1 Deltaproteobacteria bacterium | reverse complement strand
ATCAAGGCATGTCCTGCCGTGCCCTTGTGGCTGTCGTTCGCGCGCCGCCGCGCGCACGCCGCGAGCTCCTCCTCACCGACGAGCCGCGCCCGCGCGGTATGCGGCGGCGGCACGCCGATGTCGGCGACGATCACCTCGCCGGCGAGATCGAGGCCCGGCGCATGGTGCAGCCCGCGCTTGGCCGCGTGAAACGTGACGGTGAGATCGGCGCGCAGCGCGGCGCCGAGCACACGCCCGGTGTCCGCGCACACGCCGCTCGGCACGTCGAGCGCGACGCGCGGCACGCTCCACGCGCCGAGACCACGCACCACGTCGTGAGCGAGGCCCTCGAGGGGCCGGTCGAGGCCCGTCCCGAAGAGGCCATCGACGACGAGGGTCGTGGCCCCTCGAAGCGACTCGATCGCGGCGGTCTCGCCCGTCGAGGCGATCACCGTGGGCGTCATCCCGACGGCACGCAGGCCCGCGAGCGCGCTCGCTGCGTCGCCCGCGACGCGCGCCGGGTCCCCGACCAGAAAGACCTCGGCTCGGACGCCGCGCGTGAGGTGGTGACGCGCCAGCACCCACGCGTCGCCTCCGTTCTGCCCGACGCCGCCCACGACCACGACGCGTCCGAGCGCGCCCGGGAAGCGCAGCATCGCCAGGTCCGTCGCGGCGCGGCCCGCGTTCTCCATGAGGACGATCCCGGGCACCCCTGCGTCGATCAGACTTCGGTCGGCCGCCTTCGACTCCGCGCGGGTGAGCAGCGGCCGCCCGATCACGGCTGGCCCATCGCGCGGAGGAAACGCTTCACCGCGGCGTCCATGCCGACCAGGACGGCGTCCGAGACGATCGCGTGGCCCACGTTGAGCTCGACGATCTCCGGCACCGACGCGAGGAGGCCGCCGACGTTCGCGACCGAGAGACCGTGACCCGCAGCGAGGTGCAGGGGGCGGCGCGCCTCGGCGTTGTGTCGCGCCGCACGCGCGAGCCGCGCGAGCTCGTGGTGGGCGCGCTCGGGCGCGGCGTGGGCGTAGTCGCCCGTGTGGAGCTCGATGTGGGCGGCGCCCACCGCGATGGACGCGTCGATCTGCGAGGGCTCCGGGTCGATGAACATCGAGACGGCGATGCCGGCGTCGTGGAGCCGCGCGGTCACGCGCTCGAGCCACGCGCGCTGGCCAGCCACGTCGAGCCCACCCTCCGTGGTCCTCTCCTCGCGCTTCTCCGGCACGAGCGTCACGAACTCCGGGCGTACCCGGAGCGCGAGCTCGACCATCGGCTCGGTCGCGGCCATCTCCAGGTTCAGCAGCGTCGTCACCCGAGCGCGGAGCCGGACGACGTCGTCGGGCTGGATGTGCCTGCGGTCCTCGCGCTGGTGCACCGTGATGCCGTGCGCGCCCGCTGCCTCGCACACGAGCGCGGCCTCGACCGGGTCGGGGTAGGTCGTGCCGCGCGCCTGGCGCAGGGTGGCGACGTGGTCGACGTTGACATGCAGCTTGACGGCCATCGCGGTGACGATCGCACGCAGGCCCGCTCACGGCGAGGTCCAATCGCGCGCGCGGCCGCGTGCCGACAGGGTCACTTCGCGTAGCGTCGTGCGAGGAGCTCGGCGAGGACGTCGCGGGCGCCGCGCGCGGGGTACCCGAACGTCGCGGTCATCTTCTCGCGGGTCGTGCGCGCGCGCCGCTGGCGCTCCGCGTCGGGCACGGGTTGCGAGGCAGCGACGCGAAGAACGTCCTCGATGATCTCCGCGAGCTGTTTCTTCCTCGAGGCCCAGCTCGCCTCGCGCAGTTGCTGGATGTAGCGGGGAAAGACGCGCGCGTAGACGACCTTGTCGCCTGGGTGGTCGATGGCGTAGGCGGCGACGCCGCTGATCAGGTCCTTGCGGAACGAGTCGTGGTTGCGCACGACGCCGAGCATCTGCTCGACGCCCTCCATGAAACGCGTGTCCGGGTCCTCGTCCTTGCCCGTGTGCGGGTTCGGGACCTTCTCCTTCTTGAGCCAGTAGGAGACGCTCGTCACGTAGCGGTCGAAGAGCTCGAGGTACTGAGACTCCTCGACGAGCCCGGTCGCTTGCCGCAGCTCGTCGTCGACGCGGTCGAGCCATCGCTGGCGGACGATCTCGATGAAGCCGCGGTGGTCGTGGTAGCCCCCGTCGACACCCTCGTGCAGGAAGTCGTAGTCGGCCGACTCGCAGAGGTCCTTGATCCGAGCGAGGACGGCGAGCGGCGAGAGCCCGTCGTGCTGAGGGTCCTGCGCGGCATCCAGCATCAGCGTGCGCACCTCGCGTGGCGAGGCGCCGGAGCTGCCCTCGCAGCTCGGCCACGCGTCGGTCTCGTGTCGGACGTCTTCGATGTGGGCGCGGAGCTCGGCCGCTTCTTCGTTGGAGAAACGGTCCGGTACCTTGCCGTCGGCGTAGAGCTCGGCCTTCTCGACGGGCGAGAGCGTCGCCGCGATGGCGCCCAGCTTCTTGTCGTGGCTCGGAGCGGTGTAGCTCTCCGCGCGCGGCTTGCGGAGGCGCGTGAGCACGGCCCAGAGCGCGGCCACGTAGGTCGCGTGCGGGGTCCGTTGGCCTCGGAGCTGTGGCACGATCTGCGCGTCGTAGATGCTCTGCTCGGCGCGGTAGTCGACGAGGTAGGGCACGCGAATCAGCGACAGCCGGCCCCGGAACGAGCGGTACTCGTGGTGCTCTCGGAAGGCCTTGAGGTGGATGTCGTTCGACGTCCCGACGAAGACGAGGTTGAGAGGAAGGACGGAGGTCTGGAGCGCGACCTCGCCCTCCTCGACGGCGAGGAGGAGGTAGCGCCACGCGTCGAGCGGTCGCTTGAGGAGATCCGAGAATTCGAGTATCCCGTGGGTGGCCTCGACGAGCTCGCCGTGTGTCTCGTAGAGCGCCACCGAGGAGAGCGACGCGGGCAGCGCCGCGAGCGAGCGGTCCATCGTGATCTGGCGCTCCGTCGCGTCGACCGCCATCTGGGGGCCGATCGTCACCGCGCCGCGGCGGTACCGCTGCGAGAAGGTCAGGCGCTCGACCCTCACGTGCGCGAGCACGCGCGCGAGATCCCCTCGGTATGCGGTCATGAGCGCGTCGAAGATCTTCCGGTTCTTCGCGCCGAGCTCGCCGTCGAGGATGGTGCGCGGCGGTCGCTCGCCGCTCTCCGCCGCTGCGGTGTACGCCGCCTCGAGGAACGCTCGCCGTTCCTCGAGCGGCAGGAGCAGGAGCGGGCTCTCGCGGAGCTCGCTGTCGAGCCGCAGGTCGATCGCCGCGTCGGGCAGATGCGCGTACGTGTCGATGGACTTGTAGGTCGTGTCGTCCGAGGAGCCGAAGCCCAGCGCGCGGCCATCCTTTCCGCGAGGAAAGATCCACGAGAAGTAATAGAGCGCGCCGGGGTCGGTGCCCGAGTAGTGCTCGAGCGCCCGCATCATGCAGTTGACGAAGGTCGACTTCGCGCTGCCGTTGGGGCCATGCAGCAGGACGAGGCGGTTGATGCGCCCCTCGCGCACGAAGTTCGAGATCGCGCGATAGAACGCGCCTTGGATCTCCTCCTGGCCGACGAGCGCGTCGCGCGCGCGGCCCTCCTCGATGAACGGCAGATCGAAGAGCCGGTGGCGCGTGATCTCGCGCCCGCCGCTGCGTCTCACCAGGGTCGTCCCGTAGTGATCGAAGCAGTCGCGCAGGTAGCGCGAGGCGTCACGCGTGTGCTGGTAGGGCGCGGTCCGTGCGGCCTCGAGGAACTCGGCGAACGAGAGGACTCGACGTTCGGCGGTGAATCGGGCGCGCGTCGCCTCGCCGATGCGGGCGAGGGTCTCGTGCGCGTGCGGGGTCCCCGGCGGGAGAGAATCTTGGCTCATTGCCCCGATGATCGCGGTCAGGGAACGTCGAGCGCAATGGCCAGCGTGCGGCTGTCGGGCATGCACGACTCCGGGGTGCACACCGCGAAGTCCACGAGGGCTCGAAGCTCGTGGTGCCCGGGCGTCGCCGTGAAGGGCACCTCGAAGCGCGCGACGGTCTCGGAGAACTCCGCCGCCTCGGAGGCGATGCGGAAGTCCGCGAAGAGGGCGAGCTCGGTGCCCCAGCCGATGGCCGCGCCATTGACCGCGGCGATCACCGGC
>JBKDQC010000453.1:0-4063 GCA_046342295.1 Deltaproteobacteria bacterium | reverse complement strand
CGCCGAGCCGCGCTGCGCCGTGCGTGTGGTCGCGACGGCGGCGAGCACCGATCGCACCGGCGTCGAGATGGAGGCGCTCGTCGCAGCCAACCTCGCCGCGCTGACTGTCTACGACATGCTCAAGGCGGTCGACCGTTCGATGGCGATCGGAGAGGTCGTGCTCCTCCGGAAGACCGGAGGAAAGAGCGACTACGCGCGCTGAATCCGGCGCCGGTCAGGGGCCGGTGACGATCGTGATGTGCATGGTGCCGTCCGCGTCGGCGACTACGCCGGTCACGCGGAGCGGAGCGCCCACGTCCGGCAGGCTGATCGCGGCGCCCTCGAGGAGCGGTCCGAGCTGGGTGGGCACCATGCCGTTGACGAGGTTCGCGAGGGACTCGCCCATCCGTCCGGTGACGCCGGGCACCGTGGTGTCGGCGAGGTGCGTCGAGGACGAGGTCGCCTCGGCCACGAGCGTCGGAACGAGCGCGCCGTCTGCGTTGGGCTCGAGCGCGAGGCCGAGGCGCAGTGTGCTCGAGAGCACGAAGAGGTCACTGCCGCCCGCGCCGATCGTGATGCGGAGATCGCCGAGCTCCATCATGAAGTCCGCGCCGGCCGCAGCCTCCATCGGCGACGGGCCGCGCGCGAGCGGCGCCATCGCGGCGTCGATGCTGATGTCGAGGGGCGCCCCGCGGGGGATCGCGTCTCCGAGCAGGGGGCGCAGCGCGGGCACGACGCCGCTGAGGAGGTCCACCGTGAGCGCAGGACCGCTGCCGCTGCCACCACCGAGCGAGTCGAGCCGGAGCGCGCCGCCCCGCCAGGCGCTGAACAGGATCTGCCCGATGAGCGCCGGGTCGATCGCGAGCGTGCTCGGGGCGAGGGTACCCGCGCTCGCCGGGAGCCGAGGCGCGCCAGGTGCGTCGGTTATGCCGCCGGGGCCCATCGCGCTCACGCCGAGCGTCGCGACGAGGGTCCCGGTCGAGCCATCGAGGCCGGTCAGGCACAGGGACATGTCGACCGGCGTCGACAGGAAGTTCATCGTGTTCGTCGTCTCGAGCAGCGAGACACCCTCGAGGGCAGGGCCGAGCGCGGGCCCGATCATCTCCTGCACCTTGTCTTCGAGCATCCCCTTGACGAAGCCCTCCGCCAGCTCGCCGACGAGCTCGCCCGCGGCCGAGAGGAGCAGCCCCCCCGAGAGCCTGAGGTCGAGGTCGAAGCGCGTGAACGACACCTGCGGGTCGCTCGCGGTGAGACCGCTCAAGCACTCGCCGGGCCCGGGGAAGTTGGCCTCGAGGGTGACGGTGACGACCACGTCGGTCTCGTTCATCTGGCTGCCCCGCTGGATGCCGATCCGGCGCGGTCCGATGCCCAAGAGGCCGCCGACGACTCCGCCACCGACCGTGCACTCGCCGTGAATGCCGACCGCGATGTCGGGCACGGTGAACGTCGCGACGAGGCGCCCATCTGGACCGACCGCCAGCGAGATGCGCGGCGGCGAGTGCTCGACGGAGTCCACGTAGATGGTGCAGGGCGAGCCGCTCACGATCGCGGAGCCCGGCGTGATGAACGAGCTGAGCGAGAGGGAGCCGAGGCCGCCGGCCCCGCTGCCCAGCGCGCCGCTCACGAGGCCCGAGAGCAACGCGTCGTCCACGGCGATCGACAGCGCGTCCGAGTCCATCTCCCCCTCGGGCAGGGAGGCCGCCCGCAGGAGCGCGCGGTCTCCGCGGGCTTCGTGATCCTGAACGTCCCAGCCGTGGATCTCCACGAGGCTCAGGCCCTCGGGGACCGGTGCGGTGGCGGAGAAGCCACCGCGCGCGTCGAGGGCCACGTCGTCGCCGTCGACCTCCGCGCGGTCCGGGCCGAGCGAAGCCTCGACCGTTCCCCGAACGTTCGCCGTGGCCGTCCTGCGCTCGAGGTAGCGGTCGGACGCGTCCGAATCCACCCGGACCGTCCAATCGTTCGGGTCCGCCATCGGCGTGCTCGGGCGGGTCGGGTCGGACGTGGGGTCGTCCCCCCCCGGCTCGATCTCGTAGGACCGGAAACGCCCGTCGGCGCAGCCTGTGACGAGCGAGAGGGCGAGGAGCAGGAGGGACGTCGGTCGCATGTGCCACCCGTTCGCAACCTCTGTACCGCGACTCCGGCGGCCTCTGAACGCTGTTCAACAGGCAGATCGTGCCACATCCGCACGATCTACCGGTGTCCGCTTTCCCCGACATGGGGCCGCCCGGCCCTGGGGCCAGGTGGCCTCACGCAGCGAGGGTTCGGGCTCCGTGGGGCGCCCCTTCGCGGTGCAAGCGGCTCAGCCGGTTCGGTTCGGTCCGTGGTCGTGGTCGTGGCCGACCAGCCCGCACCGGGCGTCGCGCCAGCCCACCCAGGCCTCGCCGTCCGGGCCCCGCTCTCGCTTCCAGATCGGGACGCGGTGCTTGACCTCCTCGATGAGGAGGCGGCAGGCGACGAACGACTCGCCGCGGTGCGGCGTGCTCGCCGCGCACACGATCGCAAGCTCCCCGACGGCGAGGAGGCCAAGCCGGTGGTGCACGGCGCACCGCGCCTGGGGGACCTTCTCCTCCACCTCGAGCACGATGCGGGCGATCTCCTTCTGGGCCATCGACTCGTACGCCGAATACTCGAGCGAGCTCACGGCGCGCCCCTCGGCGTGGTCGCGCACGATGCCGACGAAGAGGTCGAGCGCGCCCGCCCCTCCGTGCGCGACGAGGGCCGAGACGAGCTCGACCGAGAGCGGCTCGCGCAGGAGCTTCGCGCGCTCGGCGAGGGGCGGGGCCGTCATGGTGGGAGCATGCGCGAGCCGGGGGGCGCGCGCGAGGGGCTCCGCGTCACGCGCGGCGGGTGGACGCCCCCGTCGCTCTTCCGGGCGCGCGGTCACGCGCGACGAGGCTGGCAGCGCGGGCAGGCATACGTCGAGCGCGTTCCCTGCATCGTCCGCTCGATCGGCGTGCTGCAGCGGCGGCACGGCTGACGCGCGCGCTCGTAGACGGCGGGGCCCATGCGTGAGCCTCCGGGCTCGAAGCGCGTGACCCGACGACCGCTCCGCGCCGGGACGAGCGCCCTTCGATGCGCCGTGCCGTCGACGTTGGCCACCATCGCGCTGCGGACGTGCGCGAGCAGCGCTCGACGCTCCTCGTCGGTGCAGCGGGCGACCGGCGCGAACGGGTCGAGGCCGCACGCGAAGAGCCCTTCGCTCTTCCAGACGTTCCCGATTCCCGAGACGAGGCGTTGATCCATCACGGCCACGCCGAGCGCGATCTCCTCTGCGCCTCGCAATCTCTTCGCGAGGGCCCCGAGATCGACGGGATCGGCCAGCAGATCGGGGCCGAGCGAGCGCAGCGGATCGAGCCGGAGTGATCCGCGTCGCGCGAGCGTCACCGAGGGCGCGTTCGTGCAGAGCGCCTCGTGTGTGTCGGTCGCGAGGTAGACCACCGAACCGGCGGGGAGCCGCGCGGGCTCCCCGCTCGCACGGGCGCGCACGCGCCACGCGCCGTTCATGCGCAGGTGCGTGTGCAGCACCCACGCGCCCTCGAAGGTCACGAGGAGGTTCTTGCCCCGGGCCTCGACGGCCTCGAGGCGCTTGCCGACGAGATGCCCCGTGGGCTGCGTGCTGCGCGGGAGCGCGAAGGCCCGCAGCGCCTGGCCGACGAGCGGCTGCATGCGTCGCGCGATCAGGTGCAGCGTGTCGCCCTCGGGCATGAACCACAGCATGGACCAATCCCGGCAGCTCGTGCGGTCTCCGAGCAGCGTCTCGCGGAGGAGGGTCCGCACCGACCCTCAGGTCGAGGCCGCGCGCGAGGCGACGTCAGCGCCGGTCGCGAGGACGCGGCAGGCCGTAGCGCGCCTGCCACGCGGCCTCGAGCGCCTCGCCCTCGAGGCCGCTCGCGCGCGACCAGGCGCGCGGCTCGTGCGGGTGGTGAGCCAGGATCCACGGCGCCAGCTGTCGACGCACGTCGTCTGCGAGCACGCCCTCGATCACCTCGACGCCCCCCTCGACGAGGATGCGCACGCCTGCACCATCGACGCGCGGGTGCGGGTCGCGCAGCGCGAGCACGACACGCGCGATCTTGCGCGCGAC
>JBKDQC010000452.1:0-3853 GCA_046342295.1 Deltaproteobacteria bacterium | reverse complement strand
TGATCTCGCGATCGAGCGATGCCCACGGCTCGACCATCCACTACCGATATCGGCGCGACCGAGGGCAGCTCTATCTCTCGGACATCTCCTATGTCTCGCCCCATGCGTGTGCGGGCAACGCTGCTTGTACCGAGGCCCTCTCCGGCTACGGCGCTCGCGTCCGCTTCGTCTACGAGCCGCGCGAGGACGCGTTCACCACGTACACGAGCGGCTACCCCGTCACCACGGCCCTGCGCCTCAGGCGCATCGAGGTCACCGCGTACGACGACGAGACCGAGCAGCGCACGCTCGTGCGCCGCTACCACCTCCGCTACCAGACTGGCACGTTCCACTCGCTCCTCTCCGAGGTGCAGGTCGAGGGGCGCCCGAGCACCACGCGCACGGCGAGCGCGCTCGGCACGACCCTGACCTTCGCGGAGGGCGTGCGGACGATCCCCGAGTCGGGCCTGACCGATGCGATCGTCGGCGACCTGCTGCCGGCCATGCGCTTTCGCTACAGCGCCCTGCCGGCGGGGGCGAGCGGCGGCATCCCAGGATTCGGCGGCCTGTCCAACACCGTCGTCGACATCCCGGGCAGTCCCCCGAGCTCCATCGACGAGGCGCGCTCCGAGCTCATGGACGTGAACTCGGATGGTCTGCCCGATCTCGTCGTGACCGACCCGGCGCGCTACCGGACCCGAGACGGCCAGCCCGGCGCCGGCGTCTTCTTCAACGGCTTCGCGGGCACGGACGTGCGCCCCGCGAGCGCAGGCAGCTTCTCGGCGGCAGTGCCCCTCGGCGTGCCTGCGGGCCTCGACGCCGTGATGGCGTTCTCGAACCTCAACGTCGTCCCGATGGACATCGACGGAGATGGTCGGCAGGACCTCCTCCACATGCCACGCACGCGGAGCTACGGCTGGTTCACGCCGGTGCGCGCCCCCGATGGATCGACCGTGTCGATCTCGCCACGCGATCAGGGCTGGCGCTTCGCGTACGCTCAGATCGACTTGCCCGCGACCGACCTCGACCCGCGCATCGATCTCGGGCGCGACGGACAGCACATCGAAGTCCTCGATGTGAACAACGACCACCTCATCGACGTGGTGCGCACGACGGGCACCGTGATGCAGACCTGGCTGAACCTCGGCTGGCTGCCGGGGGGTGATGGTCGCTTCGGCAGCTACACCGTGAGCGGGACGGGGGCGGTGACCTCCTCGAGCGTGGCGCTCTCGACCGCGCCGTACGAGTCCTGTCTGCTCCAGTCGGGCACGCCCATCGACTTCGAGTCCTCCGAGGTGCGCCTCGCCGACATGAACGGCGATGGCCTCCAGGACCTCGTCGAGATCCAGCGCGGACGCATCCGCTACTGGCCGGGACGCGGCGTGGGGAGCTTCGGGGTCGGCCCGCGCCGCTGCGCCAGAGGCGAGGGTGCCAATCGCTACATCGAGGTCGCGAGCCCTCCGCGCGATCTGCCCATCGATCTCGCGGGCGTCCAGCTCGCGGACATCGACGGCGACGGCGCCAGCGACATCCTCGCGGTGCGCTTCGACGCCATCGACGTCTGGTTCAACCGGGCCGGTTCGAGCTTCACCGAGCGCCTCATCGTGCGTGGCACCCCGGCCGCGCCGGGCTTCGCGAACCGCGTGCGCTTCACGGACATCGATGGCTCCGGGACGATCGACGCCGTCTACGGCAACGGCGGAGACTGGCAGTTCGTCGACCTCCTCGCAGACGCGTCGGGCAACGCGCTGCGCCCGCGCCTGCTCGTGGGCGTGGAGAACGGCCTCGGGGCCGAGACGAGCATCGGCTACGAGTCGTCGGTGGTGGACTACCTGCGTGATCTCGCCGAGGCCCAGACGTGCGCGGGATCATGCGAGTCGTTCGTCTGGCAGGGGTCCAACGGTCCGAGTGGCTCCTCGCGGCTGGCGCGCCTGACGCGCGAGCCGGCCGCGACGCTGCTCCGGCCCGGCGGCACGCCGGTGATTTCCACGGTCGTCCGCTCCGTCACGACGACGGATCACCTCGAGCGAATCGGCGCCACGCCGCAGAGCTCCGAGAGCCGCTTCGCCTACCACGACGGCTACTACGAGGGCATCGAGCAGGAGTTCCGCGGCTTCGGCGCGGCCGACGCGGTGGTGGTCGGGGACGACGAGTCCCAGGACGTGCTCACGCGCACCTGGTTCCACCAGGGGCGTCGGCCCGCGAACATCGCCGACGACCGACTGACCTTCAGCCCCGACGAGGCGCTCAAGGGCCGCGAGTACCTCACCGAGGTGTTCAATCGGGCGGGCGTGTTCCTCACCACGAGCCACGCCACGCTCTCGACGCGCCTCCTCGCGACGGGCCTCGACGCACGGCCCATCCAGTACGCGTTCGTGTCGGAGATGAACGAGATCCGCTACGACACGAGCCCGTTCACGCCTTCGACCGAGGGGCTGAGCCTGCCGAGCGTTCGGCGCGAGGTGGTGAGCGCGAGCACGGGGACGCCCGGTCCGGCGAGCCCCGCCGCGGACCCCGCACGGACGATCGGTCTCCGGGGTGCGCTTCGAGCGCGGGTGCGCACCACCTACGACGCCGTCGACAACCTGGGACACGTCCTCCAGCAGACGGTCTATGGCCACGTCGCAGACTCGGGCTGGGTGGGTCCGACGGACGAGCCCGTGGTGAGTGTCTCGGTGCCAGTCGCGGTGAGCCCCGGCGCGGGGCGCTGGCTCTGGCGCACGCGTCGGCAGTACGCGCACGGCTCGGACACGGCCTTCCTGTTCGGCGACACCGAGACGGTCTTCGATCCCGCCAATGGGGATCCGCTCCACGTCTATACCCACGTGAGCCACCCCTCGGGCCTGCCGGCGTACGTGTTCAACGGTGAGGGCTTCGATGACGGCGGCGCGAGCGCCGTCGGCGCGGCCGCACAGGACATGGCCTCGAGCGCGCAGTACGACGCCTGGGGCAACGTCACGGCCACGTGGTCGGGTGCGGGGACCGGCACGGTCGGCGGGCCGGCGCAGCAGCTGCGTCGACGCGACGTGGGCTACGATGCTCTCTTTCACCACTTCCCCGTGCGCGAGACGCTCGAGGCCACGAGCACCGTCGATCTCGTCACGCAGGTGCCCATGCCCGTGTCCGGCGGATTCGGGACGATCATCGTCGGCAAGGGGGAACCGGGCTGGGACCGCGGCCTCGGCGCCATCCGCTATGCCCTCGACCCGAACGGGCAGCGAACGAGCATGACGCAGGACGGCCTCGGGCGCGTGACGTCGATGACGCCACCGCTCACGGACCGCTGCGGCGCGACGACGCTCACCGTCGCCAACACCGTGCCTGCGACGGTCATCTCGTACCAGGTGACCTCCGACGGTCGCACCCAGCCGATGTCCACCGTGCACACGGTGCAGGTGCTCCACACCGCGGAGTGTGACTACACCTCCCTCGGCACCGAGCTCGCGACCTCCGAGGCGATGGGCTTCGTCGATGGGCTCGGCCGTGTGCGCGCGACGCTCGCGCAGGGCGAGCGGGACACGGGCGCTCATCACTGGATCCGCAGCGGCCTCACGCAGCTCGATCGCAAGGGCCAGGTCCTTCGCGCCTACCACCCGAGCTACCTCGCCGACACGGCCGTGTCGTTCGGGACCGTGGTGACGCCGGGCTCCGAGGTGTTCACCACCGCGACCTACGACGCGTTCGGGCGGGCGATCGAGGCACGCGCGGAAGATCTCTCGCTCACGACCACCTCGTACCATGCCGCCTCGACGACGGTCTGCGACCCGCTCGACCATGGGTCGGGCCTTCACGCCGACACGTGCACGACGAGCCGCTCCGACGGCTTCGGGCGCGTGATCGATCAGATCCTGATCGCGTCGACCGCGTTGGGTAC
>JBKDQC010000451.1:0-7751 GCA_046342295.1 Deltaproteobacteria bacterium | reverse complement strand
GTGTCGTACCGGCCGCGAAGGGGTTGCAGCAACCGGAGAGCGCCGCGCCGGCGAAACCGAGCCCGACGATGAGAGACGCCATGCTTGTGCGAACCACGGGCACCTTCCTTTGCGGCCGAATCTACGGTGCGCCGGGGCATCGTCTACCCTGCGACTTCTGGGCTCCGGGTCGCTTCATCGCCAGCGCGTGAGGATCGTCTCGCGGTCGAAGAGCCGCGTCGCGATCCAGAGCAACGCGACGTCGAGGCCGAAGAGCCCTGCGCTCGCCACGGCCACCCAGCGGAGGTCGATCGACAGAAATCCCATCATCGCGCTGATGCCGGTCCCGACGAGCGGGATGAGGAGGAAGCTCGTCAGCCCCTGGGCGGTGCGCGGGTCGGACACGCGCGAGCTCGCGATCGCGGCGGCCAGCGAGCTCGCCATCGCCAGCAGCGGTGCCAGAAGGAAATAGGCGAGCCACCACTCGAGCCGCATCGCGACCGCCAGCACGCTCGCCGGCGCGAAGCAGGCGATGCCTGCGAGCGAGGCGAAGTAGCTGAGCCAGGTGAGCACCAGTGAGGGCAGGATCGCGATCAGGCACTTGGCGAGCAGCAGATCACGCGTGGCGATGGGGGTCGCGAGCAAGGGCTCGAGCGTGCGCTCGACCTTCTCACCCACGATCGCGTGCGAGGCGACGGACGACGGGAGGGCTGTCGCGACGACGAGCAGGAGCGCGAGCGACTGCTCGTTGAGGAGCGCGTACACCGAGTAGCGCACGCCGAGGTCGCCGTACCGGACGAGGAGCGCGGGGACCATCACCTCGCCCGCGCCGAGGTCGAACACCGCGTCGGGGAGACGCGAGAGGGACCATTCGACGCCGATGGAGATGCAGACCAGCGCGAAGGGCACGAACGCGAGCGTGAGCAAGAGCGTCCGGGTGCGGACGAGCTCGAGCCACTCGCGGCGCATGACGGCGAGGATGTGCTTGGTGTTCATCGCGCCGCCCCTCGGCCGCGGGCTCGGGCCGCGCAGCGTCTTCTCTCTCTCACGGGGCGCCTCCTTCGCGGAGGAGGTCGAGGTAGACGTCCTCGAGCGAGCGCGCCTGCTCCGCCACGCGGAGGATGGGTACGCCTCGGGCCACGAGGAGCGCGACGATGCGCGGCGTGTCCGTGCGCGGATCGGCGATGGAAGCGACGCAGCCCTCGGCGCCGCGACGAGGTTGCGCCTCGCGCACACCGTCGAGCCCGCGCAGCGCATCGAGCACCTCGGCCGGGATCGCTCCGAGCGTGTCGATCTCCACGCGGTGGCCGTAGAGCTTGCGGCGCAGCGCCTTGGGCGTGTCGACATGCAGGAGCGTGCGCTTGAGCACGCCGATGCGGTCGCAGAGGCGCTCGGCCTCGTCGAGGTTGTGCGTGCAGAGCACGATCGTCCGTCCTGCCGCGCGGAGCTCCTCCACCAGGTCGCGCACGACGCGCGAGGACTCCGGATCGAGCGCGCTGGTCGGCTCGTCGAGGAAGACGACCTCCGGGTCGTGCAGCACGGCGCGCGCGATCGCGAGCTTCTGGCGCATCCCCTTGGAGAACGAACCGACCGGCTCGTGCCGACGCGACCAGAGGCCGAAACGCTCGAGGTAACCGCGGATCTTCGGCATCGCGTCCCGAATTCCATGCACATCCGCGTAGAACCGGAGGTTCTCGACCGCGTCGAGCCGGGCGTAGAGCCCGGGGGTCTCGGTGAGAATGCCGACCTTGCCGCGCACCCGCTCCGGCGCATGCGCCACCGAGAGACCCGCGACCTCGGCGCGCCCGCTCGTCGGTGCGACGAGCCCGGTGAGGAGTCGCAGCGTCGTGGTCTTGCCGGCTCCGTTCGGTCCGAGCACGCCGAAGACCTCGCCGCGCGCGATGTCGACGTTGACGTCGTCGACCGCCACGTAATCTCCGAAGCGACGGCCGAGATGCTCGGCTCGGATCACGTCGGCCCCTCGGGGTCGACCGGTTCCTCGAGCTCGAGCAGCTCGCCTCGCTCGCAGTGGCTCGCCCAACGGTCGAGACAGGCCCCCATCGAGGCCTCCGCGCCGCAGGCCTCGGCCACGGCGCCTCGCGCCTCGCTGCAGCAGCCGAGCTGGATCATCGGAGGACGCTCGCTCAGGTGGTGTACGGTGCTGTTCGGGTCGCGCACGCAGCTGCGCTGGAGGCGCGAAAGCTCCACCTGCGTGGGACCACAGCTGCGCTCGCAGCGCACCTCGAGCGTACGCATGCCGCGGCTCACGGCGACGGTCTCCGGGCTCGCGAGGCCGGGGACCTGATCACGCGGTGTCTCGCGCTCCCGGTGGCTGCAGCCTGCGCCGGCCACCCACGCAAGAGTGCACGTGAGGAGCCGGTACGCGACGTGCGCCCCGCAGCCGTGCACGAGCGCCGCGCGCGCGGTCATCCGACCTTCTTGTCCTTCAGGCGCAGGAGCAGCATCGTGAGCGCGACGCACAGCAACGTGAGGGACTGCGTGCCGACGAACGCGTAGAGGACGGGCAGCGACAGGTCTGCGTAGAAGCCCGGAAGGTTCTCCATGTAGCGCTGGATCTGGCACTCGGTGAGGTGGGCCCGCGCGTGCAGATCGACGTTCGTGAGCGCTTCGAGCGCGTACCGGGTCGTCGTGAGCCACGAGACCAGCCACGTGAACCCGGTCAGTCGTGTGATGCTGCCCGCGAAGAGGAGCTGGGGGATGACGAGGAAGTTGATGCCCCACAGCGCCGAGACTGGGTTTCGGACGGCGGCCGACAGCGCGAGGCCCATCGCCGCGGCCGTGCTCGTGACCATCACCCCGACGATCCAGTACCAGACCGGGCTCCCGTGGAGGCCGAGCAAGGGCAGTGAAATGACGAGGTTGAGGGTGACGACGATCGCGCCGAGGCCGACGAGCACCGCGAAGCGCGCGAGCACGTAGGGCACGATGTTCAGCCCTGCGAGCCGCTCGCGCTCGTAGATCGTCCGCTCGCTCACGAGCACGTTGGAGCTCGCGATGATCATGGGCAGAAAGAGCGCCATCAAGGTCGCGAGCAGGCCCGTGCGCGGGTCTCGGATGCGCGACTCGCGGTAGAGCCTCCGCTCTCCCGGCGTCGCGAGCTCCCACGGGTCCTCGGGTGGCGTCGGTGGGACGACGAGCATGCCCGGTCCGCGAGCCTGAGGTGGAGGCATGCGCGAGAGGAGCTCGTCGGTCACCACGCCCGCGTCGCAGGTGAAGAGCTCGTTGCCCGCCGCGGCGCAGTAGTCGACGCGCTCGGTCGTGTCGGTGCATCCGAAGGTACCGACGCGGAAGCTCGTGGAGCCGCTCGTGGTGAGCCCGATCAGGAGGCCGAGCAGCGGCGCCTGGAGGATGAGCAGCGCGAGCGCCGTCCGGTTGCGGAGCGTGAGCTGGATCGAGCGCGCCAGCAGGGTGGGGAACTGGCGGAAGCTCGAGCGCGAGCGGGGCTTGGGCGCGGGGCCTTCGACGTTCTGGCTCTTCTCGGGCGAGCGCTGCGCCACGAAGCGCTGGAAGGTCTGCGAGCTCTCGAAGCGCGCGCGCCACTCCTCGGCGGGCAACTGCTCGACGTGATCGAACATCTCGCGCGGCTTGTGCGGCGCGGCTCCGAAGAACTCGTAGCTGTCTGGGCTCGGCGGCCCCGAGAAGAGCAGCTTGCCCCCGCGGCCGAGGATCGCGACCGAGTCGAACTTCTCGTACTCCTGGAAATCCGGCTGGTGGATCGTGAGCACGATCGTGCGGCCGTCGTCGGCGAGGCGGCGCAGTGTGGCGACCACGTCGGCGGCGTCCGTCCACGACAAGCCGCTCGTCGGTTCGTCGAGGATGAGGAGCGAGGGATCGGTGACGAGCTCGACCGCGAGGTTGACGCGGCGGCGCTGTCCGCCGGAGAGCACCTTCTCCTCCGCGCTGCCGATCTGCAGATCTCGTTGTTCGAAGAGCCCGACCTGCTTGAGGGTGCGCTCGATCGACTCGTCGAGGTCCGCCGCGGGCATGGGTGGCAGGCGCAGCTTGCACGCATAGGCGAGCGCCTCGCGCACGGTGAGCTGGGGGTGCACGATGTCGTCCTGCGGGACGTAGCCGACGTTCGTCCGGAACGATTCGTACTGCTGCTGGAGCGGGCGCCCGTTGACGAGCACGCCGCCGCTCGTGGGCCGGAGCAGGCCGAGCACGGACATGAGCAGCGTGCTCTTGCCGGCACCCGAGGGCCCGAGCATCCCCACGAGCTCGCCCGGGAAGATCGACATCGTGACGCGGTCGAGGAGCGCGCGCGGCTTGCCCGAGCCGCGGTCGGACACCGTGAGGCCGACACCCACGAGGTCGAGGCGCACCCTCGCGCGACCGGCGCCCGCGATGCGTCCGTTCTCTCCGAGGACGAGCTGGACGCCGCCGATCGCGACGCGTTGGCCCGGCCGCGCCAGCGTGCCCCGCGGACCGACCCGCTCGCCATCGACGAAGGTCCCATTGGTCGATCCGAGGTCCGTGACGAGCAGCGAGCCGTCGGCGTTGCGCTGCAGCCGCGCGTGCCGCTGAGAGACGGTCGGGTGCGCGAGGACGAGCTCGTTCTCCGGAGCGCGCCCGACGTGGACGAGAGGGCGGTCGAGGTTCGCGAGCGCTCTCGAGACAGCTTGCGCGAGCGCGTTGGCGCCCGTCGGGTCCTCGAACATCCGCGCGACCACGTGAAGCGGCAGGACGAAACGGCCGAGGAGCAGGAGCCCGGTCGCGGGCACGCGGGCCTCGCGGATGCGGTTGTTCGCGTTGTCGACGAAGGTGCCGGTCGGGCCGCCGAGATCGCGGACGAGCCAGATGCCTTCGGGCGTCTCGAGCAGCTGGGTGTGCTGCGGCGCGACGTCCGGGTCGTCGATGACGAGCGTCGCCGTGGGCGAGGAGCCGACGACGATCGGCTGGCCCGGCACGGGCCGCGCCGTGACGCGCAAGAGCATGCCCGCGATGCGCGAGTCCGAGAGGGGGACGGGGACCGAGCCCAGGCGCACGTCGTCGGCCAGCGAGATCGTCTGCCGGCTGACGCGCTGTCCGTTGACGAAGGTCCCGTTCGTCGAGCCGAGGTCTTCGAGGAGCAGGCCGCTCGGTCGCTGTCGTGTGATGCGCGCATGCCGCCCCGACACGACGGGGTTGTCGATCGCGAGGCTCGTCGCTGCGGGATCGCGGCCGAGCACGACCTCCGTCGGTGAGGCGCCCGCCGGGGCGATCGCGGACAGGCCGGCCAGCGCAGCCGCGGAGTCGAGCGCCATCGTCCGCGCGTCCGACGCGGGCGGGCCCCCGCGGACGCTCGCGAGAGCCGGCACGGGGTGGCTCGCCGGCACGCCCGCGGGCGGGAACGCGCCGGCCGGAGGTGGCACGCCCGCTCGGCTCTGCGAGTCCGACAGCATCGGCGCGGCGCCGGGTTGCGACGACGTCGGCGTGAACGGGAGCCCGCACGACGAGCAGAAGGCCGCGTTCGGCGGCATCTGCGCTCGACAGCGGGGGCACGCGATCATCGCTGGGAGGATACGGAAGCGGGCCCCACGCTGGAAGCCATCATTCGTCGAGCTCGTAGAAGACGCGGTGCTCTTCGTGGGGAGGCACCGTGATCGTCCGCGCGAAGATCCGCCCATCGCGATCGACGAGACGAAGGCGGACCGTGCCCGACTGCACTTCGGCCTCGGCGATCGGCGTCGTGCCGAGGAGGCGCGAGCCGACGTACACCTTGGACCAAGGCCGCGTGTCGATCGACAGAAGGCCCGGGGGTCGCGCCGCACGGCCGCGATCCGCTTGTTGCGCAGCGGGCGCCGATGGCGGGGGCGCGAGCGTCACGGCGGGCGCCGTGGGCTCGGGCGCCGTGGGCTCGGGCGTCACGGCGGGCGCCGTGGGCTCGGGCGCCGTGGGCTCGGGCGCCGTGGGCTCGGGCGCCGTGGGCTCGGGCGCCGTGGGCTCGGCGGCCGCATGCGCGCTCACGTCGTCGCGCGCGGTTGCGGGCGCCGAGGCTGTTGAAGGCGCGGGGCGCATCGCCGTTCCGCTCGCGTGGCGGCCTGCGAGCCAAGCTCCTCCACCCACCGCGACCAGGAGCGCGAGCGCGCTCACCGCCACGCCAGCGCGGCGCGCCCGCGAGCTCTGCGCAGGAGGGGGCACGGAGGCCGCGCTCGGAGCCGCCGCGTCGGGATCGGTCAACCGCGGCTCGAGCGCGGTGGCCGCAAGCGCAACTCCAGAGGGGGCGCTCGCCGGCTCCCGGTCGCGCATCCGCTTGAACGACTGTCCGAAGGGTGTCGAGTCGAGCAGCGGGCCCCGGATCGCTTCGTCACGGAAGAGCTCCGCCATCAGCTCACCGACCTTCGACGCCGGCACCGCGCGGCCGATCGACGCGAGCCAGTCCTCGAGCGCTTGCTGCATCTGTCCTGCGCTCGCCCACCGCTCGTCGGCGGACTTCTGGAGCGCGCGCTGCACGATCGCATCGAGGGCCACGGGCAGCTCCGGTCTCACCGCACGGATCGACGGCACGTCCTCCTCGATGACGGCCTTCATCGTCTCGTAGTCCGTCGCGCGCTGGTAGAGAGAGCTCCCCGTGAGCGCTTCGTAGAGGCAGACGCCGAGCGCGAACACGTCGGCGCGCCCGTCGATGTCCCGGCCGAGACATTGCTGGGGCGACATGTACGCGAACTTGCCCTTCACGATGCCCGCCTCGGTCTTCGTGGAGGCCGACGCTGCCTTGGCGATGCCGAAGTCGAGCAGCTTCACCTGCCCGCCGTGGCTCACCATGATGTTGTGCGGAGTCACGTCGCGGTGGACGATGTCGAGCGGATGCCCGACCTGGTCACGGGCGTGGTGTGCGTACTCGAGGGCCTCGGCGACCTGGACGATGATCTTCGCGACCAGCTCGGGGGCGAGGCCCTGTCCCTCGCGGGCGCGGCGGATGATCTTCCCGAGCGACGCGCCATGGATCCACTCCATCGCGAGGAAGTAGGTCCCCTCGACCTCTCCGAACTCGTAGATGTGGCAGATGTTCGGGTGAGACAGCTGGATGGCCAGCCGCGCCTCGTCGAGGAACATCTCGACGAAGGTCGGGTCGTCGGCGACCTGTGGGAGGATCCGCTTGATCACGAGCATCCGGCTGGCGCCGGCGGAGAGGTTCTCTCGACCGAGGAAGATCTCGGCCATGCCACCGAACGCGACGCGCCCGAGGATCTCGTAGCGCCCGTAGGTGCAGATCGCGGGCAGCTGGCTCGGTGGCGCGTGCGGCTTGAGGAGGGAGCGGTCGCCGATGGGCGACGGGGCGACCGTCGTCTCCAGGTCGAGGTCCACGTCGAGGTCGAGGTGAATCATCGCCGTGTCCTCTGCGCGCGGCAGCGCGGGCAGGCCGGGTCGCGGGGGTGCGGTCGCGGGCTCGGCCGGCCGGCGCGCCCCGTGGATCACCCCGCCCGACAGCTCGGGCGGCCTCGAAGCGAGCACGGATGCTCGGGGCAGCGGCGGGGGCGGGGCCTTCGCGCGGGCGCCTGTCTCCGGCGGCGCGGGGGTATCGGGGGGCGCATGGCTCACGGTGGTCGATCATACGAGGGTTGCGTTACTGTCGAAAGGATGTCGCCCATTCCTCGCTTGCGGCTCCTTTCCATGCGCTTCTGCGGGGCGCTCTTCTGCGGGGCGTTCTTCTGCGGAGCGCTCTTCTGCGGGGCGGCGTCGGGGGCCGCGCTCGCGCCGGCGCCCGCCGCCGAGGTGCCTCTCGGGAGCCTACGCGACGCGCTGCGGCGCGCAGGCGGTCGCAGCGCGGC
>JBKDQC010000450.1:0-9174 GCA_046342295.1 Deltaproteobacteria bacterium | reverse complement strand
CTCCTCTGCCGTCTTCACGCTCTCGGAGGCACCCGGGAGCGTGACGGGAGGACTGACGTTGCGGTTCTCCAGCACGGCGGCGGACGCGCTCGGAGAGGGCTCGCACACGCTGGACGTGATCGTCGAGGGACGCGGGCTCTCGAGCGAGCGCTTCACGCTCTCGCTCGAGGTCGCTTCCGATCTGCCGCTCGCGCTCGGCGAAGGCCTCTCGGGGCCAGCGCATCGAAACGACGTCGTCGTGCTCGACGGCGACGGCTTCGTCGGCGGCGAAGAGGGGGAGATCGTGCTGCACGTCGAAGGGAGCTTCATGCGCGAAGGCGGCGGCGAGCGGGCGGTCGACGCGCGCCTGCCGGTCTCGCTCGTCGAGAGCGACGACCGCTCCCGAGGCGTCGTGGTGCTCACCACGGACCTCGGCGGTTTGTTCCCAGGCGAGCTCACCGGCACGGCCCGACTCGAGCGCACGCTGTCGGGAGGGACCATGACGAGCACCGACACGCAGCCGGTGGCGCTGTCGTTCCTGCGCCCCGAGCTCTACGCCTTCGATGGTGCGATGGCCTCGGTCGGTCGCCTCGTGACCGTGCGGGGAGCGGGCTTCCTCGGCGGTGCCGACCGTCCGACCGAGACGACGCTGCTGCGCATCGCGGGGACCTTCACTCCGAGCGGCGGCGCGTCTGCTCCGCTCGAAGGCGAGCTCGTGCCTCGCTTCGTGAGCGGGGCGGAAGTCCGGGTCGTCGTCGAGACCGCGCTGCGCGAAGGGCTCGTGATCGCCCGCCTCTTCGGCGCGCAGCGAGGCACCTTCGAGGGCACCGTGACCCCCATCACGGTCGCCGGCAGGGACGAAGTCTCCGGCGCGACCGTGCCGCTGCGCCTCGTGCTCGGTCCGCCCGTTCAGGCCGTTCACCTGCGCTTCCTGCCGGGCTTCTACGAGAGTCTCGCGCGCTTCGTGCTCGCATCGGCGGAGCCGGAGATCGCCGAAGGCATCGTGCAGCGCATGGAGGGAATCTACGAAGGCGTCAACGTCGAGGTGCGCCTCGAGGAGCCCGCGGACTTCGATGATACGGCGACGACCGTGGTCGAGATCGGCGGCCCGGATCCGAACGGCAACGGCCTCTTCGGCTACGACAACTCGCCGGGCAAGGACGTTGGAAACGCCCGCATGTTCGACGCGATCGGCGGCGCCAACGCCCAGACCCAGGCGGACGGCTTCCCCGGCTTCGGAGGCGTCTTCGTCGAGTCGATGCTCTGGTGGTCCGCGCACCCGGACCTGCCGGGCGATCGCCCCCCGAGCTCACCCGACCCGGAGCCGCTCTTCGACGAGATCTTCGACCCGGTGCGCGCGCGACCCGCCTCGCGCGCCGAGATCGAGGGCATCGCGAGCCCGGAGCGGCGCGCGGAGATCGAGCGGGCGATCGCCGCGCTCTCCTCGATCGTCGGAGAGACCACGGCGCACGAGCTCGGCCACTCGCTGGGCATGGCTCAGCCCTATGGCCCCGTCACCGCGTTCCACCGAGACGACGATGGCGACGGCTGCGTGATGGATCGTGGAGGAGACCGCCCGCTCCGCGAGCGCGCCGCACAGCCCGGAGCGGCGCGCTCGACGTTCTGCGACGACGAGCCTGCGTACCTTCAAGAGATCCTCGGCCCCTGACCCGACCGAGCGACCGACGCTCACCCGCGGAGCCAGCGCTCCACTGTCGGAGCCAGCGCTCCCGACTGCGATCACAGCCCTCCGTGCTTCGCATCCTCCGCGAGACGCTCGATGCGGACGGCGGTGCCGTAGGCCAGAACCTCCGTGGCCCCCTGCATGAATTCCGTGGCGTCGTAGCGCATGCCCAGGATGGCCTGGGCATGGAGCTCCTCGGCGTTGCTCAGCATGAGCGTGTACGCGTCGTGCCGGGCCGCTTCACAAACGCGGCTCCACTCGTCGATGTTGCCGCCGCCGAGGGATTTGATCGCACCGACGAAGCCCTGACCGAGGCTGGGCGAACGGACGACGATGCCGCGGACGATGCCCAGGTACTCGGAGACCCGGTACCCTTCGATCCCGTTGCCGGTGGTGACGATCAGCCGCTCGCGCCTCTCGGCGCCGACGCGGTAGCTCTCGTTGGAGACGGCCATGCGCCGCGGAGGATAGGCGACCGCCTCGGGGCGCTCAAGAGAGGGATCCTCCACGTCGAGGCGATCGTGTCTTCGCGGAGCGGAGCGGGGTCGGGCCGGCTCAGAGCATGAGTCACTTGGATGGACTCATGCTCTGACGTTTCTTGCCGGAGCGTCTGGCCGCAGACCCTCCCTCTCGCCGAGTGAATCGGCGAGAGCCTCCCTCCCGACGATTCGGGCCCGTGGCACCGGCATCGATCCATCCGAGTGCCACGTGCTCTCAGAGCGCGCGGAAGATGAAGCTCGCGACCTCGGCGCGGGTCGCTCGCGCGCGCGGCCGGAGCAGCACAGCGCCACCACCGTACCTCAAGAGCGCCGCGTTCCCGAGGACGCCCGCGGCGTACGCGTCGGCCACCCCATCGCGCGCCCAGATCGAGACCCCGCTCGCACCCTCGGCGTCGGTGAACGTCGAGGAGACCGCCGCGAAGCGGCCGCCGCTCCAGCGCCGACCCGAGTCGAGCGCCACGAGCGCCTGCTCCCGAGTGACGGGATCGTCCGGCCCGAAGCGGCCATCCGGATATCCGGAGAGGTAACCGGCCGCGACGCACTTGGCGACGGCCTCGAGGTACCACGCCGTCGCAGGCACGTCGCGGAAGCTGATCGGCCCCGCAGGGCTCGACGCCAAGAACGCCGCCGCCAAGAGCGCCGCCAGCTCCGCGCGGGTGATCTCCGCGTCCGGCCGGAACGTTCCGTCCGCGAACCCCACGATGGCCCCGCGCATCGCCAGTCCGTTGATCTCCGGCTCGGCGGGGTGACCCGCGATGTCCGAGAGCCCCGAGCCGCAGTCCGACGGACAGCCCGCCGCCGTCTCCCCCGACTCGCATCGACCGTCTCGGTCGCACATCGGAGGCGCGGGGCAATCCGAGGGACAACTGGACGTCATCTCTCCCGGGTCACAGCGACCGTCGCGATCACACATCGGGGGCGGAGGACAATCCGAAGGACAGTCCGCCGGAGTCTCACCCGGTTCACATCGACCATCGCGGTCGCACGTCGGAGGTGCAGGGCAATCCGAGGGGCAACTGGCCGTCGTCTCTCCAGGATCGCAGCGCCCGTTGCGGTCGCATGTGGGAGGAGGCGGACAATCCGAGGGACAGCCTGCAGAGCTCTCCCCTGCATCGCAGCGGCCGTCGCGGTTGCACGCCGGGCTCGCTCCGCAGTCCGCCGGACAACTGGTCGCGGTCTCGCCGCCGGCGGTGGTGCACGTGCCGTCGCGGTTGCAGGCCGGTCCACAGTCCTCCGGACACCACATCGAGGACTCCCCGGCCCGCGGCTCGCACGCGCCGTCGCGGTCGCAGGCTGGCCCACAGTCCCGAGCGCAGTTGCGCGCGTCTTCGCCGGCCCTGTACTCGCAGACGCCATCTTCGTCGCACGAGCGTGAGCAGGGGCAGTCGCCGCATGTGCCGCACCACTCGCCATCCTGCGTCTCGCAGCGCAGGTCACCGTCACACGACGGCACCAGGGCGCAATCGGTGGGGCACACCCGCGAATCTTCGCCTTCCTCGGGCTCGCAGCGGAGGTCTGCGTCGCAGGAGGATGCGGGGCAGTCCGCTGCGCACGTTCCGCTGTTCTCGCCAGCGTAGCGATCGCATGTGCCATCTCGGTTGCACACCGGCTCCCCTGCCCCGCCGCAGCACTCGGACGCGAAGACACGGTTCGGGTTCGTCGTCCCCGGAACACCATCGACGCCGGGCGCGACACATCGACGGAGGTCCGTGGCCCACGTACAGCCCCGGGACATGCAGTCTCGGCACGTGCTCGCGTCGCTGCATCCGAAGGTCGCGACGAAGACCGGTGCCGGGTCACCGCGACACTCGGCGATCGACCGCGCCACATTCGTGGTCACGAGGCCCGGAATCCAGTCGCACTCGCCCGTGGCGGTGTTGAAGGCGCACTGGGAAATGCCCATCGATTGGGCGACGCAAGCAGCGCAGTCGCCGTTGTGCGCCGCGCAGCCGGCGGCGGGCGGCCCGAGGCTACCGGACCACGGGACGGCCTCCCACGCGCGCACTCGGGTCATCAGTTCTTCGTGGCGGCACGTCACGCAGGCACCGAACGAGAGCCCCGTTCGCATGCTCCCGAAGCTCGTCACACGAATGACCTCGTCTCCCGAGAAGAGCGGTCCCCCCGAGTCCCCGCTCCAGGTGTAGATGTTCTCCTCGCCGAAGCGGAACCGCGCGAGCCGCTTGGGTCGCTCGTCCGGCGGCGGACCGCCGCCGCAGCGGCTGCTCTGCCCATACCCGTACACCACGACCTCGGCGCCGCGCTCCGGGTCTCGGGCTCCGATGCGCGCCGGACGCGCCACGCTCGCCGGCACGGGACGCTCGAGCTCGAGGAGCGCGATGTCGCGCTCGGCCATCACACGCGCCGCATCGCTGCGGAGCACCACGCGCGGGTCATCGAGCCAACTGTGGATACGAACGACCCGAAACGTGTGCTGCACACCGCCTCGATCGAAGACGATCGACTGATGGCCGCAACTGGGCTCTTCGCAGCTCCGGAAGGCGACGCAGTGCGCCGCGGTGAGCACCGTGTACGGGTTCTCCACCAGCGTGGCGGTGCAGCCTGGCAGAAGCAGGCCCACCTCGCTCCGATCCGTCGTGATCACGCCGCCGATGATCTGCTCGCCTGCGGTCCCGAGCCCGGCGTCCTCGCTCCGAGATACGCGCGAGTCCGGCTCGCAGCCGAGTGCGACCATCGCCAGGAGCGCGCAGAGGAGAAGCAGAGGTCTCATGCCGCGCACCAAGCGCGAGCCATGCCAGCGCGGGCGAGAGCACCCGCGGACCCATGGGCCCGAGCACGAATCACCTACGCGTTTCGCCGCCGGGGCATCCCCTCCAGAGCCCGCTCTTCTCGGAGCACTCGCAGCATTCCTCGTCGCGCGGTCAGCGCTGGCGGCGCGCCGCGACGCCGATCCGATCAGGTTGTTCCCGTACGGGACCAGACCGGGCGACGGGACAGCTTCGGGGGCAGTGGACATGCGCGCTCGGTACCGCCAAGTCCCCGAGACGGCTCACGGCGGCCAACTTCGGCGGGTGGGCAGCGGCGGGCTCGATCGGAGAACGCTGGAGCCTCGAAGCCTCAGCCCTCCGGGGCTGGCTCGGGTCCAGTGTCTCCAGCCCGAGCGTGGTCCGCACCCGCGAGCCTCGGCATCGCGACCGCTCGTCACCCGAGCGCGCTTCTACCGCCACTGCGGCCTGCGCTTGTCGGCGGCAACACGACGATGCCCGTGCGCCGCGGCGTCGCGGACACCCTCCCCGCCCGCCTCCGGTACGCCAGAGAGAACGGCTGGGGGGAGTTCACTCGCGGTAGCGCTCGCGCGCTCGGCCCTCGAGGTACTGCTTCATCGTCGTGGGCACACGCAAGAGCCAGGGCTCGACGAGGCCGCGTACCATCGGTTCGATCGCGCCCATGCCGAGCACCGCGCGAATGCCCCAGGTGACGAGCGTCCGCGTTCGCCGGTAGGGCTGGATCTCGAGAAACCCGCGCGCGTCCTCGATGTCGTGCGGGCGGTCACGGTCGGTCTCGAACTCGACCCGGCGCTGGACGCGGTCGTGGCGCAGCCGCAACGAGTACTGCGCAGCGATCCCCATCTGCGACTGCCTCACGAACAGAACCCGCGCGCCGCCCTCGAGGCCGTCGTCGCGCGTCTGCTCGGTCCCCGGCAGCATCGACGCGTACGCCTCGAGGTCGAGCAGCGCCCTCCACACCTCCTCGGCGCTTCGATCGATCACCTGAAACGACACGCCACCGAGCCATGGGTCGCGCGCGTCGGGCACGTGCGGACGCGTGACGAGGAGGCCCGCGACCAGCCGGTCCCGCTCCGCGGCGTCGAAGCCGCCCTGTCGCTCCTGCGCGCGTGCCGCGGGAAAGAGCGCGACCAGGAGGAGCACGAGCGCGAGCGCGAGGCATGCCGCGCCCACGCGACTCCGCACCGGGATCGCTCCGCGAGCGAACGCGCTCACCGCCCCTCCGAGGGCCCGCGTCGCAGACCTGCGAGCACACGCGCGCGCTCGGGGCGCTTCAGCGGCCCCTCGTAGAGCGCCACGAGCGCGCTGCGCGCGGCCTCGAAGGTCGCGTCGTCAGCGGCGCGATCCATCGAGATCCACAGCGCGCGCTCGAGCCCGACATGGCGCCTGGCCGCGCGCATCGTCGAGACGGCGAACGCGACCACGTCCGGCTGGCCCGGCGCGAGCGCGTGCGCATGGTGCGCGTAGCGCGCCGCGAGGCGGGGTCGCTGCAGCGCATCGCGGGCCTCGCGGCCAGCCTCCACGAACGCACGAGCGCGCTCGGCGGCGGGCTGGGTCGCGTCACTGCCACGCGCGCCGGCGGCGCTCAGCCGAGCGCGCGCGGCGGGTGCGCCCGGCGGTCGGCGCAGCACCGGCAGGAGCCCCTGCACCACGACGAGCAGCGCGAGGAGCCCGGCGAGGGCCGCGAGCAACGGCATCATCCACGGAGGCAGCGATACGAGCTCGGGCATGGCTTCGAGCGTAGCAGCGTCGTTCCGCGTCGAGGTGCCCGCGCCTGCGCCTCATCGCTTCCGAGGCGTCGCGCGCCCGGCCACGACGCGTGATCCCACGCCCGTCGGCCCGGCGGATGCGGCACGTTTCTCACGGCTGGCCGCCTCGGCGGCCGCCTCCTCGGCCCGCACCGCGCGGCTCGAGGCCCAACTACAGATGGGACAGGCGGCGTGATCGTGTCTCAGCGCGGGACAGTGAGCCCGGCCGAAGTAGATGATTTGGAGATGGAGCCGGTTCCAGATCGAACGATCGAAGCTCCGCTTGAGATCTTGCTCCGTCCGCTCGACGCTCGAGCCGTCCGAGAGCCCCCACCGCCACGCGAGGCGATGAATGTGGGTGTCCACGGGGAAGGCCGGTACGCCGAACGCTTGCGCCATCACGACCGAGGCGGTCTTGTGCCCAACGCCGGGGAGCTCCTCGAGCGCCTCGAAGGTGCGGGGCACCTCGCCGCCATGCCGCTCCACGATCAACCGTGAGAGCCCGACGAGCGCCTTGGCCTTCTGGGGCGCGAGACCGATCTCCCGGATCAGCCGGCGGACCTCCTCGACATCGAGGGCCGCCATCGACCTCGCGTCCGCGGCGCGCCGAAACAGCGCCGGCGTCACCTCGTTCACCTTCTTGTCGGTGGTCTGCGCGGACAGCACGACGGCGACCAGCAACGTGAACGCGTCCGTGTGGTCGAGGGGGACCGGCGTCTCGGGGTGCAGCGCGTCGAGGATTCGTACGATTTTTTCTGCTTTGTCGGACCGCTTCATCGACAGCCTCGATCGCTCCTGCCCTCGACCGCTCTCGCGGGCACCGGGTCTCCGGAGCGGCAGTCCGCTTCGGGAGGGCCATGATGCCCCGGCGCAGGCCTCGCGGAGCATGAATCCTCCGGTGCGGGTCGAAAGCCGACACGCGTTGCCCGCGTCGTGGGCCTCGGATAAGCGATGGCGCTTTCTCGGGAGATACCATGCGCTCTTCGACCCTCGCCGCCTCGCTCGCCCTGGCTTCCCTCACCGTGATCGGTTGCGGAGACAGCCCCGCCCAAGTCGACGCCGGCGCCGTGCCGACGGACGCGCCCGCGACGGACCCGGATGCCTTTCGCATCCCGGACGCCGCCGCGCCCTCGGACGCGTTCCGTGGCCCGGACGCGTCGAGCCCCCGGTGCGAGGGCGACGGCTGCGAGGTCGTGGAGCTCGCGCTCGCGTTCGAGACCTCGTGCGCACGGCGGGGGAACGGACAGGTGTGGTGCTGGGGCCGCGGCCAATCGGGTGAGCTGGGCGACGGTGGCTCACGACACCTGCCAGGCTGTCCCCGGGCTGGCAGCAGCGAGCGCACCGACTGCTCCGACGCTCCCGTCCAGGTGGCGCTCACCGAGCCCGCAGCCCGCATCCACGCGCAGGGCGGCTTCGATGTGTGCGCCGAGACGGCGGGGGGCGACTTCTACTGCTGGGGCTCGCGGGGCTACACGATCGGCGGCGCGACGGAGGGCGATCGCCTTCGCCCCGAGCTCACGCCCACCTACGAGGGCGCGCGGAGCTTCGCGAACTCGTTCATCGCCACCTGCTGGCTCGATGCGACGGGCGCCCCGCGGTGCCTCGGCGACAACAGCGTCGGTCAGCTGGCGACGGGCGACTTCCGCTTCCGGATCGAGACGGTTCAGCCGCTCCTCTCCGGCGGGCCGAGCGGCGCTCCGCTCGTGGATCTCGTCGAGATCGCTTCGTCGACGACCTTCGGAGGTACCGTCTGCGCACGGAGCGCCGAGCAGCTCTACTGCTGGGGCCAAAACGATCAGGGGCAGCTCGGCGACTCCGAGCCGCACAGCCGGTGCGTGTCGGGGATCGACGAGTTCGACTGCGCCGCCTTCGCCATCCCGCTCGACTTCGCGGACGCGGGGAGCATCCGCCGGCTCTCGCTGGGCTCGCAGCACACGTGCGCGCTCCTCGACGACGGCACCGTCTGGTGCTGGGGCCAGAACCGCAACGGCGAGCTCGGGCTCGGCACCGCGAGCGCCCAGGACGTCACCCTGCGCCGCGAGCCCGTCGAAGTCACGAACCTCACCGACGTCGCGGAGGTCGAGCTCGGCGCCCGCCACTCGTGCGCGCGCCGCACGGATGGAACCGTGTGGTGCTGGGGCTCCAACGACCTCGGACAGCTCGGAGACGGCACGATGGAGCACGCCGAGGCCCAATGCATGAACGGGTCCGCGCTGATCGACTGCTCCTCGGTGCCGGTGCAGGTCGTGGGCATCGACGACGCGACCGAGCTCGAGGTCGGGCGCCAGCACAGCTGCGTGATCCGAGAAGACGGGACGGTGTGGTGCTGGGGCGGCAACGACAGCCACGAGGTCGGCCCCGGCTCGCGGCAGCCGGTGTTCGCCCCGCAGCGGATGGCCGCGCTGTGACCAACCGCCCGTTGACGCGGCGCGGCCGCGGCGCACGCGCTCACCCGGCGAGGAACTCCCTTCCGCGCCCGTTGTCGAGTCGCTCATGAGAGCCCGCTCCGCCGCCGCGTT
>JBKDQC010000449.1:0-5798 GCA_046342295.1 Deltaproteobacteria bacterium | reverse complement strand
CGACCGCCGCGAGCCAGGTCGCGCGCACCGCGCGGAGGGGCTCGACCATCCGCACGCGGAGCTAGGGCATCGAGCCCTCGCACACGCGGCTGCGCACGCTCATCTCCGTCCATCCGATCGGCGCCGCGTCGGCGTTCTCGTAGAAGTAGAGATCCTGCGTGAGGTAGTCGACGTGGAACATGCCCCGCTCGCCGGTGACCGTGAGCTCCCGGACCTTGGTCGGCGTGAGCCAGTTCACCTCGAGCACGCCCACGACGTCGTTGTCGAAGCGCAGGAGCGCCGAGACCAGATCCTCGCGCGAGGTGTGGATCGCGCGCTTGGTCTCGGCGTACACGCGGGCGATGTCGGCGCCGACGACGAAGCGCATCACGTCGAGGTCGTGCGTGCCGAGGTCGTGGGCCACGCCGACGTCGCGGATGCGCGCGGGGAAGGGACCGACGCGCCGCGCGCGGACCTCGAGGACGCGACCGAGCGCGCCCTCGGCGAGCTTGCGCGCCAGGAGCTGGATCGCGGGGTTGAAGCGCTCGACGTGACCCACGGCGAGCACGCGCTTCTCGCGGCGCGCGATCTCGCCGAGCGAGCGCGCCTCGTCGACGGTGGCTGCGATCGGCTTCTCCACCAGGACGTGCACACCGGCGGCCAGGAGCGTCTTGGTGGTCTCGTAGTGGTGCTGCGTCGGCACCGCGACGATCGCTGCGTCGACGCGGCTCGCGAGCGCGTCGGCGAGCGCGGTGTGGGCCTTGCCGCCGTGCAGGTGAGAGACGCCCCGGGCAGTCGCCAGATCCGAATCGACCACCGCGACCAGCTCGGCCCCGGGCAGGCTCTGGAGCACGCGCGCGTGGTTCTTGCCCATGGAACCGGCGCCGACGACCGCGACGCGCACGGTCACGAGCGTCCTCCGTCGCCGTGCGAAGGACCGCCGTGCGTGCGCGGGCCCCGGTCGACCTCCGAGCGCGACGACACGCGCTCGCCTGCTGCGGTGACCCAGCCGTGCACGCGCGCCGGGTTGCCGAAGACGAGCTGGTAGTCCTCGACGTCCCGCGTGACCACCGCGCCCGCGCCGACCATGGCGAAGCGGCCGATCGTGACGCCCGTGACGATCACTGCGCCCGCGCCGATCGAGGCGCCCTCGCGCACGTGGGTCTTTCCCACGGTCCAGTCCTCGGTGCCCTTGAGCGAACCGTCCGCGTTGATCGCGCGCGGCACCCGATCGTTGGTGAAGATCGCGCCCGGGCCGACGAAGACCCCGTTCTCCAGCGTGACGCCGTGGTACAGCAGCGCTCCGTTCTGCACCTTGCAGCGGTCACCGACGACCACGTCGAAGTCGATGTAGGCATCCTTGCCGACGTTGCACTCCGCGCCGATCCGGGCGCGCTCGCGGACCTGGGCTTGGTTCCAGATCGCGGTCCGTTCGCCGATCTCGGCGGAGGGCGAGACGTCGGCGGTCGGGTGGATGCGGACGGTGGGATGGATCGCCATGGAGGGGGCCGTCCTACGCGACGAGCCGACGTCGTGCAAAACGGACGGCCCGCCCGGCGCTCAGGAGACGGACTGGCAGCCCTCGGGCGTGCAAGCCTGGTCGCTCGCGCAGCACTGGCAGCTGAGGAGGCAAGCCGTCTGGCCCGGTGCGCAGACCAGGGGCTCGCACGATCCTGCGACACACGACTGGCAGAGACCGCACGAGGGCACGCAGGTGCTCGCCTCGCATTGGTAGTCCCCCGGAGCCGCCGGCGGCGGGCGCTCGCTGCACGCGAAGCCGGGATCGCAGGTGCCGGGGCACTCTCCGCCGCAGCCGTCGGACTCGCCGCAGCGACGCCCCACGCACGATGGGCTGCAGACGCATCGCGAGCCCATGCACACGTCGCTCGGCGAGGGGCAGCCGGTACCTGCCGAGCACGTGCCGCCACAGCCGTCGCTCGGGCGCTCGCCGCACGGTCGCGTCGAGGGCGGAGCGCACGTCGGCGCGCAGCAGGCGCCTCCTGTGCAGCGCTCGCCTGCGTCGCAGCGCGTACCGGTGGGACAGGCCGGGCAGCCAGGCGCCTCCATCGGATCGACGCCGCACGCGAGCGTGCTCGGCGCAGCGCACGCGCCGCAGCAGGCGCCACCGCTGCAGGTGCTCCCCGCGCTGCACATCGTGCCGCTGCTGCACATGCGGCAGATGGCGCCGCTCGCATCGCGCTGGTCGGGGATGTCGACGCCGCAAGCGACGCTCGACGAGCTCGGACAGCGCGGGCAGCAGCTGCCCCCGACGCAAACCGAGCCGGCGGGGCACATCGTGCCCGTCCCGCAATCCCGACACGGAGCGCCGGATGGACCGGCTGGGTCGGGGATCGGCATCCCGCACGCCACGCTCGAGGCCGCGGGGCACGACGCGCAGCACTCGCGGGTCTCGGGGCCCGTGGTGCCCGGAGGGTTCGCGCACGAGAGGCCTGCGCTGCAGCGGTTGCCGTAGCCCGTGCAGGTTCGACAGTCGGACGCGGGGATCGGCTCGCCGCAGTCGACCGCCGCGGGCGCGCTGCACGAGCCGCAGCACATGCCGCCCGCGCCGCCGGTGCAGGTCGTTCCGGGCATGCAGCCGGCGGTGCCGTAGCCGCTGCATTCGCGGCAGACGTTCCCGTCGTCGTCGAGCACGTCGGGGATCTCGGTCCCGCACGCGACGGTGGACGCCGCGGCGCACGGCGCGCAGCAGACGCGGTCGGTCGGCGCGGTCGTTCCGGGGGGCACCGTGCAGCTCGTACCGGTCGCGCAGCGCGAGCCGACGCCGGTGCAGCTCCGGCACACGCGGCCGAGCGTGTCGGTCACCTCGGAGATCGCCTCGCCGCAGGCGACGGTGGTCGGCGCGGGGCACGCAGGGCAGCACGCGCCCTCGAGGCACGTGGCCCCCGTCTCGCAGCGTGTGCCGCGGCCTGGGCAGGGCTCGCCTCCCGCGCACGTGTCGGGAATGGCAGCTCCGCAGGCGACCTCGCTCGCGCCGAGGCAGACGCCGAGACATTCGCAGACGCCGCCGACGCAGCTCTGGCCTAGACCGCACGCGCCATCGCAGAGGCCGCCGCAGCCGTCGGGCGCGCCGCACGCGGCGCCGGCCTCGCAGGAAGGCACGCACTCGCAGAGTCCGGTGTCCGGGTTGCACTCTTCCCCGGGGTCGCTGCAGGGGCCCATGCAGAAGCCGCCACAGCCGTCGGGCGCGCCGCATGTGGCGTCCGCGGGGCAGCTACGGACGCACGTGCACGTCCCTCCGATGCAACGGTCGGGCGCAGTGCACTCCGGCTCGCAGCCGCAGGTCGCGATGCAGAGGCCGTTGTTGCAGACCTCGCCCCGGGCGCAGGTCACGCCCGCGCACGGGTTCACGATGCACGCGCCCGCGCGGCAGAACTGCCCCTCGGGGCAGGTCACCCCTTCACACGCAGACCGAGGCGTGCAGGTGAAGTGGCACGCCGCTCCGTCTCCGCATCGCGCGTCGCAGGGGGAGATCTCCGCGCAGCGCCCGCGCGCTGGGTCGCAGAACTGGCCCGACGGACAGCTCACCCCCTCGCACGCGACGGGCAGACAGCCGGGAAAGCAGTCGCCGTCGATGCAGGTCTCGTCCGCGCCGCACACGACGCCCCGGCAGGGGTCGACGGTGGCGACGCAGCGCGCGCGGCATCGCTCGCCCGTGGTGCACGGGTCGCCGTCCTCGCACGGGTCAGGCTGACACCCGCCGCCGAAGCAGAGCAGGCCCGCGGCGCAGTCCGAGTCGCGCTCACACTGCGCGGCGCTCGAATCTCCGGAGTCGGACGCGCCGGCGTCACCGGGGCTGGCGGCGTCGGGGCTGGACGCGTCCATGCCGGCATCCCGCAAGGGGACCGGAGGTCCGCCGGGATCACAGCCCACGAGCGCAGTGGCGAGGAGCAGCAAGCAAGGGGTCGTTCTCACGGTGATCTTCGGGCCTCCGAACGGTCATCGTGCGAGAGCCCCCGGACCTTGAGGCCGCGCTGGCCGAGTGTTCAGTCTCGGGGCTCTTCAGGAAGTGGTGTCTCGTCGCGCGCTTCGATGCGCTCGGCCGCCCAGCGCGCCGCTTCTCGCACGGTCGCGCTCGCGTCTTCGGCGGCCGCCTGGCGCAGCACGGGAAGGTGCCGTCGATCGCCGCGGTTGCCGAGGACATACGCGGCGTTGCGCGCGGCGCCCTCGCGCCCTGGCCGGCGCACGGGAGAGCCGAGCGAGAAGGCCGCGAAGCGCTCTTCGCTCATCGCGAGCACCGACGCGGCGTCGTGCTCGACCCACCGCGCGTGGGGCGCGAGCTCCTCCGCGAGCCTGCCCGGCGTCGCATGCGTCCGGTTGAAGGGGCAGACGTCCTGACACACGTCGCACCCGAGAAACCACCCTCCCAGCGACCCGCGCAGCGATGCCTCGATGGGCCCCTCGTGCTCGATGGTGAGGTACGAGATGCAGCGCCGCGCGTCGAGGACGCGCGGCTCGGGGATGGCCCGTGTCGGGCAGGCGTCGAGGCAGCGCGTGCAGCTTCCGCAGCGCTCCTCCATCGGCGTGTCCTCGCGAAGCTCGGCGGTCGTCACGACCGTCGCGAGCAGCACGTGCGAGCCGAGGCCGGGGACGATGAGCATCGCGTTCTTGCCGACGAACCCGAGGCCGGCGCGCTGTGCCCAGGCGCGCTCGAGGAGTGGCATCGTGTCGATGGTCGCGCGGGAAGGGAAGCCCGCGCGGCGCAGGTCGGCCGCGAGCTTCTTGGCTCGGGTCCCGAGCACGTTGGGGTAGTCGCGCCCCCGCGCGTACCGCGCGACCAGACCGGGCGCGGGGCCCACGTCCGCCTCGGCGGGCCGGAGCACCGACGCCGCGAGCACGATCACCGGGCGCGCCTGCGGCAGGAGATCTTCGTGATCGGGTGCGACGCGGACCTCGACTCCCCGCTCCATCCAGTCCATCGAGGCGTGCATGCCGGCCGCGAGCCAGCGCCGGAGCGCCCCGGCCTCTCGATCGAGAGGCGTCACGCGCGCGAAGCCCACGCGGTCGAAGCCATGAGCCAGCGCGCGGGCGCGGACGCGCTCGCCGAGCGCGGTCAGGTCGGTCGATTCCGCCTCGCTCACCCCGCCGAGCCCTCGCGTGCGGGCAGGGCAGGCCCGAGCTCGAGGCCTTAGCCGGCGCCCGGTGTGGGCAGCTCGTCTTGCTCGGGCTCGCCTCGGTCCACGGGGCCCGTGCCGTTGGCGAGCATGTAGGGCTCGGCGTTCCAGGTACCGCAATGACGCGGGCCGCGGTCGAAGTGCCACCGCAACCACGCGCGGCCATCTCCGGACAAGATGATCGCGGGTGGCCTGGGCAACGGCTGCGCGCGCCAGACCGACGCGAAGGCGCCGAAGTCGTAGAGGGTGTTGCCGCTCGTGCGCACGATCCCGACCCGGTGGATCGAGCCATCCTCGTTCACCGCGATCTCGAGCGTCGTGCGAAGCGAAGGATCGTTGACCCCTCCGGGCGAATCGGGACCGAGGCCAGCGATGTAGCGGTCGGCGAACTCGCGGTGGATGCGCCGGTGCATGTCGGAGAGAAAGGTCGCGAAGGGCGAGGCCGCGGCGTTGAGGGCGGTCTGGTTCCCCGGTCGGACCTCGGGCGTGTAGTTCTCGATCGCTGCGCGGAATGCGTTCCACTCGGCGGCACGCGCTCGGCCGCGTGAACGGCTCCGGCGCTCTTCGAGCCTGGCCTCGCGCGCCTGGCGAAGCTCCTCTTCGCCGAAGACCGACTCGAACTCGGCGTACGAGAGTCCGAGCTGCTCTCCACCGCGGGCGCCCGCCCGCGCTTGGGCGCCTCCACCC
>JBKDQC010000448.1:0-14771 GCA_046342295.1 Deltaproteobacteria bacterium | reverse complement strand
CGGCGCGATGGGCATCCTCCTCAACTTCACGGCGGGCCCCGACGTGCGGCTCAAGGAGATCAACGAAGCGGCCAGCCTCGTGCACCAGGCGGCGCACGAGGACGCGAACATCATCTTCGGTCTCCTCACGGACCCGGACATGGGCGACGTCGTGAAGGTCACCGCGATCGCCACCGGCTTCGGCCTCGACGCGAGCCAGATGCAGGAGATCGTGCACGCCTCGGCGCAGGGCAAGCCGCGCAACGCGCTGCTCTCCCTGCCGCAGACGCAGCGCGTGAGCGCGCCTTCGCGGCATGCCGTCTCGGTCGCGCCGACCGCGGCGCGCGCGTCGATGGGCCCCGCCCCGCGCCATTCGGGATTCGTCGCCGCGGCGTCCTCGGAGCGTGAGCCGCTCCGCGCGTCGCGCCGGGTCTCGACGCCGCCCGAGCAGACTTCGCTCCCGTCGGTGCATGCGCATGGCCGCGCGTTCGGCGCCGCCGCGCTCCACGACGAGGCGACGCTCGACATCCCGGCGTACCTGCGCCGGGCCTCCATCGCGGACTGACCATCGCGAAATGATCTTCGACGGAGCGCCGACACGCGGGCGTCTCTCGTTCGGGCTGCTCGGCGCGCTCCGCAGCGCGCCCCCGCTTCGCTTCTTCGTTCGCCTCTCCCTGCCCTCTCGCCACAGGAAACGACGAACGCCGGGCGCAATGGTGCGTCCGGCGCTCTCGTTTCCAGCCTATTTCGCGTCCCCCCACGAGCTTCCGACGCCGAGGCCCACGACCAGCGGGACACGGAGAGGGTACGGCGACTCCATCGCGTGTCGGACGCACGCGCTCGCGGCCTCGAGCTCCGCGTCCGGCACCTCGAAGACGAGCTCGTCGTGGACCTGGAGCAGCATGCGCGTGCCGGGCGCGACGCGCGGGAGCTCGCGGTCGATCGAGAGCATCGCGAGCTTGCACAGATCCGCGGCCGAGCCCTGGATCGGCGTGTTCGCAGCGATGCGCTCTCCGGCGGCGCGATCGGTCTCGTTGCGGCTCGAGAGCTCGGGGATGTAGCGGCGGCGGCCGAGCAGCGTCGTCACGTAGCCCGTGCGGTGCGCCTCTTCGACCGTGCGATCGAGCCATTGCCGCACGCCGCGGTAGTGCTCGAAGTACTGCTCGATGTAGCGGACGGCGTCCTTGCGCGGGATGCCGAGGATCTGACCGAGCGCGGTCGCGCCTTGGCCGTAGATCGTCGCGAAATTCACGGTCTTTCCGATGTTGCGCTGCTCGCCGTCGACCGACTCCGGTGTGACGCCGAAGAGGATCGAGGCGGTCTGGCGGTGGAGATCGAGCTTCTCGGCGAACGCGCGCTCGAGCTCGGCGTCGGCCGAGAAGTGCGCGAGCACGCGGAGCTCGATCTGGCTCCAGTCGGCGCTCAGGATCTTCGTCTTCGTCCCATCCGGGCGCGTGGGTGCGACGAACGCGCGGCGGATGCGCTTGCCCTCCGGCGTGCGCACGGGCGTGCGCTGGAGATCGGGGTCGGTCGAGATGAGCCGGCCCGACACGCCCGTCGTCTGCTGGAAGCGTGCGTGGACGCGGCCAGTCTCGGCGTCGACGGCGTCACCAAGCACGTCGGTGTACGTGTGGATGAGCTTGGCGAGCTCGCGCTGCGCCAGGATCTCGCGCGCGATCTCGTGCTTGGGCGCGAGGCGCTCGAGGACCTCGGCGTCGGTGGAGTAGCCCGTCTTGGTCCTCTTGACGACGGGCAGCTTCAGCTCTTCGAAGAGCACGTCGGCGAGCTGCTTGGTCGAGCCGATGTTGAAGGGGTGGCCGGCGAGCTCGTAGATGCGCTTCTCGATCTCGCCCTTTCGAGCGCGGAATTCGTCGCCCATCGCGCCGAGGTCGGCCTTGTCCACGTGGATGCCGGCGCGCTCCATCTTGGCGAGCACGATCGAGAGCGGACGCTCGACCGTCTCGTCGTGTCTCGTGAGGCCCGACTCCTCGAGCCGGGCCGTGAGCACCGGACCGAGCGCGAGCAGTACGTCGGCGAGGGTGCCCGCATGATCCGCCAGCGCCTTGGGGTCGACCTCGCTGGGCTTCTTCTCGCCTTGGCCGCCCCCTGTGAGGCCCTTGAGGAGCGGCACGCCTCGCTGCACGTACTCCTTGGCGACCTGGTCGAGCCGGTGCGGGATGCACTTGCTCGGCTCGACGAGGAAGGAGACGACCATCGTGTCGATCGCGCGCTCGATCGGGATCGGCATCTCGAGACCGCCGAGCGATCGAGACCAGCGGTCGAGCACGAGCCAGAGCTCCTTCAGGTCGTGCACGTAGAGAGGGCCCGCGGATGCGCCCGCGCGCGAGGCGAGGAAGGTCGCGAGCACCTGCGCCGTCTCGGCGCCGCCGTCGGAGGGCGTGGCGACGAAGGCCGAGCGGCCTGGCTCGTACGAGAGCGCGAGGCCCACGAGGCGCGCATGCACCGGGCGTTCGGGAGGTTCGAAGACCGGGACGATCGCGACGGCGCGCTCGTGGGGGATGGACGACACGAGGCCGCGGAGCGCGCCCGCCCCGAGGACGATGCGCGTCTCGACGCTCGCCGTGTCCTCGACGCGCTTGGAGTCGCCCGGGCCGAGCATCGAGTAGAACTCGAGCTCGCGGTGCAGCGAGTCGACGGCGCTCGGATCGGGCGGTGCGAGCGCGAGGCCCTCGACGCCCACCTCGAGGGGCGCGTGTTCGTCCACGGTCGCGAGCTCGCGGTAGGTGCGCACCGCGTCGCGGTGCTCCTCGAGCGCGCTCTTCTGTTTGCCCTTGAGCTCCCCGAGGTGCGCGAGCACACCCTCGACCGAGCCGTACTGCGCGACGAGCGCGGCCGCGCCCTTCTGCCCGATGCCGGGCACGCCCGGGATGTTGTCGACGTCGTCGCCCATGATCGCGAGCAGATCGGGGATCGCCTTGGCGGGCACACCCCACTTCTTCTTCACGAGGTCCTCGTCGTAGGTGACGTCGCGCATCGTGTCCTGCATGCGGATGCGCCCCCCCGCCTCGCTCTGATCGAGGACCATCTGCGCGAGGTCCTTGTCGCCCGCGACGATCACGACCTCCATGCCGCGCTCGGCGCCTTCGCGCGCGAGCGTGGCGATGATGTCGTCGGCCTCGTAGCCGGGTTTGCGCAAGAGCGGGAAGCGGTAAGTCTCGACCAGCTTGTGAATCCAGGGGAGCTGCACGCGGAGCTCGTCGGCCATCGCGGGGCGCTGCGCCTTGTACGCCGGGAAGCGCTCCTCGCGCTTGGTCGGCTCCGGCGAGTCGAACACGACCGCGCCGCGGTCGGGCGCTCGCCCCGCGAACATCTTCCGGAACATCGTCGCGAAGCCGAAGATCGCGTTCGTCGGCAGCCCCGCCTTGGTCGAGAGGTTCGCGGGTAGCGCGAAGAACGCGCGAAAGACGAGCCAGCTTCCGTCGACGAGGACGAGCCGTTCCTTGTGAGCCATGGGGCGCATGGTACGTCGCTCGCCCGCCGCCGGTGATCCTGCGCATCCGCGCGGGCCGGCTCGAGACGCGCCAGGTCGGGCCTTGACGCTCCTTCGGGCGTGGCCATCCTCCGGCCCGCCATGACCGAGACCCAGCCCACCCCGCCCACCAGCCACGTCGAAGAGCACCGCTTCGAGGCCGAGGTCGACGCCGTCCTCCGGCTCGTCATCAACTCGCTGTACTCGAACAAGGAGATCTTCCTCCGCGAGCTGGTGAGCAACGCGTCCGACGCGCTCGACAAGCTCCGCTTTCGCGCGCTCACCGAGGAGGGCCTCGTCCCCGAGGGCAGCACGCTCGGCATCCGGCTCGAGCCCGATGCGGCGCAGAAGACCCTGACCATCGCCGACAACGGCGTCGGCATGACCAAGGAAGAGCTGCAGAGGAACCTCGGGACGATCGCCAAGAGCGGCACGCGCGAATTCCTCGCCAAGCTCGAGGCCGCCCAGAGATCCGACGTCTCGCAGATCGGCCAGTTCGGCGTCGGCTTCTACTCGAGCTTCCTCGTGGCCGACCGCGTCGAGGTCGTGAGCCGCGCGGCTGGCACGCGCGACGCCTGGAAGTGGACCTCGGAGGGTCAGGGCGCCTTCCGTCTCGAGCCTGCCTCGCGGGTCGAGCAGGGCACGAGCATCACCCTGCACCTCAAGGATGCGCACCTCGACTACCTCCGGAGCTGGGAGCTCGAGCGGCTCGTTCGCGAGTACAGCGACTACCTCACGTGGCCGATCGAGCTGCGGAAGGAGCGCGAGAAGGCCGACGAACCGCTGTACGAGCGCGTCAACAAGGGCACGGCCCTCTGGCAGCGCTCCCCCCGGGACGTGACCAAGGAGCAATACGAGGAGCTCTACAAGCACCTGAGCCACGACTGGCAGCCTCCGCTCGCGCACAAGCACTTCAAGATCGAGGGCACCACGGAATTCTCGGGCATCGTCTTCGTGCCCTCGCGTGCGCCCTTCGACCTCTTCTCGCCGGACTCCAAGCACGGCCTCCGCCTCCACGTGAAGCGGGTGTTCGTCCTCGAGGACGCCGACGCGGTGCTGCCGAAATGGCTCCGATTCGTTCGCGGCGTCGTGGACTCCGAAGACCTGCCGCTCAACGTGAGCCGTGAGCTGCTTCAGGACTCGCGCCTCACCAAGACGATCCGACAGCAGGTCGTGAAGGCGGTGCTCGACCTCCTCACCGAGCTCGCCACGGAACGCCCCGACGACTACGCGCTCTTCTGGAAGACCTTCGGCCCCGTGCTGAAGGAGGGCCTGCACTTCGAGCCTGACCAGGCCAAGAAGCTGCTCCCGCTCCTGCGCTACGAGACGAGCACGGGCGAGGCGCCCTCGAACCTCCTCGACGTCAAGGCGCGCATGAAGGAGGGTCAAAAGGAGCTCTACTACGCGCTCGGGGAGTCCCGCGCGCAGCTCCTCGGCAGTCCGCACATCGAGGGTCTCCGGAAGCGCGGCATCGAGGTCGTCTTGATGACCGACGCGGTCGATGGCTGGGCGGTCCAGGGTCTGACCGAGGTCGACGGGGTCAAGCTCGTCGACGCGACGAAGGCCAGCGCGGACGTCGTCGCGGGTGAGGTCGACGCGGGCAAGAAGGAGAGCGACGAGAGCAAGACCAAGGCGCTGCGCGACCGCATGCGCGCGCGTCTCCAGGATCACGTCTCGGAGGTGCGCGTCTCGAGCCGCCTCACGAGCTCACCGGCCTGCCTCGTCTTGCCCGAGGGTGGCCTGCCTCCGCACCTCGAGCGCCTGCTCCGAAGCACGCAGCCCGAGGCGGCCCGCCAGAAGCGCATCCTCGAGATCAACCCGGATCACGCGCTGATCACAGGGCTCGCGGCGCTGCTCGAAGCCCGGGCCGACGACGGGCGTCTCGACCGGTACGTGGACCTCGTCCATGCCCAAGCGCTGCTGGCGGAGGGCAGCCCACCGGAGAATCCGGCCGAGCTCGCGAAGAGCTTCGCCGAGCTGCTCACGGAATCCGTCACGCGGGCGTGACGCGGCCGCTTGCGCCTCGAGCGCGGTCACCTCGACTGTCGCTGCTCGTGTAGTCTGTCGCGGTGGTCGACCTCTGCGGACACGCTCCGGAGCGCGCGTGAGCGGGCTGCTCCACCACGACCGTGTCCTCGTGATGCGGGCCCGTCGCAACCTCCTCGCGCTCGCGTGGCACGACGCGCCTTGGCCCGGTCACCTCCCCGCGGTCCAGCGCGAGATCGAAGAGCTGCACCGCGCCCACGGCAAGTACGGACTGCTCAACGTGGTCCTCTCGGGCACGCCCATCTTCGTCGATCAGGTCCGCGAGGAGGGCCGTCGCCTCGTCGAGGCGACACGTCTGCTCGGGGGCGTCACCGCGCACGTGATGGTGGTCGACGGATTCGCCGGCACCGCGACGCGCATGTTCCTCTCGACCATGCTGCTCATGGGCCGTGGGCGAGCGGCGGGGCAGAGGGTCTTCTCGGAGCCTCTGGAGGCGTGCTCGTGGCTCTCGGAGGCGCTCTCGAGACCTCAGAGCCCATGGACACCTGCCGAGATCGAGCGCGTGTACGCCGAAGTGCGGAGCGTGGCACCGCGGTCCTGAGGTCGCCGGGGTCCTGAGGTCGCCGGGGTCCCTCGGGAGATGCGACGAGGCTGACGCGGTGTGGTCTGCGCCCGGATCACCCGAGCCCACCGGTGCGCCTCGTGGTCAGCCCTCGAGGGACTCCTGCAGCTCGACGAGCAGCTTCTTGGCCTTGGCGCTGAGCTGTGTGGGGACCTCGATCTGGATCTGGCAATGCAGATCTCCGCGGCCGCGTCCGTCGAGCCGCGTCACGCCCTGGCCCTCCACGGTGAGGACCGCGCCGGCCTGCGTGCCCGCCGCGAGCGTCAGCTTCGCGGTCTTGTCGTCGAGCGTCGGCACCTCGACCTCGCCCCCGAGGCAGCACTTGGTGAACGGCACGCGGAGCTCGTGAACGAGGTCGTTGCCGTCTCGCTGGAAGCGCTCGTCCGGCTCGACCTGCACGACGACGAAGAGATTGCCTGCGGGCCCGCCCATGCGCCCGGGCTGCCCTTGCCCCGAGAGGCGGAGGCTCTGACCATCGTCGATCCCGGCGGGAATGTTCACCTTCACGCCGCGCTCGACCTCGACATCGCCCGAGCCGCGGCACTTTCCGCACGCGTTCTTGGCGCTTCGCCCCTGTCCGCGGCACGTGGGGCAGGTCGTCGACACGAAGAACGCGCCGCGTTGGATGCCGACCTGCCCTTGGCCCTTGCAGGTGACGCAGACCTCGTACGCGCCGCCCTCGGCGCCCGAGCCCTTGCAGGCCTCGCACGGCGAGGGGTACTGGAGCTTCACTTCCCTCTGCGTGCCGAACGCGGCGTCCTTCAGCGACAGCCGCACGCCCACGCGCAGGTCGGCCCCTCGCATCGGACCGTCACGCCGCCGCGCGCCGCCCCTGCCCCCCCCGAAGATGACGCCGACGATGTCGCCGAAGCTCCCGAAGATGTCCTCCACCGAGCGGAAGCCCGGGTGGTAGCCGCCCGAGCTGAGCCCGCTGTGGCCGAAGCGGTCGTAAACCTGTCGCTTCTGGGCGTCCTTGAGGACCTCGAAGGCCTCGCTCGCCTCTTTGAAGCGCTCCTCGGCCGTGGCGTCGCCCGGGTTCCGATCCGGGTGGAGCTGCACCGCGAGCTTCTTGTAGGCCTTCTTGATGTCGGCCTCGCTCGCGTCTCTGGCGACGCCGAGGACCTCGTAGTAGTCGCGCTTGTCAGCCATGGCACAGCTCCGGAGGCGGCGTCACGAAGGGGCGGCACGATAAGCCGGGTTGTCCCCGGGTCAAGCGTGGGCCGTCATTCGACCATTGATTCCGATACCGCGGGCCGGTAGCGTGCGTTCCAGTGTCCGCGCCCGTCGTTCTTCTCGGACCGCAGCGTTTCGATCCCACCCTCGGCGACGCCCTGCGTGAGCTGTCCACCCAGCTCCCCGGGGGGATCGTCGGCCCGATCGCCACGATCACGGCCGGATGGCAGGAGCGGGAGGCCGAGGATGGCGAGCTCCACGACCACCTCGAGCGACGGACCCTCAACCTCAAGCTCTACGCGCGGACCGACGACGTCTGGAAGCGCGACCCCGAGCTGCGCAGCGCACACCGGGCGCGGCAAGACCGGCTCCGCCACAAGCAGGATTTCTATCGGATCCGGCTCGAGCACGAGCTCGAGGCGGCGTTCGTCATCCAGACGCGCACGGCTCCGCAGGAGATTCTGGAAGAGGAGGACCACTTCTCGATCCGTGCGCTGCGCGAGCTCGACGATGCGCACCTCGCGCAATGTCGGCTCGAGCGCGCTCGCTTCGACGAGAATTGGCAGCCCACGGGCCGCGACGCGATCGCCCGCCACCGTGACGAGCTGCGCGCGATCGTGTCCCGCTGCGGCGCGGTCGCGATCGCGGGCGGTCACGTCGCGACACTGCTCAACCGCCTCGAGCTCTTCGGCATGGACGAGATCCTCGCCGGAAAGCCAGTCTTCGCATGGTCGGCCGGCGCGATGGCCATCTCGGACCGGGTCGTCCTCTTCCACGACAGCCCGCCGCAGGGCCCCGGCGCCGCGGAGATCCTCGACCGTGGCCTCGGGCTGGTCCCCGGGGTCGTGCCGCTGCCTCACCCCGATCAGCGACTGAAGCTCGACGATCGCGAGCGCGTCGGGCTCTTCGCGCGCCGCTTCTCACCCGCCCTCGCGCTCACCTTCCGCAACCGCACGCGCATCACCTGGGATGGCTCGGGCTTCGTCCAGGGCCACGGTGTCGAGCGTCTCCGGGCCGACGGTGGCCTCGAGCGTCACGCGCGCTGGGGCCCCGACGGCCGCGGGGAAGGGGAGACACACTCTCTCGCGCCGGGAAGCGACGCTCCGTCGGAGGGTCGCGTCTCGCACGTCGACATCCGTGGCCTCGTGCCGGGCGTGGGCCCCTCGGAAGGAGCTGGCGGATGAAGAAGAGACCGAGCGCGCGACCGTCGGTGCGTCGCAGAGCGTCTTCGTCCGCCACCTCGTCGGCGCCGGACCTGCCCCTCACCCCGAGCGAGGAGATCGAGCTGTTCCACGACCGGCTCGCGATCCAGGAGCTCGAGGAGAGCCGGCCTGGCTGGGATGCGGTGAACCGCTTCCTCGCGTCGCACCAGTTCCCACTCGTCGAGGGGCCGAGCGTCACCTTCGTGTGGAGGGGCGAGGCCGAGGCGGTGAACCTCCGCCACTGGGTGTTCGGCCTCGAGAGCTCCCAGGCGCTCTCGCGGATCGAAGGCACCGATCTCTGGTACCTCGTCGTCGAGATCCCCGCGCGATCGCGCGTCGAGTACAAGCTCGAGATCCACCAGAACGGACACGCGCGGTGGATCGAGGACCCGCTCAATCCGCACCGCGCGCGCGATCCCTTCGGCGCGAACTCGGTCGTGCATGGCCTCGGCTACGAGGTGCCCTCCTGGAGCAAGCACGATCCGATCTCGAGGCCCGGCCACCTCGAGCCGTTTGGCTTCGAGAGCAAGGTTCTCGGCGGACAGCGACGCTGCCTCCTCTACCTCCCCGCGCGCTTCCGGCGGACACGACAGTATCCGCTCCTCGTGGTGCACGACGGCAGCGACTACCTCAACTACGCGAGCATGAAGTCGGTGCTCGACAACCTGATCCACCGCCTCGAGATCCCCGACTGCGTCGTGGTCTTCACCGATTCTCCGGACCGGCTCCGCGAGTACGCGAACGACGCCGCCCACGCGAAGTTCCTCACGGAGGAGCTGGTGCCGGACCTCGAGCGCCGTCTGCCCCTCATCGGGCGGCCGAACGCGCGGGCGCTGATGGGCGCGAGCTTCGGCGGTGTGGCCTCCCTCTCGACGGCCTTCCGATATCCCGGCTTCTGGGGGCGGCTGCTCCTCCAGAGCGGGAGCTTCGCCTTCACCGACATCGGCAAGCACAACCGTCGCGGTCCCCTCTTCGACCGCGTCGTCGAGTTCGTCAACGCGTTTCGCCGACATCCCAATGCGATCAGCGAGCGCGTCTTCGTGAGCTGCGGTGTCTACGAGTCTCTGATCTACGAGAACCGCTCCCTCGTGCCGCTTCTGCAATCCACGGGTATGCAGGTGAAATTCGTCGAGTCCCGCGACGGGCACAACTGGGAGAACTGGCGCGATCGGCTGCGCGAGGGAATGAGCTGGTTGTTCCCTGGCCCCCTGATGATGATCTACGAATGATCGACCCCGCGGTTCGGACTGCGACCCGGGCCTGCGAACGCTCGGCCGAACCACCTCGATGAAAGCCCTCCGATGAACGACATCCACCGCAAGATCGGACTCTCTCTCGGCGCCGACATCTGCTGGCCCGCCTGTTACGAGCACATCATGCGCCGGCTGGACCTCGCCGTGCCGAGCCCGGAGGGCACGATTCGCTTCGACGTCGAGCGCGTGTCGATCGAGCCGTTCGACCTGCGACAGCCGGTCAAATACGACGTCGTCGTCGATCGGCTGACCCACTGGTATCACACCAGCCGCGAGTGGATCAAAAAGGGCATCCTCCTCAACGACCTCTACGTCTTCAACAACCCGTGGAGCGTCCAGGCCAACGAGAAGCACACGAGCTACGCGGCGATGATGGCGCTCGGGATGCCCATCCCCGAGACGTGGATGGTGCCGCCGAAGGGCTATGCGCCCAATCCCGACCTGAAGCCCACGCTCAGCCGCTACGCCAAGCTCTTCGACCTCGGTCACATCGGCCGGCGGCTGGGCTATCCGCTCTTCATGAAGCCCTATGACGGCGGCGGCTGGCGCGCGGTCACCAAGTGCGACGACGAGCGCGCCCTCAAGCGCGCCTACGAAGAGAGCGACACGATGGTCATGCACCTCCAGGCGGGGGTGAACGGCTTCGATCGCTTCGTGCGCTGCATCGGCTTCGGGCCGCAGACGTACACGGTGCTCTACGACCCGTCGGCGCCTCTCCACGATCGCTACACGCGTGAGCGGGGCTTCATCTCGAAGTCCGACGAAGAGCATCTGCGCAAGATCACCCTCACGATCAATGCCTTCTTCGGGTGGGAGTTCAACAGCTGCGAGTCGCTCCGCAAGGATGGAATCTGGTATCCGATCGACTACGCCAATCCCTGCCCCGACTCCCAGGTGACCTCACTCCACTACCACTTTCCCTGGCTGGTGAAGTCGTACATCCGCTGGAGCACCTTCGTCGCGGCGACGAAGAAGAAGATGCGGAAGAACCTCGACTGGGAGCCCTTCTACGCGGTGGCGGCGCTCGATCTTCCGTTCGAGGAGAAGCTCGACCGCTACGCGAAGATCGCCGACGAGCGGTTCGAGACGGCGCGCTTCGAAGAGTGGACCGCGCGCCACCTCGGCCATCTCGACGAGGTCGCCTGGGAGTTCTTCCAGTCCAAGGAGGCCAAGGAGGCCATCCGGCAGAAGGTCTCCGCCCTCTTTCCGGCGCACGAGGTCGAGCAGTTCACCGAGCTCTTCTACGGCCGCGTCCAGCAGTGGCGCGATGACAACCGCCCCGTCGGGCGCTGAGGGCCGTCGACCGCAACGAGCTGGTCAGGCGAAGACGCCCGCGATCGACGCCGTCACCATCGCACCCGCGCAGGCTGCGAGGGGAATCGAGAGGTTGTCGTCGATGCGACGGCTCACCAGCTCGGCGATCGCGCCGGCCACCGCGCCGCCGAGCGAGGCCGCGAGCGCCAGCGGCCACGCGAAGCCGCCTGCGGCGGACGCGGGGTGCATCACCGAGACGTAGCCGAAGGCCGCGAGGCCTCCAGCGAGCACGAACGCCAGCGTGCCCTCGAGCGTGCGGCCGTGGACGATCTCGGTGCGTCCGAAGCGGCGTCCGATGATCGCGGCGGCGGGGTCGCCTGCCCCGAGCACCGCCAGCGCGACGAGGCAGGGCAGGAGCGACTGCGTCAGCGAGAGCAGGACGAGCGCCGTCGCGTACCAGGTGGCCGAGTTCACGCGGTGCGCCTCGTGCGGGTGCGCCGTGCGGCCGAAGAGCTTCATGCAGAACCGGTTCACCGCTTCGCTGCGGGTGCGCGTGATCTCGAGCGTCCAGCCCGTCAGCGCGACCGCGACCGCGACGCCGGTGGCCCAGCGCCACGAGGGCACGGTCTCGAGCGCGATGATGCCGGACGCCGCCGAAGCGAGGTGGAGCAGGTTGCGCGCGTAGTTCGTGGGGCGGAGCGACGGGACCGAGACACGCTCCTCCGCGAGCTCGCGCACGATCGCTTCGTAGCTCGGCTGCACGCGCGAGCGGAGCGCGAGGAGACTCGGTCGGTCGGTCGCCGTCTCGGGCAGGGCCTCGAGCTCGCCGCGCACCTCGCGCCACTCTGCGCGCTGCGCTTCGCTGAGCGCGGGCGGCGTCGCGTCGAGCCACGCGCCGAGGCGGGCCCGCACGCCGGCGAGCTTGGCGGCCACCCGCCGCGCACGCCCTCGGCTCGGGCCGAAGGGCAATCCGCGGTCGAGCTCCGCGAAGGCTCGGTGCAGCTCCAGCGCGAGGTCACGGCTCTCGAGCACGGCTTGGGACGTCACGGGCGCGGAGGTTGGCCCACACCCACCCGTCGCTCAAGCCATCGTTTCGTCACGCATCCGATGGCTTCCGCTTCCTCGGGCTCCCGATCGAGTGCGCGGACCGCTCGGAGCGCGAGGAACATCGCCGAGGGCCGCGGGGGACTTCCCGAGGCGGCTCTGCCGGGCGCGGGCTGGCCGGGACCGCCGCTGCGACGAACCCCCGATCTTGGGACATTCTCGCGTCGCGACGTGCACGCGGGGCCCGAATGCGACACGTCTCGGCCCCCGGGCCCGACGCGATCGGCGTGTTAGGGTTCCGACCCTTCGACGGAGGTCGTGCTTGTTCGAAGAGCTCCTCGCTCAATACCGACAGATGCAGTTGATCCGCCGCCTGGAAGAAGAGGCCGCGCGCGCCTACGTCGGCGGCAAGATCGGCGGATTTCTCCACCTCTACATCGGTCAAGAGGCCGTCGCCGTCGGCAGTGAGGGCGCGATCCGCAAGACCGACTACGTGATCACGACCTACCGCGATCACGGCCACGCGCTCGTGCGTGGATCGAGCGCCCGCGCGGTCATGGCGGAACTGTTCGGCAAGGACACCGGCGTCTCGCGGGGCCTCGGTGGCTCGATGCACATGTTCGACGCCGAGCACCGCTTCCTCGGCGGTCACGGCATCGTCGGCGCGCACATCGCGCTCGGCTCGGGCGCGGCGTTCCGCTGCAAGTACCTCAAGACCGAGGACGTGGTGCTCTGCTTCTTCGGAGATGGGGCGACGCCCATCGGAGGTTTCCACGAGGGCCTCACGCTCGCCGCGATCTGGAAGCTGCCGATCGTCTTCGTCTGCGAGAACAACATGTACTCCATGGGCAGCCCGATGGAGCGCACGAATCCCACGTCGGACGTGACCCTCAAGGGCCCCGGCTACGGCATGCCGACCGACCGCTTCGAGGGCCACGACGTCGAGGTCGTGCAGGAGCGGATGAAGGCGGCCGTCGCGCGCGCGCGCCGTGGCGAGGGGCCCACGCTCGTCGAGATCCTCACGTACCGCTTCCGCGGTCACTCGATGTCCGACCCGGGCAAGTACCGCACGGCCGAAGAGGTCGACGAGATGAAGCGGACGCGCGACCCGGTGAAGATCGCGCGCGAGCGCCTCGCTGCGCGCGGCGTGAGCGAAGAGAAGCTCGCGAAGCTCGACGCCGAGATCGAGGCGGAGATCGCCGACGCGGTCTCGTTCGCGGACGCGTCGCCTCCCGCGACCCACGAGGTGATGAACGCCACGGTCCTCGCCCCGTCCATCGCGTATCCGCCGCGTTTCGACGGCGCCCACGCGCCCTTCACCGTGGAAGGAGGCCGCTGATGCGCGAGCTGACGTACCGCGACGCCTTGAACGAGGCGATCGCCGAGGAGATGGTCCGCGACCCCAACGTCTTCTTGATGGGCGAGGAGGTCGGCTACTACCAAGGGGCCTACAAGGTCACGCGCGGCCTCATCGAGAGATTCGGGCCCGAGCGCGTGATCGACACGCCGATCGCGGAGAGCGGCTTCGCGGGCGTCGGGGTCGGCGCCGCGATGACGGGCCTGCGGCCGATCATCGAGTTCATGACCTGGAACTTCTCCTTCGTGGCGATCGACCAGATCATCAACAGCGCCGCGAAGATGCTCCAGATGAGCGCGGGGCAGTTCAAGGTCCCGATCGTGTTCCGCGGGCCCAACGCCTCCGCGCGCCAGGTCGGCAGCCAGCACAGCCACTCGGTCGACGCGGTCTACGCGAATTTCCCGGGGCTCTACGTGGTGTATCCGTCGACGCCGCGCGACGCCAAGGGCCTCTTGAAGATGGCCATCCGCGACGACAACCCGGTGGTCTTCCTCGAGGGCGAGACGCTCTACAACCAGAAAGGCGAGGTCCCGGACGCGGCCGAGGACGAGGTCATCGAGTTCGGCAAGGCCCGCATCGCGCGCGAGGGCACGGACGTCACGGTGGTCACGTGGGGTCGCCCCTACGTCACGGTCCTCGAGGTCGCCCGGGAGCTCGAGGCCGAGGGCATCTCGTGCGAGGTCATCGACCCGCGCACGCTGCGCCCGCTCGATCACGCCACGATCCTCGAGAGCGTGAGGAAGACGAACCGCTGCGTCGTCGTGCACGAGCACTGGCCGTACGGCGGGCCGGGTGCGGAGATCGTCGATCGCGTGCAGCGCGAGGCCTTCGACCACCTAGACGCGCCCGTCCTGCGCGCGACGAACCTCGACGTGCCCATGCCGTACGCGGCCGGTCTCGAGACCGACGTCATCGTCGGCAAAGACCGCGTCAAGAAGACCATCCTCGAGTCGCTGTACAGGAGCTGAGCGCCATGGCGAAGATCGTTGGTTTGCCCAAGCTCTCTCCGACGATGGAAGAGGGCACGCTCGCGAAGTGGGCCAAGAAAGAGGGAGACGCGCTCGCGGTCGACGATCTCGTCGCGGAGGTCGAGACCGACAAGGCCACCATGGAGTGGCGTGCGCTCGACAAGGGCGTACTGCTCAAGATCCTCGTGCCCGTGGGCGCGACGCTCAAGCCCGACCAGCCGGTGGCGATCGTGGGCAACGCGGGTGACGACATCGCGGCGCTCCTTGCGCAGCTGGGCTCGGGCGCCGCGCCTTCGGCCCCGGCCGCGGCGCCGCCGGCGACGGTCGTGGCGGGAGCCGCCGCGGCCGCGGCCGCGCCCCCCCCCCCGGGCGGGCCGGGCCCCGCGGGGGGGGCGGCGGCCGGGCGGGGGGTCGCGGCGGGCGGGGGGGGCACGCGCGCGCGC
>JBKDQC010000447.1:0-3235 GCA_046342295.1 Deltaproteobacteria bacterium | reverse complement strand
TGCGGCGCTGGCTGTGGTGCGTGCGGCGCTCGATCGGCGAGAGACGGTCACCGTGATCGCACCCACCCGCGAGGCGGGCCGTGAGCTCGTCCGGCGTGTCGCGTCGGAGCGTGGCTCCGCAGCCGCGATCGAGCCCACGAGAGACTCGTGCACCGAGGCCTCGGAGTGCTGCGGCGGCGAGTGCGATGCCGGCACGTGCGCCCCGCCGGTCGTGGAGTGCCGCGACCGCGGCGAGAGCCCTCCACGCCCACCAGCAGGAACCCATCCCGGCAGGCGTTGCGACGGCAGGTCACCAGGCAGGCGTCCGCGTTGGAGACGTTGCCGTCGTCGCACTCCTCCACGCCGACCAGCACGTGGGCGTCCCCGCAGGTGTTGAGGCGGCAGGCGGAGAGGCAAACGTCGTCGTCGCTCTCGTTGCCGTCGTCGCACTCCTCCACGCCCACCAGGAGGTGGGAGTCCCCGCAGGTGTTCCACCGGCACGTCGTCAGGCAGGCGTCGGTGTCGGCGTCGTTCCCGTCGTCGCACTCCTCGGCCCCGGAGCGCGCGTCGCCATCCCCGCAGGTGTTCCAGGCGCAGGAGGAGAGACAGGCGTCGGACTCGTCCGCGTTGCCGTCGTCACACTCCTCCACGCCGGTCTGGACGCTGCCGTCCCCGCACCGGGCGCGGACGCACTCCAGGCGGCAGGCCGCCTCTTCGCCATTGCCCTCGCCGTCGTCGCACTCCTCACCCAGGTCCGACACGTCGTCGCCGCACGCGGCGCGCGCGCAGGTGAGGCGGCAGGCGTCCGGGCGGGTGTCGCTGTTGTCGGCGCCGTCGTCACACTGCTCCTGTCGCGCGAGGTCCCGGAACCCGTCCCCGCACCGGGACAGGCGGCACTCCGACGCCAGGCAGATGCCCTCCGCGACCGCGGCGGTGGCGCAACGGTTCCCGTCCGGTTGCGGGAAGTGCGCCGGACCCACCCCCTCCACGCACGCGTCCACGGTGCAGGGGTTGAGGTCGTCGAGGCTGGGGGGGATGCCCGCCATGCAGCGCCCGGCCACGCACCGCTCCGGCCCGTTGCAGGTGCTCCCGTCCTGGCACTCGGCGTCGGAGGAGCAGGGGTGCCCCCGGGTGCACCCCGTGAGGGTGTCGCAGTAGGTTGGCTCCGTTCCGCCGTCGTCGGTGGTCAGGGGGGCGCAGCGCCCGTGGTCCACGCGCACGGAGCACTGGTCCGCCTCCTCCAGGCACCGCTGCTCCACGCACGTGTGCAGGGAGGGCGGGCAGGGACGCTCCTCGTCGTCGGCGGGCCGGCAGGTGCCTTCCACGCAGCGCTCCACGCCGTCGCACCACGACCCATCGTCACAATCGACGTCGAGAACGCAGGCGGCCACCAGGGTGAGGTCCAGGTAGGCGCCCCGCCCGTCGACGAGCGTGACGGCCCCGCGGGCCTGGGCCACGCGGGCGCCCTCCTGGGACAGGGCCTCCACCAGGACCTCCAGGGTCCCGGCGCGCCCGTTGGCGACGACGGAGTAGGTGGCGGGGAAGGCGAGGGGTTCGGAAGGGGGGGCGTCCGGCAGGAGGTGGGTGCTCGTGCTGCCGCCCACGCGGGCGGTGGAGCGAAGGCGCCACGTGGGAGGCTAGTCAGGGTAGGCGTTGACCGTCACCACGGCGTGGGTGACGCCGGAACCGGGCGGGCGGAGGAAGGAGTCCGCCGACGGCGCGCCACAGGCGGACGCGGCGATGACCGAGAGTCCCAGCGCGTGACCGGCAAGGGATCGACCCATGACGGCACGTTGCCAGGGTGACAGGCCGGGGGCAAGCAGGCCGAGACCGGGACGCGCTTCTTGACCCGGCGAAATGCCCGTGCGAACACCATGACGACGCGGAGGCGAGGACGGTGTCCCTGGAGCGCGTGACGGGAGCGGATGGCCGTTCGACGGACGTTTCGACGCCGTCGTTCGCAAGCTCCGCGGCGGGCTGCAGCCTGGCCCGGGTGCGGTTGGAGGACAAGGAGGTGGCCTACCACGCGCGGCAGCGCCGCAACCGGGTCACCGGGTTGGTCGTGGCGGCGTCGTTGGTGGCGGGCACGGTGGGGCTTGCGCACGTGGTGGTCCACCCGCTGGTGGTGGTGGTGGGCGTGGTGGCGTCGATGTTCTCCGTGATGGGCGCCCTCGGCTGCCTGGCGCCGGTGCAGACCCCTTGGCTCATCGTGGTCCTGGACCGACGGGTCCCCCGCCCCCCGCCGCGCACGGGCGACGTCGACACGCACGGCGCGGCGCTGGTCCTGTTCCGGGCCGACCTCGACGCCCTGGCCCGCGCGTCGGGCGTTCCTCCCCTGGGTCTGTTCATGGGCGCCATCCGCGCGGGCGCGGCGAAGCACCACCCGGACGAGGTGATTCCGTCCGTCGACGCGTTGCTCGCCGGGCGCGAGCGGCTCCCCGACACCGACCGGCTGGTCGGGACGTTGGAGGACCTGAAGGACCGGCTGTTGGCGGCGAAGGAGAACGGGGCGCGCGTCTGCTTGACCGAGACGACCGTGTGGTCCGGGGCCATCGAGACCAACCTGGGGCTCCACTGGTACGCCTGAGCGGGTTGGGTGTTGCGGTCAGGGCGTCCAGGGGTCCACGGGGAGCTGTTCGTTGACCGCCACCCGGCACAGCACGGACGTCGTCTCCTCGCCCGGCTCGCGCAGCAGCGGAAAACCGCAGCTCTCCCATTCCGGTCGGACGTTGATGTAGTACCGCGTGTTGGCGGTGACCGGGCAGGCGGTGCCGACGGTCGTCGCGGTTGAGTCGATCATCTGGATGGTCTGGGAGGCGGCGCCCACGGTCCGCGCGCAATCGGGGTTGCTGGGCAGGAAGTCGCCCGGGACCGTGGAGATGGCCAGCAGGAAGGACTTGTACTTGTGCTCCACGGAGGGCATGTCGTCCAGGGTGACCGTCTGGATGGGGAACTGGACGTCACGAAGCTCCGGGCGCACGCCCTGGTAGTCCAGGCGGATGGCGTAGACCTAGTCGGTGATGGACCCGTTGAAGCGGCAATCGTTGAAGGGCGTGTGCACCAGTCCCGCGCAGCCCGGGAGGTGCGTCTCCAGGTACTCGTAGGGGTTGATGATGATGACGCGGTCGTCGCACGGGAAGAGGACCGTAGTCGTCTGTAGCAAGCATGGGGACGCCTCGAGATCCCGACGAGAATCGGGGCGAAGGAGGTCGTCCCCATGGCCAAGAAGGTATCGTACCGAGCGGTTCCGATCGAG
>JBKDQC010000446.1:0-7444 GCA_046342295.1 Deltaproteobacteria bacterium | reverse complement strand
GGCCTCTTCGTGAGCGGTGACCCCCGCTTCATGTCGGTGCCGCTCAACCTCCGCTGCAACACCTTCGGCGACCCGGCGATGGGCCTCATCCACCCGATCGACCGCTACGTCAACGGCTTCCTCGGCCTCCGGAGCGATCCGAGCCTCCTCATCTTCTCCGGCATCGTCGGCATCCCGCCCGAGACCGAGTCGCTCGCCCAGGCCGGCAACTACAGCGGCATCCTCTCGAACCCGAGCATGATCCCGCGCCCGAACATGATGGGCACGAACCTCGAGCCCTCCTGCTCAACGAGCAACGGTGTCGCGTATCCGCCCATCCGCATCGTGCAGACAGCCGCCGGCCTCTCGGCCTCGGGCGCGGCCGTGTCGCTCTCGTCGATCTGCTCCTCGAGCTTCCAGCCCGCCATCGACGCGATCATCGCGAAGATCGCCGACGCGCTCCGCGGCGCCTGCCTCCCGCGCGCGCTCAACCCCGCGGCGGACGGGACCGTGGACTGCGAGGTCTTCGAGCTCCTGCCGCCCAGCGGGACCCCCGGCGTCATCTCGGACTGCGGCATGCTGGCCGGCCGCACGTTCGACTCGACGGTCATCGACGAGCGCGGCACACCGCGCCAGCTCTGCCAGGTCGAGCAGGTCAGGCGCGCCGACATCATGACCCGCCCCGGCTGGTACTACGACGACTTCGCCACGGACCTCACCGAGACGTGCGGCGCGACCCCGCAGCGCATCGCGTTCACTGGGATGGCCCCCCCGGCCACGGGCTCCGAGGTCCGCCTGGAGTGCCTGCAGACCATCGCGATCGGTACGGGCGGAAGCACCGACGTCAACTGCGACGGAGACGAAGGCGCGACCGGCTGTCAGATCGGCCAGTTCTGCGAGGACCCGACGGCGCACATGTGCGGTACGGGTCGCAGCTTGCCCGGTGGCGGCGGCGCGACGCTGGGCTGCGATCCGGTGGACCGCCTCTGCGCGGTCCCCTGCGAGAACGACTCGGACTGCACCACGGCGGGTCTGCTCGGCTACGTCTGCGACCGGCGCCTCAACAGCGTCGCTGCGGGCGAAGGCATCGACGATGTGCCCGAGTCGCTCCGCGGGGAGCAACGGGACTTCTGCGTGAACCCGACCTGCAACTGAACGTCGCTGCGCGTTCGTGAGCTCGAAGAGCCCCGTCGCGAGACGGGGCTCTTCGTCTTCCGTCGCCACGGAGCCGCCGCGCGATCTCGCGGACTCGGGGCTGGGTCCCGACACGCACCCGGCGCTCACGCGGGCGCGTGGCGGGCGCGGAGCATGAGCACGTCGCGGTCGATCTGCGGCACGGGCCAGCGCGTCTCGCCGGTGCGCTCGCACGCGCGCGCGAGCTTGAGCGCCTCGTGGCGGTAGAAGCGATCGAGGGCGGCGAGATCCTCCTCGACCTCCTTGGCCTCGCGTCGTGCGCGCGGCTTGTCGAGGAGGGCGAAGGCCAGCGAGCCGAGCACCTCCCGCGAGCGGCCACGAAGGAAGTCGCTCCAGCGCTCCTGCCAGCCCGCCTCGAGGCGGCGAACCTCGAAGCTCCAGGTGCGCGTGCCCTCGGGGCGCCGCGCGGCCTTCTCGCGGTGGCCGATCCGCCCGAGGAGCCGCACCCACGCGAAGAAGGCCTCGCCCGTGATCTCGCGAGAGCGGTACGCGCCATGCCACGCGAGCTCCGGGCGCTCGCCGGGCGCCGTCGAGAACGCGAGCACCGCGTGCCCCTTGCCGCGCTCGCCGAGACCGAGGAACGGATAGAGGAAGGAGAACGCCCCCGCGACATTCCAGCGCGGGCGCAGCGCCTGGATGAGCGCCGTCTCGCGCAGCTCCGCCTCGAGGTCGGTCGCGCACGCCTCGAAGGTCACCGAGGCCGCGCTCTTCACGATCTCGCGCATCTTGCGGTGCTTCTTGCGCCGCGTCGCGTTGCGGTACTGCGAGAGACGGCGCCTCAGGTTGACCGCCTTGCCCACGTAGACGACGACGCCCCCGGCGTCGAGCACACGGTAGACGCCCGGTGAGCGTGGCACCGTCGCGAGGAAGTCGTCGCCGAGCCGCCGATCGAACGCGCGCGTCACCTCGTGGGGGACTTTACACAGGTGAGACGCAAATCACCGCCGAGCACGAGCCCGCGACGCGACCGCTTCTTGGCCCTGGACACTGCTCGTGCGTTCAGGCACCGATCGGGTGTGGCGTTCGTCCCGCTCTGGGTGAAATCGAACGGCTCGTTCCTCGAGGGGGCGAGCCAGCCGGAGGAGCTCGTCGCGCGCGCGCACGAGCTCGGGCTTCCGGCGATCGCGCTCACGGATCGCGATGGCTTCTACGGCTCGGTCCGCGCGCACAGGAAGCATGTCGAGCTCGACAAGCGCGCGAAGGAACGGCGCGAGGCGCCCGCGCCGCGCGCGATCCTCGGAGCCGAGGTCACGGTCCTCGACGCGGCGAACGACACCCGCGAGACGGGCGGCACGCGGCGCATCGTGCTCCTGGCCGAGACGCGCACGGGCTATGGGCACATCGCGCGCCTCCTCACGCGCGGTCATGCGCGCGCCGAGACCAAGGGCGCCGCGCGGGTCACCTGGGACGAAGTCCGCACGATCGCGAGCCGGGACGTCCTCGCGCTCGCCCCCGACGCCGTGTCTCTGCTCGCGCTCGCCGAGAGCCACCGCGGCCGCCTCTACGCGATGCTGACGCGCCACCTCGAGTCCGGCGACACGGCGCGCGAGCGCCGGCTCCGGGAGGCCGCAGCGCACGCCGCGATCCCCACCCTCGCGCAGCGCGAGGTCCTCTACCACGACCGCGCGCGCCAGCCCCTTCAGGACGTCCTCACCTGCGTGCGCCACGGCGTCACCCTCGGCACGGCAGGCACCCTGCTCCGCCCCAACGCCGAGCACGACCTCCCGGATCTGCGCGCGATGCTCGCGCTCTTCTCCGACGACCCCGCGAGCGTGCACCGCTCCGGCGAGGTCGCCGACCGCTGCCGCTTCCACCTCGGCCAGCTCCGCTACCGCTACCCCGCCGAGAAGGTCCCCCACGGCAAGAACGAGAAGGGCTGGCTCCGCGAGCTCACCTTCGAGGGCGCGCGCGTGCGCTACCCGCGCGGCATCCCCGAAGACTGCCTCGCGCAGCTCGAGAAGGAGCTCGCGCTCATCGAAGAGCTCGACTACGGCGGCTACTTCCTCACGATGTGGGACGTCGTCCGCTTCTGTCGCGAGGCGAACAGCCTCTGCCAGGGCCGCGGGAGCGCGGCCAACAGCATCGTCTGCTACTGCCTCGGCATCACCGCGATCGATCCCGTGCGGATGGATCTACTCTTCGAGCGTTTCCTCTCTCGCGAGCGCGCCGAGCCACCCGACATCGACGTCGACATCGAGCACGACCGCCGCGAGGAGGTCATCCAGTACGTCTACGAGCGCTGGGGCCGGGCGAGCTCCAAGGACGCGCTCGAGGCCGCACGCGACGCCGCAAACGAGCCCGCTCCACCGCGCGCCGCGATGGTGGCCAACGTCATCCGCTACCGCGTCAAGAGCGCGCTGCGCGACGTCGGCAAGGCGCTCGAGCTGCCCGAGCTCGTGCTCGACCGCGCGAGCAAGGTGCTCTCGCACCACGCTGACGGAATCGAGGAGACCCTGCTCCGCGACGCGGGCCTCGACCCCGACGCGCCCGTCACGCGCCAATTGATCTCGCTCGTCACGCAGGTGCTCGACTTCCCGCGCCACCTCGGCATCCACCCGGGCGGCTTCGTCCTCGGCCACGAGCCCGTCGACACCCTCTGCCCGATCGAGCCCGCGACGATGCCGAACCGCACGGTCGTGCAGTGGGACAAGCAGGACATCGAGGATCTCGGCCTCTTCAAGATCGATCTGCTCGGACTCGGCTGCCTCACCGTGATCCACCGGGCCTTCGACCTCCTGCGCGAGCACGAGGACATCGATCTCGAGGTCCGCACCGTCCCCGCCGAGGATCCGACGACCTACGCGATGCTGGGCCGCGCCGACACCGTGGGCGTGTTCCAGATCGAGAGCCGCGCGCAGATGGCGATGCTCCCACGCCTCAAGCCGCGCACCTTCTACGACCTCGTGATCGAGGTGGCGATCGTGCGCCCCGGACCGATCCAGGGCGACATGGTGCACCCCTACCTGCGCCGGCGCGAGGGCAAGGAGATCGTGTCCTTCCCGCACCCCAAGCTCGAGCGCGTGCTCAAGAAGACGCTCGGCGTGCCCATCTTCCAGGAGCAGGTGATGAAGCTCGCGGTCGCCGTCGCGGGCTACACGCCCGGCGAGGCCGATCAACTGCGGCGCGACATGGCCGCGTGGCGGAGCAAGGGCCGCATCGAGCAGCACCGCGAGAAGCTCGTGGGCCGCATGGTGCAAGACGGCATCCCCCCCGAATTCGCCGAGCGTGTCTTCATGCAGATCCGCGGCTTCGGCGAGTACGGCTTCCCCGAATCGCACGCCGCGAGCTTCGCGCTGCTCGCTTACGTCACCGCGTGGATCAAATGCCATCACCCCGCGGCCTTCGCCTGCGCGATGCTCGACGCGTGGCCGATGGGCTTCTACCACCCCTCGACGATCGTCGACGACGTCAAGCGCCACGGCGTGCCCGTCCTTCCGATCGACGTGAACAAGAGCACGTGGTCGTGCCGCCTCGAGCCCGTGGCGCAGCGCGGCTGGGGCATCCGCATGGGCCTGCGCTACGTGAAGGGGCTCGGAGCGCGCGAGAGGGCCGGGTTCGAGCGCGAGCGTGAGCGCGGCGCCTTCGTCGATCTCACGGACTTCGTGCGACGCACGCGCATGAACAAGAGGGCCGTGCACGCGCTCGCCGAATCCGGAGCGTTCGCGAGCCTCCGCCTCGATCGTCGGGCCGCGCTCTGGGAGCTCACACGCCTCGCGCGCGAAGAGCTCGCGGGCCTCGATTGGTTCTCCACCGAGCCCGAGCCCGAGAGCGCGCGAGGCAGGCGCTCACGGCGCGAGAATCCGTCGGGCTGGATCCGCGAGCTCGGCCGCAGCGAGGAGATCGCGTGGGATTACCGCGCGAGCCTCCACTCGACGCGCGGACACCCGATGGAAGCCTACCGCGAGCAACTCCTCGAGCTCGGCCATCCGGCGGCGAACGCCGTGGCGCAGATGCGGCGTGGCGAGGTGAAATTCGCCGGCCTCGTCATCTGCCGACAACGCCCTCAGACCGCGACGGGCGTGTTCTTCATGACGCTCGAGGACGAGACCGGCTTCGTGAACGTCGTGTGCTGGGCCGACGTGTTCGCGAAGTTCGAGCGTGTCGCGAGAACGAGCGTGCTCCTCGAGGTGCGCGGACAGGTGCAGGAAGAGAACGGCGTCGTGCACATCATCGCCGCCGAGCTCCGGGACCTGTCGCGCACCCTCGAGCGCGGGACCAGCGCCCGCAAGCTCGATGATCTCGAGAAGTCGCGAGACTTCCACTGACGAGGCTCGCCGACGCGATTCGAATTCGCCCGAAGACGTGAGCCATCCTCAGCCGCAGCGACCTGCGCTGCAGGTGCCCGAGCAGCAGTCGCGGTCGTCGAGGCAGCCGCGCCCGGCAGCTCGGCAGGCGCAGCGCCCGGAGACGCAATCCATGTAGCCGCAGCAATCGGCGCCCGTGCCACACATACCCATGGACTCCGTGCAGCAGCGGACGCCGAAGGTCGCGCCGCGGCGGCAGCTCAGGTCGCCGCAGCACATCGCGTCGGTGGAGCACGTCGCCGCGAGCGGCACGCACGTGCACTGCGACGAGGAGAAGTCCCAGTCCGCACACGTTCCGCTCCTCGGACCGGTGGAGTCTCCCGAGACACACTGGCCGCTCGTCGCGCAGAAACCGCACTCCGAACGCGCGGTGCAATCGAGACACGTCGCGCTGTCCGAGCACGTGTCGAGCACCGGACAGCTGCTCGCGAGCCAGCTCCACGTGTCGCAGGTCCCGCGCGAGGGCCCCGTCGACGTACCGGAGCTGCACGTGCCCGTCGCGGCGCACCAGCCGCACGAGGGCGAGCCCGTGCAGGACGCGCAGTCGGTGTTCGACGCGCACGCGTCCACGGGCCCCGCGCACTCGCTCGCGGTCCACGCCCAGGCTCCACGGCACGTGCCCGACGAGGGGCCTGTCGATGTGCCGGAGCGGCATGCGCCATCGCAGAATCCGCAGCCCGATCGCGCAGTGCACGCGTCGCAGCCGGTCGCGTCGGCGCACGGGTCGGTCGGGCCGCTGCACTCGCTCGCGACCCAGGCCCACCCGGAGCACGCGCCCGTCGCTGGCCCGCTCGCGGTCCCCACGCGGCACGAGCCCGTCGCGCCGCACCAGCCGCACGGATAGTGCGAAGTGCACTCCGCGCAGTCGAGGTAGGCGCACTCCGTGGCGGGCATGGTGCAGGTGCCAGCCATGCACGCGAGCGCTCCGTTGCAGCGCTCGCCTGCGCAGCACGGCTGATCCGCGCCTCCGCACGATGGGTCCGGCATCGCGCAGCGACCGCCGCGGCAGCCCAGCCCCGCCGAGCACTCGCCAGGCGCCGCGCAGCAGATCTGACCTTCACCCCCGCACGTCTCGCAGCGACCGCCCACGCACACCGACCCCGAGCGGCACTCGTCCCCCGGGCAGCACGCCCCGCCTTCCCGACCGCAGTCCGCCTCCGGCAGCACGCACGTTCCGCCCTCGCACAGAAGGTCGCCGCAGCACTCCGCGCTCCCGCGACACGCGGCACCTTGGAGCGAGCAGCAGGTCCCGCCGACGCAATCTGCTCCCCCGCAGCAGTCTTCCGGCAGCGTGCACGCAGCGCCGGCTCCACGCCCATCGAGCGCACTGTCGCAGCAGAGACACGGCCCCCACACGGCGAGCTCGCAGCGCTGCACACCCTCGCTGCACGACTCCGCGCAGGCCCGCTCCGCCGTGGCGCCCACCGCAGGATCGCGATCGTCGCAATCGACGGCCACCCCCACATCGTCCCCATCGACGTCGATGAGGCGACAGACGCCTTCTTCGCAGGCGAATCCCTCCATGCAAGCCGAGGCACAATCGCCGGACATGGTGGAGCGGGCGTCCCGACCCACGCTGCGCCCGACATCGATCTCCCGGACGACGCGGCCGTCAGCGCACCCTGCCGCCGCGACCATCAGGGAGAGAACCCAGCAGCCTACACGCGAGACGATCTTGGGTGGCACACTCGCCAGCGAAGCACAGGTGTCCGTGGTCTTCCAACCCGCAATGACCGCGATGCGACGAAGCCTCATGGTCACCGACCCGTCGGTCACGGTGGGCGGAACGCGCGGGCGGCCAGGGGCGAGTGGACCGAGGTTCAGGTGAGAGCGCGCCTCGGCCCGGACCCTCAGCCGCAGCGACCTGCGCTGCAGGTGCCCGAGCAGCAGTCGCGGTCGTCGAGGCAGCCGCGCCCGGCAGCTCGGCAGGCGCAGCGCCCGGAGACGCAATCCATGTAGCCGCAGCA
>JBKDQC010000445.1:0-3555 GCA_046342295.1 Deltaproteobacteria bacterium | reverse complement strand
CCCATGCGGAGGCCGAGACCTTGCTTCGCGCGCAGGCGCTCGTCCCGCGTGACGAGATCGCGGTGATCGAGGTGAGCGGCGGGGCGGGCACGCGGAGCATTCCACTCGCCCGTACGATCGCGACTGGCTGCGTGCCGTTCGTCGGCGTGGTCGTCGGTGGCGGCGACCCGATGGGAAGCTGGTCTCCGACCGACCGGATCAGCGACCGCGCGCTCCTCGGCCTCGCCCTGTGCGCGACGCGCGCCGATGCGAGCCCGACGATTGCCGTGCCCCGAGGGACCGCGCGGGTCTACCTCCGCCCGTACGAGGCCGCGGGCGCAGGCGTCCGGGCCGGCGTGAGCGTCGGTGCGTTGCGCGTCGTGCGCGAGGCCGATCTCGCGCTGCCGCCGCCGAGGACGGAGACGCCGGCTCCATGACGGTCTCGCGTTGACTTCGCATCGCTGCCTCGGCGACCGTAGCCGGCAGATGCGAGCTCGGACGACCCCCCGCTACCTCCCCAGAGCCGTCGTCGTCGTCGCTTGGGCGCTCCTCTCGTGCACGCTCCTCGGCAGCTGTCGCTCGCCCGGCTCGCTGTGCGAAGAGTGGCGGCAGTCGGTAATCTCCGCCGGGCTCGCCTGCACCGCGCTGTCCGAAGAAGATCTCGACCGCGTCACGCTCCTCCGTGATCCGCTCAACGTCACACGGCGGGGCTGCGGGATCGTCAGCACGGTCACGCAGCCCGAGGAGCTGGTCGGCGATTGCTTCCCCATCCTGAACGAGCTCATGCGCCAGTGCGGAGAGGGCACGATCGAGGAGGAGTTCCAGCCGTTTCTCGAGGAGTTCCCCGAGAACCTCCCCGCTGCGTGCTCGACCGGACACTTCCAGACCAACCGGTAAGGGCGCCCGTGGCGACTCGCGCGAGCGGATTGCACGCCCTGGGGCCCGCGGAGTAGCTTCCGCGCCCCCTGGAGGTCGCATGAACGCCCGTCTCGCCACGCTCGGAACCTCGCTCGCGCTCTTCGCCGCGCTCGCTGGCTGCGGAACGCCCAGGCTCGGCGAGCCGTGCACGGGAGCCCCCGAGCTCGGCGGCTGCGAGGCTGGCGCGTACTGCGTGGAAGACGACCGCGGGACGGCGCCCGGCTCCAACGACGACCCGACCTGGAGCTCGTTCACGTGCCGCGCCGCTTGCACCTCGCAAGCGAGCTGCGCGCCGACCGAGCTCTGCGAGGGCGTCCCCACGACTCCCACGCTCCGCGTGTGCCGCCCTCGCTCGACGCCCTGATCGGAGAGGAGCCGTGGCCTACGCCAAGACGGAGCGGAGCGCGGCGCAGATCGTGGCGGCCGCGACGCGCGTGCTCGCGCGCCAAGGCTACGCGCGCACGAGCCTGTTGGACATCGCGCGCGAGGCGGGCATGTCCAAGGGCGCGCTGCACTACCATTTCCCTTCGAAGGAAGAGCTCGTCTCGAAGGTGCTCGAGAGCGCGCTCGAGTCGATCGCCAACCGCACGCTCGACGCGTGGGTCGCGTCCTCGGGCGACCCGATCCAGGCCCTCCGATCGTCGGTGCGCGAGCTCTGGTTCGTGCGCCGCGCGCGCACGGACGAGGTGGCGGTCGTGGCCGACCTCATGGCGCAGGCCCTCTACGACGACTCGCTCAAGCCACAGCTCGCGGGGTACTTCCGGTTCGCCGCGCAGCAGGTCACCCGGACCCTCGTGCCCCACCTCGACTCGATGGGCCTGCGCCTGCGCGTGCCCGGTGAGCTCGTGCCGCGGATCCTCGTCGGCCTGCTCGATGGCCTCGCGATGCAGCACTACGTGGACCCGACGGCGATCGACGAAGCCGGGCTTCTCGTCGCGGTCGAGTCGATGGCGGCGGGTCTCTTCGAGCCCGCGCCCTCCGACGCGAGGTCGGGCGCGTGAGCTCACCGCCCGTGGGCCAGGACTCCTTCGCGTCGGTGCTCGCCCAGGGGCCCGCGACGGACACGCTCCGGGCGGCGATCGCGCGCGACAAGGTCGCCTCGGCGTATCTGTTCGAGGGGCCGAGCGGAACCGGAAAGGCCAAGGCGGCGTTCGCGCTCGCCGAGACCGTGATCGCGCGCTCGACGCCGGAGCTGCAACGCAGCGAGATCGGGCGTCGCATCGCCGCGGGCGCGCACCCCGACGTGCGCGTCTTCTCGCCGCGAACCGACGGCAACCGCAACCTCCAGGTCGAGGTCGTGCGGAACGAAGTGCTGCCGTTCGCGCAGTTCGCGCCGTTCGAGTCGAAGGCGGCCTTCGTGATCTTCCCCGACGCGGACGTGTCGTTTCCGGAGCAACACCCCGAGGCCGCGAACGCGATGCTCAAGACGCTCGAGGAGCCCCGCCCGGGCGTGCGCTTCGTGCTGCTGTCGTCGCGGCCCGACCGCCTGCTCCAGACGATCCGCTCGCGCTGTCAGCGCGTCCGCTTCCAGCGTCTCCCCGAGGGCGTGCTCCACGGGATCCTCGAGGAAGCGGGCGTTCCCGAGGCGAGCCGGGTCGTGGCAGTGGCGCTCGCGGACGGCCGCGCCGACAAGGCGCTCGCCGTCGGACGGGTCGGCGAGGACGGTCGCTCCGTCGCCGACGTGCTCTTCGAGCTCGCCCTGCGCACGGATGAGGCGGCCGCCGATGGCCGGCCCGGCGCCGTGGTCGGCATGGCCGAAGAGCTCGCGCGCTCTCCCGACCTCGCCGGTGTCCTCGAGGCGCTGACGGCCTTCTACCGTGATGTCGCCCGCGCGGCCCTGGGCATGCCCGACGCCGCGCTCGCGTTCCGACACCAGGCGGAGCGCATCCGGTCGCGGGCGGGTGTCGTCGGTGCGCGCCACGCCGCGGAGGCGGTCGCGGGGCTGCGCGAGGTCGAGGAGCTGCTCTCCGGCAACGCGAACAAGGACCTCGCCATCACCGACTGGCTCTTCTCGATTGGCCGCGAGCCCATGCCGCCCCGCGCGCGGAAGCGACCGCCCCGCTAGCGACCCGCGGATCGGCGCGGCACCTCGACCGCCTCACGGGTCGTCCATCTCTGCGGCGTGTCGCGGAGCGAGCCGTCGCGGAAGAGGTCGTGTCGGGCTCCCCGTGCCGACGTTCGGGCGCGAAGAGGCTTTCGCACCGCCTGCGCAGCGGGCTGCACTGTGGCGGGATGCACTGACGCAAGGTCTTCACGGTGGCGCACGCGGCCCGCGGTTGCTCACCGGCCAAATGGCCGAAATTCGGGCTTGCCCCGGTTTGCGCGGACTTGAAGCGCTGGTGGCCCGGGCCTTGCGACGAGTCGGGTGATGTGGCCGCACCCCGACGAGCTCCGAGCGATCCTCGACCGTGCGCACGGCATCGCGCGCGAGGCGGGCGCGCTGGTGCTCGAGGGTTGGCGGCGGGCACCAGCCGTCCGGAGCAAGGCCAAGAGCGACCTCGTGACCGAGTACGACACGCGCTGCGAGCGCTTGCTGCGTGACGCGCTCGGGCGTTCCTTTCCCGACCCCGGGGTCGTGGGGGAGTAGGCGGAGGGCCCGCAGAAGCGCGACCGTGCCCTCGTCTGGTACGTGGACCCGATCGACGGCACCACGAACTT
>JBKDQC010000444.1:0-5683 GCA_046342295.1 Deltaproteobacteria bacterium | reverse complement strand
CTGGACCGGGTGGTTCTCGGTGGCGATGGGGCGATCGCGGGTGTCCGAGGCCAAGGTCGCGAGGTCGTTCGCCCGCACACCGTGCTGCTCAGCCGCGCCGAGGTGGTTGCGGAGGAGGTGCGCGATCGCGAGGTTCGTCAGAGCCTGGGCTTCCAGGTGGGCCAGGCCGGCATGGTGGGCGTGCGCCTGGTTCTCTTCGAAGAGCGACGCCGCGTGCTCGGGCTCCTTTTGAGCGAGCGCCAGCTTGCCGAGGATGTTGCGCGCCTGCACTTCGATGCGGTCTGCGCCGGTCTGGCGGGCCGCCTCGAGAGCCCGGTCCGCCCACACGCGCGCCTCGCCGTAGCGCCCGCGCCGGTAGAGCAGCTCGGCCAGCTGGGCCTGGACCTCGATGGCGAGCGAGGGCGCGGCGTTGGGGTCGACCTCCGCGAGCGACAGTGCGCGCGTGAGCTCGGTCTGGGCCGGCGCGAGGTCACCCGACACGAGCAGGAGATGCCCCACCCGGGCCGCGCTCGCGGCGTCTCTCGGGGAGCTCTCGGAGAGCGCCCGGGCGTGCACGAGCGCGGCGCGGTAGTTGCCGGCGACGCGGTGGAGGTCGACGAGCTCGATGCGGATCTCTCGAGCGGCGTCGTCTGCTGCGCCCACGAGGGACTCGAGCAGCGCCGCGGCCTCGTTGTGCGCGTGTCGGGCGGACAGCGAGGCGGCCGCGGCGATCGCGAGAGAACCCGCGCGCTCGAGATCCCCGGTCGCGATCGCGTGCCGAACGGCCTCATCCCGCGCGAACTGTTCGGCGCACACCTCGACGGCCCGCGCGTGCATCTCGCGTCGCTCGTTCGCCCCGATGAGCTCGTAGACCTCGAGCCGCTGCGCCTCTCGCTCGAACACGAAGCGCACCTCGCCATCGAGGATCGTACGCGACACCAGGTCACCGGCGGTGGGGTCGAACCGGCCCTCGGTGGCCAGCCCCGCGACTCTCGCGAGCGTCTCCAGCGTCGACGGGCGCCCCAGGATCGCGAGCGCGTCCACGAGCGCGCGCCCCTGGCGGTCGAGGGCGCGCAGGCGTCGTTCGACGCGCGAGCGCTGGGTGAGCGGCTCCGCTTCCAGCAGGAGGTCGAGCACGTCGGGGTTGCCGCCGGTGCGGGCCAGGAGACGCGCGATGGTCTCCTCGGACGTCAGGTACGCGCGGAGCCCGGCCACGTCGAGGGGGCCGAGGGTCATCCGCCGGCAGGCGTCGAGCCCGAGCAGGTGCTCGACACGGGGATTCATGGAGCCGACGTCGCTGCGGAGCGACGCGACGAACAGGGCCCGGAGTCCGGCGCCGTCGGCGGTCCCCACGATGGCGCCGCCGTCGACCAGGAAAGAGAGCAACTCCAGCGTGCCCTCGTCGGCCCGCTCGAGCTGATGGAGGATCACGAGCGGTGCGCGGATGGCGCTCACCTCCCGAAGCAGTGCCGCGACGGCGTCGAAGAAGCGCATCTTGCGCTCGAACGCGAGCGTCTCGGGCGTGGCGCCGGTTCGGTCGTCGCCGGTAGGGCGCACGACAGGCGTGGCGTCGGCGTGGTGGTGCCAGAGCCGGTGGCAACCGTGACCGCAGCCCAGTCCATGGAGCGCGCTCGCCGCGCCGGGTCGCTGACTGGCGCCGACCTCGTCGAGGAAGCGCGCCGCCCGGTCGACGATTTCTGCGAACGGGCCGAACGCGCGACCCGGCTCGCAGCGCCCCTCGAGGACGACTCCGCCGTCGAGTCGAACCCGGCCGCGGAGCTCACCGAGCAGCCGCGATTTGCCGATGCCGGTCGCTCCCTCGACGATGACGAGCTGCTCTCGGACGATGTGCCGTGCAGCCTGCTGCAGCTGCTCCAGCTCGGCCTCACGACCCGGACAGCCGACGGCGCTCGGTGGCGGCGTCAGCGCTGGGCGGGACTCTTCGGCGCGGGTGAGCTCGAGCCGGGGCGGCGTCATGAAAGCTCCTGTCGAGCCCGCAGGGTACGCGGGGTTCGCCGGAGCTTCAAGGAGGCGGAGGTGACGTGGCGTCGCCATGACCCGCGGCTGAGCAACCGCCGTGCCCCCGGATCCCCTCGGCTTCGCCGGCATCCGGGCGCCACCGTGCGGATCCTGACGATCCGACCGTCGTCTGCCCTGCATCGGCGCGCACGGTCAGCCCTTCGGCCGGAACTGCTCCACGTCGATGCCGTACCGCTTGAGCCAGCGGTGGACCTGCATCCGCTCTTTCCCGAGCTCCCTTGCGATCGCGGTGACGTTGCCCTGGTGGCGTGCGCAGATCGCTCTCAGCTCGCCGTCCGACGGCGCGGGCGCGTGGGCGACCACGGGCGGGCGGGGCTCGGCGGCTGGCGCCCCGGGCGGGGTGGGGCTCCGGCCGTGATCCCGAACCGCGGAACGGACGCTCTCGGGAAGGTGCTCGGCCTTCATCTCCGTCCCGTCGGACAATGCGACAGCGAGCCGAACGGCGCTCTCGAGCTCGCGCACGTTGTAGGGCCAGGCGTAGTGCGAGAGTGCCAGCATGAACGACAGCGACACGTTGGCATCCGCCCGCTCAGCCCGACGTAGAAACGCTCGTGTCAGTCGAAGCATGTCCTCGCGGCGCTCTCGCAGCGGCGGGAGTCGCACCTGGAACTCGCGCAACCTGGCGAGGAGGTCTCCGCGGAAGCGACCCGCGGCGACCTCCGCCTCGAGGTCTCGGTGGGTCGCGCAGACCACGCGCACATCGACGCGCTCGGGCGTCGTGGACCCCAGCGGCAGCACCTCCCGCTCCTGGAGCACGCGCAGGAGCTTGGCCTGCGCCTCGAGGGGCATGTCCCCGACCTCGTCGAGGAACAGCGTCCCCCCGTGCGCAGCGCGGACGAGCCCTGGTTTGTCCTGGGTCGCTCCCGTGAAGGCGCCCCGCCGGTACCCGAAGAGCTCGCTCTCGAGGAGGTTCGCCGGGAGCGCGGCGCAGTTCACTGCCTGGTAGGCGCCCCGACGCTCGCTCGTGTCGTGGATGGTGCGCGCGAGCAGCTCCTTGCCCGTCCCGCTCTCTCCCGTGACCACGCACGCGAGCTGCGTCCGCGCGACCTTCTCGACGCGGGCCAGCAGGGCGTCGATCTGGTGGCCGCCCACGAGATCGGTCCGAACGGCAGGGCGGTGCTTCCGCTGGCTCGCCTCGACCGTTCCGTCGATCCGATAGGCGGCGAAGTCCTGGGCGCCGTGCGCAGCGAACCGGAACACCGTGTCGCCGATGCGGACGACGTCGTGCTCCTGCAAGCGCGCGGCGGGGACGCGGACGCCGTTCACGAGGGTTCCATTCGTCGAACCGGCATCGACGACCCAGACTCCGTCCGGTCGGAGCTCGAGCAGTGCGTGGAGCCGCGACACCGCCCCCTCGGGCACACGCAGGTCTCCGGCGCCATCGACTTCGCGGCCGATTCGGTGCACCGACTGCGTCAGGCAGAGCACGCTCGGGAGCTCGCGATGGGAGCGGGAGTAGACGAGGACGAGTCCGGCCGCTCCCTCGATGCCGTCGACGCGAGGCATCGCCTCGAGCGAGGCAGTCGTCCAGCCCTCACCGGTCATCGTCATGCACCTCTCGACGTATACCACCGAGTGAGGCGACCGTGCTCGGGGTGTCCTCGTGAGAGCCCACGAGCCCGCGTGCGTCAGGCCTCCGCCATCGCTTCGAGGACTTGTCCCAGGACCCGGTCCGGGACGTCCATGGGCGGGCCGTGCTGCTCGAGCTCCGAGCGCGATTGGGTGCCGAGCTCCTCTCGTCCACGGCCGTGCACATGCGACCATCGGAACCAGCGCACTCGACCCACTTGGACTTCCGCCGCGAAGTACCCCGTGGTGTCCTCGCCCGGGTTCCACCGGAACGTGCGCATCCGCAGCCTCGACAGGCGATCGTCGTCCACGACGGGAGCATCGCGCCAAAGAGCTCGAGAGGGAAGGGTACCGCGTGTTCCGTAGGTCGAGCGTCACAGCGGGGCGACACCGAGTCATGAACGGCCTCCGCCGCGTGTCCCTCCCGGCGATCGCTCCATTCCGCGCACGCCCCTGCCGCCGCTCGCCGAGGAGTCAGTCGACCATGGGGTTCGCGAACTCGATGGGGAGCGTCACGGTGATCTCGGGCTGGCCGGCAGCGAGATCGGCTGGGATCGGACCAAACGGGAGGCTGCTCCGAACGGCGAGCAGCGCCGCGCTGTCGAGGTCGTCGAAGCCGCTCGAACGGATGACGTGCGGCGCATTGGCGGCCGTGCCGTCCCGCCGCACGACCACCCGAACGACCGAAGTCCCCTGGTCGCGCGCGAGCTGACGCGAGCGCGGGAATGCGAGCCGCGACTCGATGCGACGCCGCTGCGCGAGGAGCCACGTGCGGTAGCGAGAGTCGCTCGTGTCGAGCGCGCTGAAGGCGCCACGGCCCGGCCCGTACGGTGCGGCTGCTCCTCCTGCGCCTCGCCCACCGCCAGAGCCTTCGCCCGGCGCTCCGGGAGCGCCGCCTCGCCCGGGGCCTTCTCGCTCACCCGCACGGCGGGAGGCGTCCGCGCGGGACTCGAAGAGTTGCGCCGCGAGCAGCTCTGCGTCGGTGTCGTCGCGCACACGCCCCTCCCGCTCGGCGACCGTCGCGACCGGGCCCGGGTCGAGCGAGGGGCGCCCCGTCGCCACGCGGGCTCGCTCGTCCGAGCGTTGACCGCGCCCGGCCACGATCCCCCGCCCCGGCGACGCGCGCTCCGCTCCGAGCGTCGTGCCGCGGCTGGCGCTCTCTCCGGTCCCGCTCCCCTCGTCGAGAGGGCGCGCGTCGGCCGCATTCGCGGTCTCACCCGCCGACGATCCTTCCCCGAGAGAGCGGTCGCCGGCCAGGCTCGCGCGCGGGGCTTCGCGCGCGCCGGACCGCGCGTCCAACATGGCGGGGGCGCGCCGCTCGCGATGCTCGCCCGTGCTGGACGCAAGAAATGGTGCGTCGTCGGGGTGCGGGGTCGCGCGACGGTCGTCCCACGAGGCCCGGTCGGAGGCGGTGTCGAGCCGCTGCACCTGGCTCCGATCCGCCGCATTGAGCGGCGCGTCGACCAGGGTGATCGGGGCGCTCTCGGTCACGAGGAACAGCACCTCGTACGCTCCCGTTTCGTCACCGCCGCCGCCCCGTCGGAAGGAGTCCACGTTCTCTCTCGCCTCGCTGCCCCCGGGGGTGACGACGTCGGCCTCGCGCGGCAGACCGCGGTCGGGGCCACGCTCGGAGCCGGGCGTCACGGACACGGCCGGGGCCACGCTGGGGATCGCTCTCCGCGTCTCGCTGCGAGGGACCGGGACGGCGCGCGCGGCGATCCAGTGGGCCGCGATCGAGACCGCGAGCCCGACCGCGAACGATCGACCCTGCGACGCCCACCCCCCTGCGGTGCGCGCTCCGTGGGACCGTCCCTCGACCGTCTGCATCCCTTCGAGGGTAGCGGTCTCGGTCCTTCGTCGCACCTCGACGCATCGACCACGGCGAACTCATGGAGCAGACTTCGGCGCCCCGAGACGCCCCGCGCGCTCGTGGCTGGAGGCCTCGATGAGTCAGTGGGTGAAGCTTGGTCTGGGTCTGTTCACGGCGGTCTCGGTGGTCGGTTGCGAGACGGCCCCGGTCGTCGAGGACGCCGCGTCCTCCCCCGACGCGTCCAACATCGACGGCGGCGGGCCCGATGCGCGCGAAGCCCACGAC
>JBKDQC010000443.1:0-26953 GCA_046342295.1 Deltaproteobacteria bacterium | reverse complement strand
CAGTTCTGAGAGCACGTGGCACTCGGATGGATCGATGCGGGTGCCACGGGCTCGAATCGGCGGGAGGGAGGCTCTCGCCGATTCACTCGGCGAGAGGGAGGGGCTGCGGCCCGACCCTCCGGCAAGAAACGTCAGAGCATGTGTCAATCCAAGTGACTCATGCTCTGAGCCATCCCCCGGGCCTGCTCGCAATCCGCCGGGGCCGCACGGCGAGGGTCGTGGGCCAGTGCCGCTTCACGCTGGGCCCGCACCCACGCGGCGGGCGAGTCCGCTTCCCGGGCGAGGCGTCGGGCCATCGCCGCGCGGGCCCGCCACAGCGCCCAGCCGTAAGACGCTCCGGCGGCGCGCCCCGACGCGAGCTCGAGGTGCCACTCTCGATTCGTGTCGCTCCCGACACCATGGCAGCGGGCGCAGGACCCCTCCTCGAACGCGCCGTCTTCTGCGTGGCACGACAGACACGAATCTCCGAGGCCCGCGTGCGCGCCCCGGACCACGTCGTTCGCTTCGAACCCGGCGATGCCATCCCGATGACACTCGACGCAGCGGCTTCCCGCACCGAGCCAGGGCGCCACGGACCCCCCGACGGCGACCGGCTCGTCGTGATCGTCGCACGTATCATCGGCGTTGCGGTCGTCGGAGGCGGAACGAGAGGCCGCGAGAGGGCATGGGCGGCGCGCAGACTCGGTCCAGGTCCCTCCATCGATGGCCAGAGCGGCGAGGCTCTCCCACTGCGCTTCGGCGTGACCGCGCGAGAAGCGCTCTGCGATCCACTCGGCCGTGCTCCACCGCACCACCGCGTGCGGGTCGAGCGTGTCCCCCTCGATCTGAAGGGGCTCGAGCTCGAAGGCCAGGGTGAGCGGTGGCTCGAACGTGTCGCTGCCGAACGATTGAACCGCGTCGGCATGCCCTTCCGCGCTCACCCGGAGCTGGGTCCGAAGGCCACGCATCACGGACAGCGTGAAGCGCCCCTCGGCGTCGGTGTGCGTCGCGACCCCGTCCGCGCCGGTCACACGAGCCCCGACCAGAGGTGAGCCGGTGCGCCCGTCGCGCACGACGCCGCTCACCCCCACCCGGTCGGCCGAGCTGCACCCTGCGACGAGCGCGAGGGTGCTCACCAGAACAGGCACTCGACGCAACCGGACCATGGAGACCAGCACTCTATCAGACGCCGGAACCGGAGTGCAGCAAGCGGCGCGTGACGCGCCTGGCCTTCCTGTGTCGCACTGCGTCATCGGCGCGCGGCGCGGGCGCCCAGCGCCGAACTTTGGCACTCTATGCCCGATGCTTCGCTCGCCGCTGTGGCTCGCGTCTCTCTGGGTGCTGGTGCCGGCAGCCCACGCGCAGGCCTACCAGCGCTCGACCGTCGACGATGTGCCCGACGGCACCCCGCTCTTCTGGGAGCAGCCGACGATCACGATGAGCCTGGCGTCGAGCTCCGCGCCGGGCGTCGAGCCGTCGGACGCGCGCCTCGCGTTCCTCACGTCGCTGCGCGCCTGGAGCCGGGCGGGCGGATGCACGCGCGCGGTCTTCGTCGATGGCGGCGAGGTCAGCGGTCTTTCCACGAACCTCCAGAGGGCGAGCCCGGACATGGAGAACCGCGTGGTGTTCCGCGCGGAGGACTGGCCCGCGGAGCTCGGGCCCGAGACACTCGCGTTGACCTCGGCCGTGTACCGGCGAACGACGGGAGAGATCGTCGATGCCGACATCGACCTGAACGCGGTCGACCACCTCTGGTCCGCCTCGACGCCCCCGCTCGAGGGTCACGACGACATCGCGAACACGCTGACCCACGAGCTGGGCCACGTGCTCGGCTTCGCGCACAGCGACACGCTCGACGCGACCATGTACGCGCGCGCCGAGGTCGCCGAGGTCAGCAAGCGCGACCTCGCCGAGGACGACATCATCGCGGTGTGCGACGTCTACCCCGGAGGAAGGCGCCGTGGCCCGCAGCCGACGTGCAGCCTCGTGCGCCAGGACGCGCCGGCCGCCCCGTCGGCGCTGGTGCTGGGCGCGCTCGGGCTCCTCGCGACAGTCCGCGCGCGCGGAGGGCTCAGGCGTCGCGCATCACGGTGAGAAGGGCCGCGAGGAGCTCCCTCGGTCGGAAAGGCTTGCGGGCCCACCTCACGTCGAGCCCTTCCGGCAGCGTCCAGCCGAGCTCCTCGGGGGCAGCCGCCGAGAGGACCACGAAGCGCTTCACCCGCCCAGCGAGGCCCCGCGCCCGTACTTCTTCGAGCAGCTGGAGCCCGTTCATCGACGGCATCATCGCGTCCACGATCACGAGGTCGATGTGCTCGCGCTGAGCGAGCTCCTCGAGCAGGCCCATGCCGCGGTCGAAGAGCGCGCCGCGCATCCGCCCGAGCTGGAGGAGCGTGATCTCGATCAGCTTCCGGGTCGCGCCGTCATCGTCCGCCGCGAGGAACACGAGCCCGGCGAGCTCCGGCACGGGGGCCGCGAGCGCCGGCCGTTCCGCGCGCTCCACGCGGGGCGCGGTCGCGGTCGGCGCGGCCTCGCTCTGCGTCCCAGCCGCGGCGTCGCGCGCCGCGCAGGCCAGCTCGCGCGCGAGCGCGGTCACCTCGGCATCGCTTCGGTCCGCGTCCTTCGCCGTGGCTTCGAGGGCCCCGGCCAGCTCCCCGCAGCGTCCGAAGCCCTGACTCCCAGCGATCCCCCGAAGCTTGTGAGCGAGCCTGCGGAGCTCGTCGCGCGCCCCCGAGGCGCCAGCCGCGAGGCGCTGGGCTGCGTCCTCGAGCTCCGCCCCGCGCGCCGGCAGGCCCTGCACCATCTTCGCGTGGAGGGCGGCCATGCGCGCTTCGAACGCGTCCAAGGGGGAGGTACCGCTCCTCTCCTCCTCGGCACCGTTGCGTGTGGGCTCGGAGGCCATGATCGCACGAGAGTGTTGCATGTCCGAGAGCACACGGGCATCGTTTCTGTCGGCTCTGACGCATGGCTTCCGACGACGTACCTCCCGGCAGACGATCGGGCCGCGACACGGTCGGTGGCGCCGCGCGCTCGGCCGACACGTGGACATTGCCGCCGAAGTCCCCCTCCTACCCCAAGGATTCCGGGCTCGACGCGGGGCTCGGGTGGCTGCCGTCCCTCGGAGAGGTCCTCGGAACGTACCGGATCGTGAAGAACGTCGGAGAGGGAGCGATGGGCGTCGTTCTCCTCGGGCGCGACATCCGCCTCGAGCGGGACGTGGCGATCAAGCTGATCCACCCGGGCTACGTCACGAGCCCCGAGGCACACCAGCGCTTCCTCGAGGAGGCGCGCGCGATGGCGCGCGTCAGGCACGAGAACGTCGTCGAGATCTACGCCTTCGACGAGTACCGCGGCTCTCCGTACTTCGTGATGGAGTACGTGCCGGGGATGCATGTCGAGCGGTGGATCGAGACGCGGCGCGGGGCGCCGGTCTCGGTGGACGAGGCGATCGGGATCATCGACCAGGTCTGCCGAGGCGTCTCCGCGATCCACAAGGCGGGCGCCGTACACCGCGACCTCAAGTGGACCAACGTGCTCATCGGTCCGGCGTTCCGCGTGTGCGTTGCGGACCTCGGGCTCGCTCGCTTCCTCGACAAGCCGCGGCAAGAGGTGAAAGACACCGTCTCGGGCACGCCGGCGTACATGGCGCCCGAGATCGTCACGGGCCTCCCGGTGCCATCGGGGATGGACTCGCGCGCGGACGTCTACTCGCTGGCCGTGATGTCGTACGAGCTTCTGACCGGGCGCCTGCCGTACGAGACCGACGACGCCGTCGAGATGATGACCGCCCACGTCGACGGAACGCCGCCGACGCCGAGCGAGATCCGCGCGGACCTCCCTCGTGAATTCGACCGCGTGCTGCTCAAGGCGTGGGAGAAGGACCCGGCGAAGCGGACCGCGAGCGCCGATGCGTTTCGCCGGGACTTGCTGGCGGCGCGCCAGAGCGTCTCGTCGAGCACACGAGGTCTGCGCTTCGTCGTCGCCGACGATGACGCCGACTTCGCGGCGCTGGTGACGGAGATCCTCTCGTTCGCGTTCGACGGGGCCGAGATCGTCACCGTCGAGAACGGCACCCTCGCGCTCGAGGCCGTCGAGCAACGGTCCGCGTCGCTCGCCGTGATCGATCTCGACATGCCAGGCCTGAATGGCATCGAGCTGACGGCTGCGTTCCGCGCGACACCGAACGCCGAGAAGATGCCGATCCTCGTGGCCACCGCGATGGGCGGCGCTCCGGACTGGCGCCTGCTCCAGGCGCTCGGCGCGGACGGCTTCGTCGTGAAGCCGATCGACGCGATGGCTCTCGTCGCACTGGTGCGACGTACGCTCGGCCGGAAGTGAGAGGGACGAGGCGCCCGTGAGCGCCGCTCGGCACGAGGCGGGTCGGTTCGCAGACCACTCTCGAACGTGAGGTCGTCATGGCTTGGAAATTCATGGCTCGTCCGTGGGTGCTCCTGACCGCTTCGGCGCTCGCTGCGGGCTGTGCCGAAGGTGGCGGAGCCGTCACGGGCCGCGACGGAGGGTCCGCCGACTCCGGCGCGATGGATGCCCACGGCGATGGCGGACGCGACGGTGGTGACGCGCCGATGGCGGAGTGCACGGACGACGACGACTGCGTGGATGATGGTGTCTTCTGCAACGGCACGCTCGCCTGTGAGATGGGCCGCTGCGTCGCGGCCGACATCCCGACGTGCGACGACGGCGTGACGTGCACGACGGACGCGTGCAGCGCCTCGATGGACAGGTGCGTCAGCACGCCCGACGACGCGATGTGCCCGATGGGTACCCGCTGCTACGCGGGTCGTGGCTGCGCCGACGCTCCGCCCTGTGAGTTCGACTCGGACTGCGCGGACGACGGGATCTTCTGCAACGGTGTCGAGAGCTGCGTCATGGGCACCTGCCGAAGCGCCGGTTCCCGAACCTGCGACGACATGAACAACTGCACCGTCGACGCGTGCTCCGATGCGATGGGGATGTGTCTGGGCACCCCGTACGCGGACTTCCTCACGAACGTCGCGCATTGCGGGACCGGAGCGAACGACTGCGTGGTGTGCCCGATGCCCGGGCCCGCGCAGGTCAACATGAGCGCGGCGTGCGCGATGGGCAGCTGCGCGCTCGGCTGCCGCACGGGCTTCGCCGACGCGGACCGCAACCCGGCCAACGGCTGCGAGTGCGAGGTCGGTGCGGGGACCGACGATCCGGACGGCAGGTTCCTCGACCTCGACTGCGACGGCATCGACGGGGATCGCGAGCGAGGCATCTTCGTCGCTGCGGCGACGGGCGCGGACACGCCCACGTGCGGCCTCGACACCGCCACTCCGTGCCGCACCCTCACGTTCGCGCTCGGGCGCGGGGTCATCGAGAGCCGTCGGGACGTATTCGTCCAGGCCGGTCGGTACGACGAGGTCCTGAACCTCCGCGATGGAGTGAGGATCTTCGGCGGCTACGACGCGATGTGGGCGCGCGACGCGCGCGTGACCTCGGGGCATCGGACCGAGATCGCGGGCGCGCTCGACCCTCGCGACATGCAGTTCATGACGATCCGCGCGCGCGATCTCGCGGTCGGCGCGCTCCTCGAGAACCTCTACCTCCTCGGTCCCGACGCGACGGGCGCCTCGTCCGAGGGTGGTCGCTCGAGCTACGTGGTGCACGCGCTCTCCTCGCGCGTCGAGCTGCTCCGGGTCTCGATCATCGCCGGTGCAGGAGCCGATGGAAGCGCGGGGACCGCGGGCCTCGATGCGATCAGCGTGGGCGCGACCGCGGCGATGAATGGACGCCCCGGCGATGCGGCGGAGCGCTACTCGACGGCGTGCGACAGCAGCCGCGAGTCCGGCGGCGGAGGCGGCAGCAACGGCACGTGCGCCTCGACTGGCGGCAGCGGCGGGCAGGGCGGCTCGATGGACACCGACTGCAGTGTCTTCGGTCTCAACCTGAACGCGCGCGGAGGTTTCGCGGGCAGCGGTGCGACCGACGCCACGGGCAGCTTCGGGCGCGCGGGCGCCGGAGCGGGCGCGTGCAGCGAGGGCCTGCCGGGCTCGGACGGCCGCGTCGTCAACGGATCGCCCGGCGCGGGCGCCTCTGGCACCGGCGGCCGGCTGGTCGGGAATTTCTGGGCTGCGAACCTCGGCGGCGCCGGTGGCATGGGCAGCAACGGCACCGCGGGCGGCGGCGGTGGCGGCGGTGGCGGATGCGACGACGGGACCGACTCGCGCGGCGGTGGCGGCGGCGGCGGCGGCGCGGGCGGCTGCGCGGCGCGTGGCGGCGGCGCGGGGGGCACGGGCGGCGGCGGCAGCTTCGGGGTCTTCGCGGTGGCGGGATCCGCGATCGTCGGGAGCGAGTGCGAGGTCACGCGCGGCACGGGCGGCCGGGGCGGCGCGGGTGGCCTCGGCGGGCGAGGTCAGTCGGGTGGGGCCGCGGGTGAGCGCGGGGCGCCGTCGCGCGGCAGCGATGGCGGAGGCCCAGGTGGCGCGGGTGGCCACGGCGGCCACGGCGGCGGCGGCGGCGGCGGCGCTGGCGGCTCTTCGTACGCCTTCGTCACGGCGGGAGGCTCGATGCTCATGGAGTCGTGCACCGAGTCGGGCGGCGCGGGCGGCTCCGGCGGTGCGGGGGGGCCCTCCGCTCCTGCCGCGCCTGCGCTCGAGCGGGACGGCAACGACGGCGGCAGCGGGGCCAACGGCGCCGTCGGAGTGACGCTCTCGCTCTGATTCACGGTACAACCTCCCGCGCGATGCGCGACTGGCTCGTGACCTTCCAGCGCTCGGAGCGGGCGCTGCTCGCGGGCGGGCTCGTGGCGCTGCTCGTGGCGACCCTCGCCCTCTTCGTGGCAGGCCGTGGAGAGCGGCGACACCTGAGGATCAGCGCCGGGGACGCGCTCGGCCACCGCACGAGCATCGCGCGCGTCCTCGAGCGGCTCGCCGCGCGCCGAGGGCTCGAGCTCGAGGTCCTGCCGACGCGCGGCTCGCTCGACGCCACCGCGCAGGTCGCGGACCGCACGCTCGACGCGGCGCTCGTTCAGGGAGGGCTCGAGGCTCCGGAGACCGTGCGGGAGGTCGCGCCCGTCGCGCTCGAGCCGCTTCACGTGCTCGCGCGTGGCGAGATCTGGGACCTCGAGGACCTCCGCGGCACGCGCGTTCACCTCTCGCCGCCCGGCAGCGGTACTCGGGCGCTGGCGATTCAGGTCCTCTCGCTTGCGGGGCTCTGCGACGAGCGGGGGTCTCACGCGGCCTTCACCGAGGTCGAGCTCTCGTACGCCGAGCTCGAGACGCTCGAGGAGGCGGCCCTGCCCGACGTCGTGTTCCACGTCTCGACGCTCCCATCGCCCGTGGCGCAGCACCTCGTCGCGAGGCGCGGCTATCACCTCGTGCCGCTGACGATCGCGGGCGCGGTGCATGTCCACGACGTCGCCGTGCTCGGGATGTCGATCCCCGCGTACACCTACGGCGCGGGCCCCCCGATGCCGCGCGAGGCCCTGCCCACGCTCGCGACCCGGATGCTGGTGATCGCGCACCGGGACACCGACGAGGACGCCGTGCGTAGGCTCCTCGAGGTCCTCGACTCGGAAGCGTTCGCGCGGGCAGCGAACCTCTCGCGGGTCGAGCGCGCGCCGCTCTGGGACGAGGCCGAGCTGCCGCTGCATCGCGGTACCGAGGCGTGGCTGCGCCGTGATCAGCCCCTCTTGACGCCCGAGCTGATGGAGGGCCTCGAGAGCCTCCGCAGTTTCCTCGTCTCGGTCGTGGTGGCAGGGTTCCTGTTCTACCGATGGTACCGGACGCGCAAGCTGCATGGTCTCGACAGCTTCCTCGCCGAAGTCTCCGCGATCGACCGGGAGGTCCTCGCGGTCGAGCGCGCCGCGAACCTCGAGATCCAGCACCTGCTCGAGCTCCGCGCCCGCCTCGGCGAGGTCAAGACGCGCGCGCTCTCCGCGTTCGCGAAGGGCGCGATCCACTCGGAGGAGCTGCTCTCGAGCTTCCTCACCCACGTCTCAGACGTGCGCTCGCACCTCAACGCGATGATCCTCAGCGAGCGCGAGCGTTTGCAGAAGAAGGCGCGCACGCGCGACGCGGCGCAGGAGGAGCGTGTGATGAAGGAGCTCTGGGGGCGCGCGCTCGACGAACGAGACGCCGAGCTCGAGCCGGACGATCACCTCGGCGGCCCGCTGGAGGACCGCGACTGATGAGCCTCCTCGACGTGTTCACCGGCGCCCTCGCGCGCCGAGCCTCCCTCTTCGAGCGCGCGGCGGCGGAGGGCACCGACTGCCTCCGCCTCCTTCACGGGGTCGCCGAGGGGGCTCCAGGCTTGACGGTCGATCGCTACGGGCCGGTGCTGCTCGTGCAGACGCAAGCGGGCCGTCCGAGCGCGCAGCCCGAGGACGTCGCGCGCCTTGCGGAGCGGGCCCGCGAGGCGCTCGGAGTCGACCTCGCGCTCGCTTGGAACGTCCGCGGTGGCGCGGCGAGCGAGCAGCCGCCGTTCGCGCACCCGGGGCCCTTCGTCGGACGCGAGCTCGGCCTCCGCTACGACGTGAGGCCGCGGCACCGCGGGCAGGACCCGCTCCTCTTCCTCGACTTCCGCGTCGCTCGGCGTCTCGTGCGCGCGCGCGCCGCAGGAGCGAGCGTCCTCAACGTCTTTGCCTACACCTGCGGCATCGGCGTCGCCGCGATGGCGGGCGGCGCGCGCGAGGTGTGGAACGTCGACTTCGCGCGCTCGGCGCTCGAGATCGGCGGCGACAACGCGCGGCTCAACGGCGTGGACGTCGAGGCGTTCCGCACTATCGAGGCGGATGCCGTGCCCACGATGCGTCAGCTCGCGGGTCTGCCCGTGAAGGGTCGGGGCGCGCGCAGGGGCTTTCAGCGCTTCGCGCCGCGGAGCTTCGACCTCGTCGTCCTCGATCCCCCGCGCTGGGCCAAGACGCCGTTCGGCGCGGTCGACGTGGTGAATGACTACCCGAGCCTCCTCAAGCCGGCGATCGGATGCGCGCGCGCGGGCGCGACGATCCTCGCCACCCACCACGTCCCCGGTGTCTCTCGCGCCAGCTTCGAGGCCGTCGTGCGTCGCACGGTGGAGAAGATGGGGCGATCCTTCGCCGAGCTCACGCTGCTCGGTCCCGAGGAGGACTTCCCGAGCTTCGACGGAGAGCCGCCGCTGAAGGTGGCGGTCGGGGTGCTCTCGTGAGGAGCGTCGCTCGCGCGGGTCCGGAGCTGCGATGAACCTCGTGCTCCTCGAGCCGCACGAGGTCGAGGCCGCCACGGGCCGCGTCGTGCTCGACGATCACCGCGCGGTGCATCTGCGCGAGGTGCTGCGCGTCGCGCCCGGCTCGCGCCTGCGGGTCGGTGTCGTCGGAGGCGCGATGGGCGAGGCGACCGTGACCCACCTCGAGGGCGCCGCGGTCACGCTCGCCCTCGGCGAGCTGTCGATCGCGCCGACGCCGAGCCGCGTGGACGTCGTGCTCTGTCTGCCGCGTCCCAAGGTCCTCGCGCGTCTGCTTTCGCCGCTGGCGCAGCTCGGGGTTCGGCAGGTCCACCTCTCGGGCGCCTGGCGGGTCGAGAAGTTCTATTTCGACGCGACCATCCTCTCGGCCGAGGAGCACCGCCCGCTGCTCCTCGAGGGCCTGGCGCAGGCCAAGGACACGCTCGTGCCCGCGCTCAGCGTGCATCGCTCCTTCGCATGGCTCCTCCGCACGGAGCTCGGCCCGCCGAGCAGCGAGCAGCTGCGAATCTACGCCGACCCCGGCGAGACGCGGACGATCCGCGAAACGGTGGCGGCCTGGCCCGCGCGCGCGCACGGACAGGCGATCCTCGCGATCGGCCCCGAGGGAGGCTTCACGGACCGCGAGCGGCGCGAGCTCGAGGCGGCGTCGTTCGTGCGGGTCGGCCTCGGACCGCGCGTGCTCCGCAGCGACGTGGCCACGATCGCGCTCCTGACGCTCCTTCACGCCGCGCTCGACGAGCGCGCGGGGTGAGCACCCGTCATCGCTGCGGGGCCCGCGCGTCGCGGACCTACTCCGCGAGGCCCCTCGCCGCGTCCACGCTTCGAGCTCGAGCCCGCGAGGCGGCGCGGCTGTCCTCGGTGTGCGCGTACGGCCCATGTTGACGGCCCGCCTGACCCCACCGCACAGTCGCGCCCATGAACAAGCTCGGGGTGCTCGCGGTGGTCGGTCTTCTGCCCTCCTGCATCGGGGCGCCGAACGAGGCGGACCTCGCGCTCGAGGCGCTGACCTACACCCACGTGATGCAGGCCGAGGCCGCGACGGGGGCCGGCTCGACCGTCTCCGACCCCGCCGCGAGCGGGGGCGCGTTTCACCGAAACTCCGTCGTGGGTAGCACCGCCACGGCGACGTACACCGCGCCCGACACCCTCCAAGGCGCCATGGTCGTGCGAGCACGCCGCACGGGAACAGGCACCGCGCAGCTGAACATCCTCCTCGACGGTGTCGATCACGGAGCGGTGAATGTCAGCGGCACGTCGTGGGCCGACTTCACCGTACCCACCACGGCGAGTGGCTCCAACGGACCCCACAGCGTCGCGCTCTACTTCCGCGCCTGCAGTGGCAGCCCCTGCACCCTCGAGGTCGACACGGTGACCTTCGGACTCTTCGTCCCGACCCCGACGTACACCGCGCTGCTCCAGGCGGAGAGCGCGACCGGTGGGGGGGCCCTGCTCTCGGACGCGACCGCGAGCGGCGGCTTCTACCGTTCGTTCACGGCGAATGGGCAGACCGCGTCGCTGGCCTTCCCCACGACCGGGCCGATCGTGAGCCTCGTCGTGCGTCGTCGCGCAGGCGGCGCGGCCTCGTGCACGCCCCGTGGCCGCGTTCGCATCGATGGCACCACGGTGTTCGACGGTTTCATTCGTGACGAGGGCTGGAACGAGCACGCCTTCGCGGTGAATCGCCCGCTCGGCGCGCACACGCTGGAGATCACGGGAGTCGCGGCGACGGCCGCTTGTCCGATGCAGTTCGATGTGGGCACCGTCGGCACCAGCGATCCTCCTCCGCCCCCCGTGCTGCAAGTGATCGAGGCTGAGTCCGCGGTCGGGGCAGGGACGGTGACCAGCGACGCGGGGGCAAGTTCCGGGCAGGCGCGCCGCTTCACGGCGGCCTACGTCGGCGCCAGCGTCGCCGGAGTGGTGGTCGCTGCGCCCGCGAGCTCGGCCTCCGTGCGGGTGCGGGCCACGGCGGCGTGCGGGCTCGCCGCTGCGCCCGTCGGCGCGATCCGAGTCAATGGCACCAACGCGTGGCAGGGCACGGTGACTTCGAGCAGCTGGACGAACGTGCCGCTCACCGCAGCGTTGTTCACGGCGGGCACGCACACCGTCGAGTTCTACCCGCGCCAGGCCAGCGCCACGTGCGCCCTCGAGTTCGACGCGGTGACGCTCACGCCTTGAGCGCCTCGCGCGTCTTCCACCACGGGCTCGGCAGCGTGAACGCGAGGGTCAAGGCGCGACGCCCTCGCCCGTGCTTGCCGGTGTGGGCATCGGGCCATTGCAGGCGCCGGTGAGGCTCGGCGCGTCCACCGTGCGGAGCGCGCGCTGGAGCTGGTTCATCGCGTCGAGGTCGCGGTCGGCCTCCCCCGTGCGCCGCGGGATGTCTCCGAGCTCCGCGAGCACCGTCTCGAGGGACACCGCGGGGTCGGGCTCGACGCGCGTGAGGGTCGGCAGCGCCGCGCGTGCCTGAACGGCGACCTCGTCACAGCCGCTCATGGAGCGCCAGACGAAGCTCGTGAGGAGAGGATCGATGCCGCCCACGTAGGCGGTCTGGCCCGCGGCGAGGTAGGGCACGTCGACCGCGAAGCCATTGCGCTCGCGGATCGCGTAGAAGCGGTAACGCCCGGGCGCCACGTCACGGACGAGCGCCGTCTCGCTGCGCACCTGACCGTAGTACGTCCCGCGCTGGTCGACGATGGAGACCACGTCGCGCGCGCGACCGGGCAGGAGGAAGACGACCTGGGCTCGCCCCTCCGGGGCCTGGCCGATCGCCACGCTTCCGCGCGCCGCGCGCATGTGGAAGGCGCTCGCCCCGCAGCCCGAGGCGAGGAGCGCCGCGAGCGCGAGCGCCGATGTGGAGCCCGTTCTCCTCACGATCCCTCCGCGCCCTGGATCGACCTTCCGGCGCGATCCGCGGGCCCGAGCTCGAGCCCCAAGAGCCCGAACACCGCCGCTGGCAGATCGTAGGCCACCTGCACGCGGCGCGCGGCGGCGACGAGCTCGGGGCTGTTCGGTGTCTTGCGCGGCTTGACGCCGGCGCGGTCCAGGGACGCGAGCGTCTCGCCGAGCGCGAGGAGCTCGGCCGCATGCGTGAGCACGTCGATCGGTGGCAGCGGCTTTCCGCGCCGGCCCTCCTTGAGCTCGCGGATCAGCCGCTGCCGGCGACGCTCCGCGCGCCCGTCGGCGAGGGCGCCCCCGCTCGCCTTGTCGTAGGCGGCGTGAAGGGCCCGCGCTGCGCGGCGCTTCTCGACCGCTTCGAGGCTGCCGCGACCTTTCCCGTGACCGAGACGCTGCTCCCGCGCGTTCGCCATGCGCGCACTCTACACAGGTTCGGCGAAACGGCGATGTGCGTGAGGCGCCTGCGCTGCGCCCGTCCGGACACGCCGGATCGGCTATCGTCGCGCCCTCATGACCGAGCCCGGGCGGATCGCGTACGTCACGGACCTCGAGGGGCGCTGGGACAAGCTCGCGACGTTCGCCGAGGGCCAGGCCGATGTCTGGCTCGCGCGCGACGGATCTCTGGCGCTCGCCGAGGGCGTGACGTTCGTCTTCGGGGGAGACGTGTGCGACCGGGGCGCAGGTTCGCGGCGGCTCGTCGAGGTGCTGCTCGAAGCCAAGCGCCGCTACGGGGATCGCGTGGTGCTCCTCGCGGGGAACCGTGACTTGAACAAGCTCCGCCTGCGCCGTGAGCTCGATGGATTTCCGCCGGCGCGTACACCGAGCGAGCTCCGCTCCGGAGCGCGGGCGCCCCTCCTGCGCTGGATCCTCGAGCACACGATGGGCGCCAGGGATGCCTTCGAGCACCGCCGCGCGGAGCTGGCCAGTCCGAGGGCCGTGGGCGCGACGAGCCCGACCGACGTGGAGCGGACGTCCCGCGTCACCGACGAGGCCGTCGCCGAGAGCTTCCTCGACGACATCGCGCCCGGCGGACCGATGCGGGCGTACCTCCGCGCGTGCCGTCTCGCCTACCGTGCGGGCCCGACCCTCTTCGTTCACGGGGGCATCACCGAGGAGAGCCTCTTCGTCGCCCCGCACCGAGCCGGGCGGGTGGCGGGCGTCGATGCGTGGCTCTCCGAGCTCGATGGGTTCCTCTCCGAGCAGCTCGACCGCTTCGAGCGGGGCGAGGCTCCGGACGCGCTCATGGCGTACCAGGCGCCGCGCTCCGGCACGATCTGGAACCAGGCGAGCGTCGTCTACGGCCGACCCGCCGACGAAGACGCCAACCCCGAGCTGCCCTCCGACGCGGTGATCCGCGCGCTCGGCGAAGCGGGCGTCTCACGGCTCGTCGTCGGCCACACCCCGAGCGGCGATTGTCCAGCCGTCGTTCGCGACGCGGGCTTCGAGCTGGTGCTGGCGGACAACTCCTACGGGCGCCTCGAGCAGGGCTCGCGGGTCGTCGTGACAACGCACGAGACCCACGTCGTGGGCGAGACGTTGCTCGACGACGGTACACGTGCGCTCGTCTCGTTCTCGGCGCGTCTCGGCCGGGACGAAGGTCCCCTCGGCCGCCGCGACGACGCCTCGGGCGCGCTCGTGAAGGCCCGGCTCGAGCGCGGCGGCTATCTCCTCTTCCGCGGCCTTCCCGGTCGCCGCGTCTCCCAGACGTTGGCCTCGGAGGAAGATGTCGAGCGCATGCGCCTGCGCGCCGCTCGCTGACGGGCTCGCCCGCGGCGCGGCCCTGCGCGCGTCAATCCCGCACCGCGACCTCGGCCCCCTCGACCACCCGCTCTCCCGGATAGACGACGACGCGCTCTCCCTCGGCCAGACCCGAGCGGACCTCCACGGCGTCCCTCGACCAGAGGCCCGTCTCGACCGTGCGCAGGCGCGCCACGACACCCTCGAGAGCGTAGGCGGACCACCCCTCCGCGGTGCGGAACAGCGCGCTCGTCGGGACGCGCACGACCTCTTCGCGCCGCTCGACGCGGATGTGGGTCTCGACGCGGTAGCCGTCGCCGAGCGCACGCCACGAATCTCGCGGAGACTCCATCGCGATCACGACATCCACCCGCTGCTCCTCGACACCGAGCGCCGAGACCCGCGTCGTCGCCGAAGGATCGACACGTCGAACGCGACCGTCGAGCGGCGGGCCACCCCAGCCGTCGATCCGCACTGGCGCGCCGGGCGCGATGCGCACGGCGTCGCTCGTCAGCACGTCGGTCACGAGCTCGAGCGCCGCCGCGTCGCCGATCTCGAGGATGGGCTCACCCGCCAGGATCACGCCCGCGTTCTCGCGTACGACGCGCAGCACGACCCCCGAGACGGGGGAGGTCACCTCGAGCGCGTCGGTCCCCGGGCTCGCGCGCCCGAGGCGGCCGAGCGTGGCTTCGGCCAACCGCACCTCGTGCTCCGCGACCCGGAGCGCGAACTCGAGCGACGTGATCTCGTTGCGGCGCGTGCGCTCCTCCATCTCGGCGCGCTCGAGGTCCCGCGGCGCGATCGAGCCCCCCGCCGCGAGCTGCCGCTGGCGGCCGGCCTCGCTCTCCGCGAACGCGAGCAGCCCGCGCGCGTGCGTGATCGAGAAACGCGCTTGCTCGCGACGGGTGTGGGTCTCGGCCAGACGCGCCTCGGCCTCGGTGCGGGCGCGTGCGTCGAGCAGCGGCGGCGTGAGCGGGACGATCCGCGCGACGACGGTGCCCGCCTCGACGGAGTCGGACGCGTGGAGCTCGACGCGCGCGAGGTTGCCCGAGAGCGGAGCGCCGACCACGTAGCGGTCGATCACGCGCGCCCGCCCCGGCTCGTCGACGACGAGCTCGATCGCGCCGCGGTCGATGACCGCCACGTCGACGGGCACCGGCTGCGGCTGGAGCGCGAGCACGAGGACCGCGGCGAGCGCCGCGAGGATGACGAGCACCACCGCGCGACGCAGCCAGCGACGCATCGTGGCGGTGCGTCGGGCGGCTGCGCGCGCGGCCTCCCCGCTGCGTGCGCGGGGCGGCGGGGCTGGCCCCGGGCCCGGGGTGGTCGTCGGGAGGTGTTCGTGTTCGGTCATGTCGGGCATGGGCGCGGTCACTCGCGGGTCTTGAGCACGGCGATGAGGTCGAGGCGGTCGAGGCGCCTCCGGACGAAGAGCCAGCAGAGCAGCGACGCGAGCGCCACGGTGAGCGCCGCGTAGGCGTACGTCTCGCTCGAGATCGTGAGCGGCCATCGGTAGCGCTCGGGATCGACGGAGGCGAGGATGAGGCCGCAGAACCAGCGCCCCAGGCCGAGACCGAGCGGAACACCGACGGCGAGGTGGAGCACCATCTCGCCGAAGAGCACTGCGCCCACCTCGCGACGGGTGAAGCCCAAGACGCGCATGGTCGCGAGATCGCGTGCGCGCATCGACAGCGTGACGCGCATGTTGTTGTAGACGACCCCGATCGCGATCACGACCGCGAAGAAGGTCATGACCGCGGTCATGATGGACATGGACCGGCCGGTCTGTTCGTGGAACGACTCGATGATGGCCCGCCGGCGAACGAGCTGCGCGATCCCGGGGTAGCGCGCGAGCGCGGCGCGCAGCGCAGGGAGACGGGACTCGTCGATCCTCAGCAGCGCGAGATCGAACGAAGGCTCCTCTTCGAGCAGGGCCGCGAGCGTGTGCTCGCCGAGGTGCCCGAAGAGGCCGAACATCTCGTCGGCGAGCCCGGTGACCCGAAGGCGCGCGCGGGTGTGGCGCCCCTCGAGCAGCTCGACGTCGAGCTCCTCACCGACCCCGATCCCGTGGACGTCACCCAGCTTGCGGGTGATGACGATCCCTTCGGCGGGTCGCGGCACGACGTCGCCGCGCTGATCGACGACGAGCCGCATGGTGACGTCCTCGCCTCCGGCCATCAGCGGCACGTCGCGGTGGCGACCGCGGTGACTGACGCGCGCGATCGTGCGGCGCATGCCCTCGACGCGCTCGACCCCGGGCAGATGCGCGAGCTCGCCGAGGGCACGCCGCGGCGCGGCACGGCTCAGTTCGATGGACAGGTCCTCTCGCATGCCGTGCTCGAAGAGCGCCTCGACGAGCGGCCCGATCGCGTCGCCCTGGAAATGACCGACCACCATGATCGCGACGGAAAACGCGATCCCGATCGCAGAGAGCACGACGCGCGTCGGGCTCCGCTCCGCCTCGCGCAGCACGATCGTGCCTGCCATCTCGAGGAGCCGCATCCACGGTCCGCGCGTGAGGATCGAGCTTCGGTACGAGGCGGGCGTCGGAGGCCGCATCGCATCCGCTGGGGCGAGCTGCGTGATGCGCCGGACCGCGACCAGCCCGCCTGCCACCGCCGAGCCCACGCTCACCCCGACGCCGACCAGCACGAGGCGCGGCGTGAGCGCGAACGCTTCCCCGGGGAGTCGAAAGAATTCCAGGTAGAGCTCCACGAGCCAGTTCCCCATCCACGCCCCGAGCGCGACGCCCAGGGCAGCGCCGACGCCCGCGACGAGGAGGGCGAACGCGAGGTAGTGGCCCCCGATCTCCCTGGCGGAGTAGCCGAGACACTTGAGAATCGCGATCTCGGGGCGCTGCAGCTCGATCATCCGCGAGAGCGAGACGTTGAGGAGAAAGGCCGCGACGAAGAGAAACAGCGCCGGCACGCTCGTCGCCATGCCGCTCAGTTGCTCGAGCTCGCCCGAGAGCGCGTGGTGTGAACGCTGGAGGCGCCGCGGCGTCGCCCCTCGCCCGCCGTAGGGCTCGAGCGCAGCGTCGATCGCGGCCAGGATCTGCCGCTCGTAGCGCCCTTCGCGACCGAACGCGGCGAGGTCATGGTCCCGGTGCTCGCGGTCGAGAGAGAAGAGCGCCTCGTCGAAGGCCCGCTCGAGATCGAAGGCGGCCTCGAGGACGGGCTCGCGCATCCACACGACGGCGAAGCGGTCCTCGCCTGGGACGATGCCTTCCTGCGTGGCGAGGACGTACTCGGGGGAGCTGGCGAGGGCGGCGACACGCAGCTCGCGCCGGGAGCCGTTGAGGACCAAGGGCACGGTGTCGCCCACCGCGATGCCTCGGTGGCGCGCGAAGATCTCGAGGAGCGCGATCTCGTCCGAGCGCGCGGGGTCCGGCAAGCGCCCGGCGCTCAGCTGGAGATCACAGAGCGGCGGCGCTCCCGCCGGCGGAATCGAGATCACGCGTGCGGCCACCGGCTCGGTGGTCCCGGGCAGAGGCATGAGCGCGCTGCGCGCGATCCGGGGGTAGACGAGCGAGACCCCCTCGATCCGTTCGAGCTCGGTCGCGACGCTTCGCGGGGCGCGGGACAGCGAGGCCCACACGTCCGCGAAACGATTCCTGGCGTAGTACCGATCGCGTGCTGCGTGCAGCGAATCGTAGGCCCCTCGCACGCAGACGTAGGACGCGACGCCGGAGGCGACGACGAGCGCGATGGTGAGCGCTTGCCAGCGCTGATGCGCGAGGTCGCGCAGGAGCTTGCGCCGGAGCGCCTTCACGGTGCGCTCCTCGCGCGTCGTCGGCTCACCAGGAGATCTCCGAGATCGGTCGGCGGCTGGCGTTCGCGCGGTCCGAGTGGACGAGGCCGTCTGCCAGCGTGACCACGCGATCGGCCATCGCGGCGATGGGCGCGGTGTGGGTGATGACGACGGTCGCGGTGCCGAGCTCTCGGTTCACCCGCTCGATCACCTCGAGCACGAGCAGCCCCGTCTTGTAGTCGAGCGCGCCGGTGGGCTCGTCGCAGAGCAGGAGATCCGGGCGCTTGGCGACGGCCCGCGCGATCGCGACGCGCTGCTGCTCGCCGCCCGAGAGCTGTGCGGGGAAGTGATCCATGCGCTCACCGAGCCCGACCATGGCGAGCACCTCCTCGGGGCTCATCGGCGCCTCGGCGACGTCGGTGACGAGCTCCACGTTCTCCCGGGCCGTGAGGCTAGGCACGAGGTTGTAGAACTGGAACACGAAGCCCACGTGCTCGCGCCGGTACGCCGTGAGCGCGCGGTCCGCCGCGCGGGTGAGATCATGCTCCGCGCGTCCCTCCGGGTCGCGGTAGAGCACCGTCCCGGAGGTGGGCGTGTCGAGGCCCCCGAGGATGTTCAACAGCGTCGACTTTCCGCTGCCCGAGGCCCCGACGAGCACCACGAGCTCGCCCGCGTCGAGCGCGAAGCTCACGCTGCGCAGGGCGTGCACGTCGACCTCGCCCATGCGGTAGACCTTGGTGAGGTCGCGGGCTTCGAGGACGTGCGTCACCCGCGGGGTGGTAGGCACCGCGCGGTGCGGTGCAACCGTGCTCCCGTCGCGGCCAGGTTCTTCTCCGCGCCGCCGCCCGTGCTCGCTCGTGCGTTGGCTCACGCCGTTCCTGAGCTCGTTTCTCGTGCTTGTGGATCCACCGGATGTCTTTGCCGGTGTGGAGGCCTTGCCATGAAGAGAACGGGTCCTGGTCTGGCGTGTGCAATCGCCCTCGGAGTGTCGTGGAGCACGTGGGGATGCTCCGGGGCGACCCCAGAGGGCGCTCCGGACAGTGCGGTCGACGGCGCGAGCGTCCTCACGGATGCCGGCGCTGTCGCACGCTCGGACGTCGGCTTCGGGTGCGACTTCGACGCCGACGGAGATGGCGAGATCGATGACCGCTGCGTCGGCGGGAGCGACTGCAACGATGGCGACGCGCTCATCGGGACCTCGCAGCCCGAGCGCTGCGGCGATGGGCGAGACAACGACTGCGACGGCACCCCCGACGAGACCGACTGCGCGACCGTGGGGGGCAGCTGCGACTCACCCGTGGAGATCACGTCGAGCGGCACGTTCCTCGTACAGACCAGCACGGCGACTTCAGGCACCGGCTGCAGCAGCCCATTTTGGAGCAGCGTGACCATCGCCAGCGCTCGGCTGCGGCTGGCCGTCGCCAGTGTCGTCCACGTGTCGATCGGCCCCCGTGTCAACGGCAGCTCGGTGACCGTCGCTTCCTCCTGTGGGGAGAGCGGCGAACTGTGTGGATTCGGAGGGGGCGGCCTCGAATCTGCGACCCCCCTGGTCGCCGCACTCCCCGCGGGAGACCACTGGCTGACCTTCGCAACGGACGAGCCCGCGGCGCTCAACGTGAGCGTGTCCATCGAGGACTCGATGCCACCCGAAAACGACGTCTGCGCGGGGGCGGCCGTCCTCGCCGCCGGAAGCGCCGTCGACGCCCGCTTCGTCGAGGCCACGGACGACCTGCCCGCCACGTCCTGTGCTCCGGACGGTGCGACGCGAGAGCTCGCCTATCGGTTCGTCCTCACGGAGACACGCGACGTCCTGATCTCCGCGCGCGACCGAGGACCCGCACCGTGCCTTTCGGGCGACTGTCCCAGCGACCGCGCGTTCGGCGTATCCATTCGGACCGACTGCGGAGCTCCCGAAACGCAGGTTGCGTGCGAGGCGCTGACCGACGGGCAGTCGCTCCGTGCCCGCTCGCTGCCGGCAGGCTCGTATTCGGTGATCGTCGAGGGGCCGCGCGACGGTCGCGTCGACCTCACGCTCGAGCTCGGAACGCCGACCACCACGCCGCCCGGTGAGACGTGCGACACGGCCATCCCGCTCACACCGGGTCTGGAAGTGACCGGCTCGCTCGCCGGCCTGCCCCGCGGTGTCTTCTACGAGCTCGAGATCACCTCCGAGAGCGACGTGGATGTCATGGCGCAGAGCCTCGCAAGGGCGGGCCTCGGCGTCGAGATTCGCGCTGCCTGCGACGACCCCGGCACGGCACTCTCGGGGGACACCGAATTCCTGGGCTTCTCGTTCGAGGATGGAGTCCGCGTCAGGAGTCGGGCTCAGCGCATCCGGCCAGGGCGTGTGTGGGTCGTGGCGCTCGGTCCGCCGGTCGAGTTCAGTCTGAGAGCCGACGTCCGAGCACCGGTCCCGACCGTGACCGTGAGCGGCAACGAGAGTTGCGCGGGCGCGCATGTGATCCCTGCGGCGGGTGGTCGCTTCGCGACGTCGGCGACGGAGGAGGACCATCGCTGGACAGGGCGGTGCCGGCCGGTCGGGACCCAGCCCGAGGCAGCGTTCCGCCTCGAGCTGACCCGGCCGAGCCTCGTGACGGCCGCGGCCTACGTGGAGGAAGGAGGGCGCCTACGCATCGGAGACGCCTACGTGGAGATCCTCTCGGGGAGCTGTGCCGAGGGTGACCTCGGGCTCTGTGGCGCCAACTACGCGACGCGCAGCGAGCTCGCCGCGGGAACCTGGTATCTGCTCTGGCGCTGGGCGCCAGGCGGACTCCCGGGGACTAGGACATCGGTGCTCGATGTGGAGGTGGAGGGTCTATGAAGCGCTGGATCATGCTCGTTCTCACCGGGCTCACTGCTTTCCTTCCTGCGTGCGACCGGGCCCCACGGATCGACCTCCCGGACGCGTCACTCTCCGACGCTCTCGAGGTCGATGCGGGGACGTCGCTGGCGCTGGCGCTGGTGACGCCGTCGCGGGGACCCTTCCTCGGAGGCAACCTGGTCTCGCTCGTCGGCTCGGGGTTCGACGGTGCGACTCGGGTCGAGATCGACGGCGTGGAGCTCCAGCCTGTGTTCGTCACGTTTCTCTCGTCGACCCGGCTCCGGGTGCGCATGCCTGGCCGTGAGGGGCCCGGTGCGGTCGACGTCCGCGTCCGTCGTGGCACCCCAGAGGCCGTCCTCGAGGACGGCTACGTCTACGAAGCCCTTCGCGTGACACCGGCCGTCGGCCCCGCCAGCGGAGGCCTGCGCGTGGAGGTCGAAGTGGCCGGAGTCACCGTGGCCACGGGCGACTCGGTCACGTTCGACGGAGCCGCCTGCTCCGACCTCGAGATCCTCGCTCCGGGGGCAGTGCGCTGCCGGATTCCCGCGGGGTCGGCGGGCAGCGCCGTGGTGGAGCTGAGGCGCGGTACGGCGGTGCTCGCCGACGCTCTGGACGCCTTCGAATACGTCGATGCGCCGCTGACCTTCGGGGGCGTCGATGGCGGTCCGATCGATGGGATGCTCGACGTCACGGCGCTCGGGGCGAGCGGCCCGACGGCCGACGCGGTCGTGGTGGTGGCGCGCGGTTCGAGCGTGCTGCGGACGGGGCGGACCGGGGCGGACGGAATGTACCGCGCGGAGGGCGCAGACCTCACGGGGCCCCTGGACGTGCACGTGGGCCACGTCTGCTATGGACCGACCTCCTTCGTCGGCATCGACGCGCGCCGCATCGTGGCGCCGCTCTTCCTCGCTCGGACCGGGGGCAGCTGTCCGTCTCCGCCAGCGAGCCGGCCGACTTCTCCGCCTGCGGGGATCGTCGAAGGGCGCGCGCTCTGGCTCGATGGATCCGAGTTCGGCGTGCCACAGCGGAGCTGGCTCAATGTCCCGCCTCCGCGCGCGGACGAGGAGCGCGTCGCCTACGTGACGGCCCTCGCCACGAGCGATGTGCTCGGTGTCCCGACCGAGGATCGGATCACCGAGTCTGACTGGGACGGTCGCGGATTCCCATTCCGACTCCAGAGCCGCTCGGGCACAGCCAGGGTCGCGGTGCTCGCAGGTCTGGAGCGCGTCGGCAGTGGGGAGTTCGTGCCCTACGCGCTCGGGGTCTCCAATCCCGTGGCGGTGCCGGTCGGTGGGACGAGGTCGGGAGTCGAGGTGACGGTGGCCATTCGCATGGACCGCGCGCTCGACGTCCGAATGATCCCGCCCGCCGGGCTCGCTGCATCGGGCAGCGGCGTGCTCTCGATCACCGAAGCAGGGTACCGGTACTCTCCCTCCGGGGGCCTGCCATCGTCGGACGGCTCGGGCAGCCCCGTCCGCATCCCGCGTCTGCCCCGTGCCGAGGATGTGCTGGTCGCTGCCGTGACCGAGGTCTCGGCGTGGTTTCTCGAGACCAGCTCGACGGGGATCACGCAGGTGTCCCGAGACTTTGGCCCTGACGCGACGGATCTCCTGTTGGACGACTACCTTCCTGTGCCTGCGCTCACGCTTCCGAGCGACGGGAGGCTCGGTCCGGGCGACTCCGTCCAGGTCGGCCTGGGTGATGCGAGCCCATCGCTTCTCGTGGCGACGATCACACCTCAACCGTGGACACTCGGCGCGCCGGGAGGGCCGTGGCGCTTCTTCGTCCGTGGCGACCTTCGCTCGATCGCGCTGCCCGTGACCGACGCTCCGGAGCTCCGGCTCGTGGAGGGAGACCACCGGGTAGAGGTGTCCGTGGAAGGCCGTGACGTCTTCGATTTCGACACGTTCTCCGTGCTCGACCTCGTGCTCGACGCGCCTCCACGCGTGAGCTACGACCGCATCCTGGCGAGCGCACGATGAGTCCGTCCGAGGACCGCGAGACGCCCCGGTGGGCGGAGCCGCCTGTGCGGCGTCGTTCCGCGTCGTTTCGCGGATTTCGTCCCGAAGGCCGACGGGCGGCGGGCCTCTCCGAATCCGCTTCGCTCGACGCTTTCGTTGGCAGCGAGGGCATGCGGATCGTGCTCGCGGCACTCTGCGTCGGGCTCGTCGCATGCGCGAAGGAGCCGACCACCCGTGGTGATGTGGGGCCCGAGCCGAGCTGCGCCTCCGGCGTGGCGTCGTTCTGCCGGGGGCAAACGTTCGTCGAGTGCACCGGTCTCGGAGCCCAGACCTCGTGTTTGGCGCTCGGCCGCGCGTGCGACCCCGACCGGGGCTGCACCGCTTGTTCGGCGCGCTCGCGAGGGTGCGACGATCAGGGTCGCCTCGCGACCTGCAGCGACGACGGTAGCGCGTGGATCGCGGACGGCGAATGCGATGCCGCGGCGGGGCTCGGGTGCCTCGATGGCCAGTGCGTCGACTTGTGTGCGCAGGCGAGACTCGACCGCAGCTACGAGGGTTGTGAGGCGTACGCGGTCGACCTCGACAACGCGGTCGAGGGTGCGCTCGACGCCTCGGCACAGCAGTTCGCGGTGGCCGTCTCCAACCCCTCGAGTCTTCCAGCGACTGTCACGATCGAGGTCGACGATGGGGACATTGGTGGCGAGTCGAGGGTCCGCGTCCTTGCCTCACGGACGGTAGAGCCTCTTGGTCTCGAGACGTTTCTTCTCCCGCGTCGAGAAGTGGATGGGTCGAGCGAGGCCGGCCGAAACGACGGGACGCACACCTCCCTCGGGCGTCGCGCCTACCGGGTCCGGTCCAGCGTTCCGGTCGTCGCCTACCAGTTCAATCCTCTCCAGAACACAGGCCTGTTCTCCGCCGACGCGTCGCTCTTGCTGCCGACCTCGGCGCTCGGTGTGCGCACGACGGTCAACGGTTGGCCGCAGACACTCGGCCCGGGTCCCATCGACGACGGGACTGCGCAGTTCCGCGCGACGCTCACCATCGTAGGCACCGAGGACGACACTTCCGTCACCGTTCGGCTCGGGCCGCGAGCGACCCTCGTGGTGGGCGCGGGCCCGATTCCAGACGGGAGCCCGGGTGAGGAGATCACCGTCGAGCTCGACCGTTTCGACGTGCTGAACCTCGAGACGGGGCGCCGTGGCGCAGACTTCACGGGCAGCACCGTGAGCTCGAGCCGCCCTGTCGCGGTGTTCAGCGGCTCGGAGGCTGCGGACGTTCCATTCCTCGAAGACGAGAGCCTCCGTGCCCCGGCGGCGGATCATCTCGAGGAGCAGCTTCCGCCAGATGCCTCCGGGGGATCCTTCTTCGTCGTGGCGCGACAGCCGGCGCGCACCGCAGCCTTGATCGCTTCGCTCTCGAGCCCACCGACCTTCGATCTCGTCGACGAGCCTGATTGGATCCGAGTCCTCAACATCGACGAGCAGCCGGTGGTCGTCGAGACCAGTCTCCCCGCTCCTCGAGACCGCATCACGCTCGCGCCCGGAGCGTGGGAGACTCTCGAGATCGACCGTGATCTGGCATTGCGATCGGATGGAACCATCTCGGTGCTCCAGTTCGTCTCCGGACAGTCGCTCACCGGCATTCCCGAGTCGCTCCCCGGCGGCGACCCCGCCTCCCTCGTCGTGGCTCCCGTGGAGCAGATGCGTCAGCGCTACGTGTTCCTCACGCCCGACCGCTTCGCGTTCGACTTCGTCACCGTCGTGGCCGAGGTCGGCACTGTCATCGTGCTCGATGGCAAGACCCCGGAGGAGCTCGGCTGTACGGTGTCGGCGATCCCGGCGGGAGGTCTGGCGCTCGCTGCCGAGTATCTGGCCCTGCGCTGTCAGCTCTCGTATCCCGAGGTGGCGCTCGATGGGACGCTCGAGCCCGGGCTCCAGGGCGACGGTGTGCATCGCATCGACGCAGACGCCCCGGTGGGCGTGAGCGTCTATGGGTTCGATCGCTTCATCAGCTACGCCTACCCGGCTGGACTCGACCTCGACATCCTCCGCTGAGGATCCGCGCCCGAGAACGCGGCGAGCGCGACTCGGTGCGCGAGGCCGAGGCGATCACGTCCCCGGCGCAGGCCTGGATTGGTCTCCGCCGCCGGCAACCTCCCTGACCGGCGCGGAGGAGCGCAGGGCTGGACGCCCCCCTCTTGCCTCGGCTCACGGGGGAGGGCGTCGACGGCCTCCGGCTCTGGCCGATCCCGGGCTTCGACCCGCGTATCCCTTCCACCTCCTTCGAGGTGCACGGAACCAGGATCCGTCTCGATCTTCTCACGCCGATGCGCGGTCGCTCCGAGGCACCAGTCCACATCGAGGCGCTCGGGGCGAGCGCCACGCCACTTCGCTACCTCGACTACCTGGTGGAGGAGAGCGAGCCCGCCGTGATCGTCGGCGGCGCGGGCGTGCTCGTGAACGTCCCCGATCCGTCTCGCTTCGCGCTGCACGAGCTGTTGGTCGCCGACGCACGAAACGCCGCCTTGGCCACGAAGTCGCGCAAGGAGCTCCTCCAGGCCGAGGCCCTCTTGCGCGTGCTCCTGACCGACCGCGACGAGGACGTCCGTCTCGCATGGAAGGCGCTCGAGAAGCGCGGGCCTGGCTGGACTCGGCGTGTGACGCGATCGATCGCACGCCTCGAAGGGGCGGTGGTCGCACGCCTGTCGAGCACCCTCCGCCTCGCGCTACGATCGCTCGGGCGCCCGGCCGCGATCACACGGGGGCGAGGAGCGAGAGCGGGCTCGGTCGTGAAGGTCGCGTCGAGCGCGGCGTCGAGCGTGGCGTCGAGGCCGAGGCGTGCGTACGCAGCTCCTCACGCGCTTCACGCGCCCGTGCCACCCAACCGACTGCACCCCGACGCCGGCAAGAAGGAGGATGGGTCACTGAAGTGATGAGTCAGGCGACAACTACACAGGATCGGCGAGCCGCCGATCCATGTGTAGCCCTTCTTCCCGGCAGGTCTGATGCAGACCCGCCCCCCGCCCGGCAGAGCCGGCTCGGGGCCCCCCACCCAACTCCGCTCCGCGAAACAGAATCGCCGCGACGCGGATGATCCACTCTCTCGGCGATTCTGTGTACCTTGACGCGGCCCGCCCACCGTCACGCCGAAGTCCAAGTGCTCGCGAACGTCATCGACATCACACCAAGGCCGGAAGCCAGGAAACGGCGTGCGTGACCGTCAGTGTCGGAACCAACCGTCTTGTACGTACGCTTCGACTTCATCGGGGACGACCTCCATCAAGGCGCTCTCGCAGAGAGCCTCTCTGAGGCGTCCCCGACATTCCTACAGCGGACGGTCGCAAGCGGGCGGGGAGCCGGATGCGCGCGCCGGCGGATCTGGGCTGAGCTGCACCCGAGTGAATCGGCGAGAGCTTCCCTCCCGCTGATTGGAGCCCGCGCCACTCGCATCGTTCGATCCGAGTGCCAGGTTCCCTCAGAAGCTGCCAGACGCCGACACCGTCCAGCCCTCTGCGCTCGCGCCTCCGGAGACCTGGAGCGTGCGGCGGAGCCGGCCCTGCCGAGCGCCCGCGTCGACGAGGGTGCCGATCGAGATGGCAGACAGGACGAGCGCTGTGGTGCCGAGGGTCGCGCTCGCGACCATCGTCCCTTGGTCGGGGCCCGAGCTTGCGCAGACCGGAACGAACCACACCCAGCCGCACTCGATACCCGAGACGAGCCCGACGAACATCGTCAGCAGGCTCACGCCGCCGGTGACGGCGGCAGCGACGCCGAGCCCGATGCCCAGCCGCCTCTGGCCCCGGATCGCCTCGAGCTCGTGGTCGAGGGCCTGCATGCGCGCCGTCGAGAGCGTGAGGGCGACGCGCGGATCGAGGTGCATCTCGATGCTCGCCCGCACCAGGCGAAGCCGCGGCGAGCGCGGGTCCTGGCGCTCGAGCTCTCGCATCGTCTGGAGCGCGAAGCGGCGGTCACCCATGAGGCTCGCGTGGATCGCGAGCTCGAGCCCGCGGGTCGGTTCCTGGGAGACGGAGGCAGGCGCCGCCTGGGTCTCGTAGCCCGGGGGCACGTAGCCCTGCGCGCTGGCGCTGCCGACGAGCACGAAGTGGAGGAGTACGAGGGCGGCGGTCTGGAGGTAGGTGCGGGTCATGGAGAGCCGCTTTCGCAACCGCCGCGCCACGGCCGGCCCGCGCGGGATCGGCCGGAATTCGCGCCGAACGGCGCGCCCGCGTGCAAGCCGATGCACACCCGGCAGCCGGTGGTGCCCCGGTCGCTGCACACTCTGCGCGGGCGTGGGCTTGATGCGCGAGGTCATGGCGAGCGCTCAGCGCATGAGTCACTTGGATTGACTCATCCTCTGACATTTCTTGCCGGAGGGTCTGGCCGCAGACCCTTCCTCTCGGTGCGTCCAGCATGGGCGCTGACTCGGAGGTGCCACGTGCTCTCAGACCCAGGTCAACATCGCCCGATGACCGGCGCCACGACACGCCTCTACCTGTTGCAACTCGCGCTGCTCGCCACGCACCAGGTCGACGCGGCGTACTGGCACGAGTGGGACGTGTTCGGGGTGCCAGGCGGGCTCACGTTCTTCCTCGTCTTCAACTTGGCCGCGATGACCC
>JBKDQC010000442.1:0-5811 GCA_046342295.1 Deltaproteobacteria bacterium | reverse complement strand
GTGCATCGAGCGCAGATTCGCGAGCTCGATGAGGTGGCCCCTGTCGTCGAACTCGCTCGCGGGGCTCGACCTCGATGTCGCCCTCGACTTCGCTGCCGACTGTGCGCTTCGAGGTTCCCCCGGGGTGGCCTCTTCGCGCATGCTGGGGAGGCCTCGTGACGAGGCGTGGAGGGTTCATGCGGACGACGTCTCTTTGGCCCTGGGTGGCGATCGGACTCCTCGCGCCGGGTTGCGACCAGACCCCGGCCGGCCGGGACGCTGGCGGCGGGGGCGGCACGGACACCGGCGGGCGGGTGCTCGACACCGGACGGCCCGTCGACACGGGCCCCGGCTGCGTCGACGCGCTGCCGATCGATCTCCTCTTCGTCGTCGACAGCTCGAGCTCGATGGCCGAGGAGCAGCTCAACCTCGCCGAGAATTTCCCGGATCTTCTCTCCACGCTGACGAGCCCGCCCGACGCCGACCGCGATGGCCGGCCGGACTTCCCCGCCGCGGAGGATGTGCGCCTCGGCGTCGTCACGACCGATCTCGGCACGGCGCCGCACTCTCCTCCGACTTGCGACGCGATGGGCGGCGATCGCGGCGTGCTCGTGACCTCGCACCTCGGGGGCGATCCGAGCTGCGCCGGAGTCTCGCTCCCTGCGAGCGAGCCGTGGCTGAGCTACCGCCTCGGCGACGACGCTGCCGAGATCGGCCGGCAGTTCGCATGCCTCGCGCGCGTCGGCACGATGGGCTGTGGCCTCGAGCAGCAGCTCGAGTCGATGCACGAGGCCCTCGTCACGCAGTCCGCGCCAGGCATGCCGAACGCGGGCTTCCTGCGCGACAATTCCCTCCTCGCGATCGTCTTCGTCACGGACGAAGAGGACTGCTCCGCCTCCAACCCCGACGTCTTCGACCCAGGTCGCAACGGAGACCTCGGACCGTACGGCGTGCGCTGCGCCTTCCACCCCGAGATGCTCCACCCCATCGAGCGCTACGTGACCGCGCTCGACAACCTGCGCCTCGATCGACGCCAGCCGATCGTCGTCGGCGCGATCACGGGCGTTCCGACCAACGCGGCGGGGACCGATCCGCTGACGATCGACCTCGACAGGCTCCTCATGGACGAGCGCATGCAGTACACGGAAGACCCGACCAACCGCGGTCAGCTCACGCCCGCCTGCGATCGCCCCGGCGCGGGGTTCGCGATCCCCGCGCGCCGCATCGTCGAGCTCGCGCGACGCTTCGCCGTGCGCAGCGGCGACGGGCTCGCGACCTCGATCTGCGACGATGACCTCTCGCTCGCGATGCGTGCGCTCGGCACGCTCATCGGCGCGAAGCTCTGCCCCCCGCTCGAGTGACGCCCGAGTCCGCCGCGCCTTCCGCGAGTGCTCCACCCGCCCCGCGAACGCGCCGAGCAGCGCGCCGAGCGCGCCGAGCGCGATCCCTACAGCCTTGCTCGTGTCTCCGCCGCGCGCCGGGGCCAACGGGAGTCTCGGGACCGGCGGATCGGCCCCGGCCGGCGAGCTACGAGGCGGCCGCCAGGGCCCCCCTCCTCGGCACCGGCGCTGCCGGATTCATCGGCTCCCACGTCAGCCACGCGCTGCTCGATCGCGGCGACACGGTCGTGGGCCTCGACAACCTCAACGACTACTACGAGGTCTCGCTCAAGGAAGCGCGCCTCGCGCGCCTCACACCGAAGAAGGGTTTCTCCTCGGTGAAGGTCGACGTCGCCGACCGCGACGGCGTCCGACGCGTCTTCGAGGACAACCGCTTCGACCGCGTCATTCACCTCGCGGCGCAGGCGGGTGTCCGCTACTCGCTGACGAACCCGCACGCCTACGTCGACGCGAACCTCGTGGGCTTCGTGAACATCCTCGAGGGCTGTCGGCACGGAGGCGTCTCGCACCTCACGTACGCCTCGAGCTCGAGCGTGTACGGCGCGAACACCGAGATGCCCTTCTCGGTGCACCACAACGTGGATCACCCGCTCTCCCTCTACGCCGCGACCAAGAAGGCCAACGAGCTCATGGCGCACACGTACAGTCACCTCTACGGCCTCCCGACCACGGGCCTGCGCTTCTTCACCGTCTACGGCCCCTGGGGCCGCCCCGACATGGCGCTCTTCCTCTTCACGAGGGCCATCCTCGCAGGCCAGCCGATCCAGGTCTTCAACCACGGCAAGATGCGGCGCGACTTCACCTACATCGATGACATCGTCGAGGGTGTCGTGCGCACCTCCGATCGGCTCGCGGCTCCGAGCGAGCACTGGGACGGCGCGCGCCCCGATCCCTCGTCCAGCAAAGCGCCCTACCGCGTCTACAACATCGGAAACCATACGCCGGTGGAGCTCGAGCATCTCATCGCCACGCTCGAGGACGCGCTCGGCACGAAGGCGATCAAGGACTATCTCCCGATGCAGGCGGGCGATGTCCCCGCGACCTACGCCGACGTGCAGGACCTCGAGGAGGCCGTCGGCTTCAAGCCCGCGACGCCGATCGAGGAGGGCGTGAAGCGCTTCGTGGCTTGGTTTCGGCAGTACTACGGCGCGTGAGCGTCAGGACGCGGCGCCGCCCGCGTCTCGCGCCGAGGAGTGCCCCATGGACGATCTGAGCGTCAGCCCCACCGTGACCATCCCCGCGCGCGAGCTCCGCTGGAGCGCCTCGCGCAGTGGGGGGCCGGGCGGGCAGAACGTGAACAAGGTGAGCTCGAAGGTGGATCTACGCTTCGACCTCGAGGCGAGCGAGGCCCTCACCGACGCCCAGAAATCGCGCCTCCGCGCCGCGGCGCGGAACCGCCTCGACGAGGACGGCGCGATCCAGATCGTCGTGCAGGACACGCGCGATCAGCAGAAGAACCTCGAGCTCGCGCGCGCGCGCCTCGCCGAGCTCATCCGCAAGAGCATGGTGGTGCCCAAGGCGCGCAAGAAGACGCGCCCCTCGCTCGGCGCCAAGCGCCGCCGCCTGAACGACAAGAAGCGCGTCGGCGACAAGAAGCGAGATCGGCGCCCGATCGACGAGTGATTCGAGTTGGGTGCAGATCACACCGCGTCGGCCCAGCACGAGATCCCCTCCCGCTTGCGGGCGGGGGAGCCGGATGCGCGCACCGGCAGAGCTGGGCTGAGCTGCACCCATTCGAGTCCGAGCGCCGGTCCATTCTTCTTTGCGCCGGTCCCGCGCCCGTTGCGGGGGGACCCGCGCGAGCGCGAGGTGCCCTCCGACGAAGCCGGGCTCACCAGCGGTTCTGGATGCGCTGGATGAAGTCGTAGGGGTAGCCGAGCTCGAAGCCCGAGGCCTCGTCGAGGGCCTTGAGCTCCGCGTCGGAGAGCTTCACGTCGATCGCTTTGGCGTTGTCGTCGACCTGCGCGTCCGTGCGCGCACCGAAGATGACGCTGCTCACCGCGCGGCGGCTGAGGAGCCACGCGAGGGCCACCGACGAGGGGCTCGTGCCGCGCTCGCCCGCGACCTTCTTCACGGCCTCGACGATGCGCCACGCGCGGTCGTTGTCGAAGCGCGCGTAGTTGGTTTGCCAGCGCGGGGTCGAGAATCGCGTTCCCTCCGGCGCGCCCGAGCCGCGCTCGTACTTGCCCGAGAGCAGGCCTCCCGCGAGCGGCGACCACGGCAGGATGCCGACGCCGTGTCGCTCGCAGAGCGGCTGGTGCTCGCGCTCGAGGTCGCGCACGACCAGGCTGTACTGGGCCTGGAGGGCCACGAAGCGCTCGAGGTGCTGCGCCTTGCTCACGAAGAGGCTCTCGGTGAGTCGATACGCCGTGTAATTCGAGCAGCCGAGGTAGAGCACCTTGCCTTGGCGCACGACGTCGTCGAGCGCGCGCATCGTCTCCTCTTCCTCGACCTCGATGTCCTGCATGTGGAGCTGGAGCAGCTCGATGCGATCGGTCTGCATCCGACGGAGGCTGTCCTCCACGCAGCGAAGGATGCGGTAGCGCGAGGAGCCCGCGCCGTTGGGGCCGTCCCACATGCGGAAGCGCATCTTCGTCGCGACGATCACGTCGTTGCGCGCGTGGCGCTCCTTGAGCCAGCGGCCGGTGACGCGCTCGCTCAGGCCGTCCTGACCGTAGACGTCTGCCGTGTCGATGAAGTTGATCCCGAGCTCGCGCGCCCGGTCCATGATCGCGAACGACGTCGCCTCGTCGGCCGACGCGTTGTGCATGAAGGACTTCTCGTCCGCTTGCCCGAAGGTCATCGCGCCCAGGCACAGCGACGAGACCTTGAGCCCACTCGTTCCCAGGCGTCGGTATTCCATGCGCCCACGTGTACACGAGCGCGGGCGATCCTGAAAAGGCCTCGAAGGCCTCTTCGACCGCGTTCTCGACGTGGGCAGTCACAGACATCGCTCAGCTTCGTCTCGGCGGGGCGCTGGCGCGACCACGTGAGGTCGCGCCCAGTGACGGCCCGAGCTTCAGGATGCGCTCGCGCAGCCATCGGTGTGCCTGCCGGCCCGCACGAGCAGGGGATCGGCGAGCGTGTGGCGGAGGCGCCCGAGCGCGCGGCTCATGGCCGGGGTCGTGAGCAGGGCACGCCTCGCGGCCGCGGTGACGCTCTCCTCCTACACAGGATCGGCGAGACGCCGATCCATGTGTAGCCCTTCTTCCCGGCAGGTCTGATGCAGACCCGCCCCCCGCCCGGCAGAGCCGGCGCGGGGCCCCCCACCCAACTCCGCTCCGCGAAACAGAATCGCCGCGACGCGGATGATCCACTCTCTCGGCGATTCTGTTTAGGGCAAGGCGTCGAGCGCGTGCAAGAGGTCGAGGTCTCGGATTGTCGTCGCCATCAGTCGTCAGCAGTCGCCGATGCTGTACGAGACAATGCAGATCAAGCCGCGAACCGGGCTTTGTCGCGCTCGACAAGGACTCTTGACCGAATGCTCAAGGGCGGGTGGGGGACAGCGGTGCGAGGGTCTGTCCTGGAGGCTCTGCATGTCGTTCTGGCAGTTCTACGAAGGGACGTTCCTCGAGGAGCACCGGCACCCGCTGACGGTCGGCGCGCACGTGCTCGGGACCCTGGCTGGGCTCGCATTCGTGACGGCGGTCGTGTCGCTCGGCGCCTGGTACCTCGCCCTCCTGTTCCCTGTCGTGCATGGCGTCCCGGGGCTCGTCGGGCATCGTTGGGTCGAGCGGAACGCGGAGGTCGGCGACCTGCGGGTGACACGCACCGACTTCCCCATCCGCTGGTTCATCCTGGCGAACCACCTCATGACGCTCGAGCTCGTCACCGGGAGACTCGGTGCCCGACGAGCGCGCGCCGCTCGGCTCGCGAGGCCATGGGCCACGTGCCTCGAGGAACCGAAGAGGGGCTCGTCAGGTGCGCGCGCCGACGATGGCCGTGCCCACGCGCACGTGGGTGGCGCCCTCTTCGACGGCGACCTCGAGGTCGGCGCTCATGCCCATGGAGAGCCACGAGCCCGGATCGAGGTGACGAGCGCGAAGGGCCCGAAGAGCTGAGAAATGAGGGCGAATCCGCTCCGGATCGTCGTCGTGCGGCGGGATCGTCATCAAGCCGCGGAGCTCGAGGCCGGGCAGCGACCGCACGTGCGCTATCAGCGCCGCGACCGCGTCGGGATCACAGCCCGACTTCTGTGGCTCGCGCGCGACGTTCACCTGCACGAGCACCGGCACGCGCACGCCCGCGGCGCCCGCGCGCTTGTCGAGCTCGGTCGCGAGGCGTTCGGAGTCGACCGTCTCGACCGTGGCCCGCGCGAGCACGACGTCCTTGGCCTTGTTGCGCTGGAGGTGGCCGATGAAGTGGAGCTCGAGGTCGGGCAGGTCCGCGAGCTCGCGCCGCTTGTCGAGCAGCTCCTGCACGTAGTTCTCGC
>JBKDQC010000441.1:0-1595 GCA_046342295.1 Deltaproteobacteria bacterium | reverse complement strand
GCCCGTGATCGCGTCCATGGGCGCCATCGCCGCGAGCGGCGGCTACTACGTGGCCTCCGCATGCGACGAGATCTGGGCGGCGCCCTCGACGATCACCGGCTCGATCGGGGTGTGGTTCGGCAAGGTGGACTTCGAGCCGCTCGCGAGCCGCCATGGCGTCACCACCGAGCAACTGAGGGCGGGCGCGCACGGCGGCGCGGAGTCTCTCTTTCGGCCCTTCACCGCGGAGGAGCGCGCCGTCCTCAGCGACGCCGTGCGGTCGTGGTACCGCTCGTTCCTCCGCCGCGTGGCGGTCGGTCGCGGCATGCGGATGACGGAGGTGCACGCGCTCGCGCAGGGGCGCGTCTACACCGGAGATCGGGCGCTCGAGCTCGGCCTCGTCGATCGGCTCGGCGGCTTCGCCTCGGCCCTCGAGCGGGCTCGCCAGCTCGCGGATCTGCCGGTCGAGACCGGCTACGAGGTTCGACCGCTCCGCCCCGCGAGCCTCCTCGACTACGTGCTTCAAGGGACGGGCCTCGCGCGCGCCGAGCTCGCCGATGGCCTCGACGAGGCCGCGCAAGCCGGGCTCTCCGAGCCGCCGACGCTCGGCGAGGGCGGCGAGGCGATGGGCCAGCTCGGCGAGGCCCTCTCCGCGCTGAGCCCCGAGGCGCGCCGTTTCCTTCGCATGGTCTACGTCCTCCGCGCGATCGGCGGTGCGCGCCCGCTCGCGCTCCTGCCGATGGACGTCGCGCTCGGCGGAGACGGCGCCCGGTAGGCGCCGCGTTCGATTGCCCCGGTCGCGCCTCTCGTGAGGCCCGTCAGCGGCCGGGCAGATCGCTGGGAACAGCGGCCAACGCCAGGGCGCAGGCCTTCTTGAATGGCGCCATGACGCCTTGGCTCGAGGCGGCGACCGACTCGAAGCGAGGGAGCGCCCCTGGGTTCAGCGCAGCATCGAGCTTCTCGACCGCGACGGCGTTCGGCAGGTCGACCTTGTTGTACTGAAGGACCGTCGGCACCTCGGAGCGACCTTGCGCGGCCAGCAACCTTCGCAGGTGCTCCTGCGTCTCCACGTTGGTCTCGAGGCGGTCCTCCTGCGCGTCGGCGACGAAGACGATCGCGTCCGCATGGCGGAGGATCCATTCCCGCGGGCCGCTGTCGGGGAAGGGCGCCGCGAGGTTGGCGCGGGGCTCGAGGCCTGTGAGGGAGATCAGGCTGAAGCAGGATCGCTCCACCCCGGCCACGCGGCCGAGTGACAGCGGCCAGACGCTGAAGCCGAGCAGTCGGAAGGGCTCCCGGCGCCACTCGATCTCGCTACGTGCCGATGGGGGAAGGGCCCCGTGGATGGCCTTGAGGGTCGTCGACTTGCCTGCGAGGCCGGGACCGAAATAGACGACCTTCAGGTAGAGCACGCGGTCAGCCGCGTTCACGAACGCCATGGGGCGACCCTAAACAGAATCGCCGTGAGAGTGGATCAGCCGCGTCGCGGCGATTCTGTTTCGCGGAGCGGAGTTGGGTGGGGGGCCCCGAGCCGGCTCTGCCGGGCGGGGGGCGGGTCTGCATCAGACCTGCCGGGAAGAAGGGCTACACATGGATCGGCGTCTCGCCGATCCTGTGTA
>JBKDQC010000440.1:0-1318 GCA_046342295.1 Deltaproteobacteria bacterium | reverse complement strand
CTCGCGCTCCTGGGCCTCCTTAGCGGTCAGGGTCCTAGCGAGATCGCGGTGCTTTGCGCGTTGTCCGATCCCAAGAGCGACGGCTCGCAGCCCGACGAACCCATCGGTGCAGTTGCCGCGGACGCCATCCGACGGCTCATTCGCCAGGGAGTGAGCGAGGGGGGGGGCGAGAGCTCCGACCGCATGCGGCCTCTCGACGAGGATCCGCGCTTTGCCGCCCGACCCCTGGTGGTGTGCGGGCTTCGTCTGTCCGACGCGGATGCCCTGCGCGAGATGCTGGCCAATACGTGGCTGCGCGAGCAGGTGATCGAGTTGCTTGCCCAGGGCCCAGGACCTTCGGGGGTCGCCGCCGCGCTCAACGATTCACTCCAAGCGGACGTCGAGGCGATCCGCGCGGGTGGACGGAAGGCTACGAACGCGATGAGCCGAGTCGCGGGGTCGGTGTCGGCGATCAGCAACGACAAGACGGCGGGGAATCTGGTCGCGTCAGTCTTCCCCGTGTTCGTCGAGCATTATGGGCCCCTCTACCGACCGCATCCGGACGGCCATGAGCAGACGGCGACCAAACGCGAGCTCGACGCGGTCCTCGCGTTTCTCTCACGCGCGATGCCCGACCTCGAGGAGCCTGGCCTCAGGCACGTCGCCGCCGTGCTGGAGCATGAGTTCGTGCCCGCATTCGACGTTGCGGCGGAAGCGTGGGCGCGGCTGCCGATGGATGCAGCCGAGGTGTTGGCCCGCTGCTTCCAGCGCGGCGTGTCCGAGATTCGAGGGGCTCGACTGAACGCGGCGGGGCGGGCCATCGCGCGCCAGAGCGATCCGAACCCTGGGCTTGGTCCGATTCTGCTGAAGTACGTCGACGCAAAGGTTCTGTCGCAAGACCTTCGGAAGGCGTTGGCCCGTTTCCCAGCAGACACGGGCCACCTCGAGGAGATGATCTCGAAGGCGAGGAACCAAGACGAGCTGCGGACTGCGCTTCAGTCCGCAGCGGACCTGAAGGCCCACGGAGTATTGAGAGCCGCGCTGGTCAAGCTTCGGGGCGGGCCGTTTCGCATCGATGCGGCGATGGAGCGAGCAATCTCGACACTCATCCACGACGACAACGAAATGTGGGTCGAGGCCGAGATCGAAGGCGAGAACCCGTTCGCCGACCGGCGAGCAGCCCTCAAGCGCGCCCTGGAGAACAAGGACCGTAGTCCGTACGAACTGTACCCCGGATGGTAACGGGAGCTCGCGACGCTGCATCTCCAGGCGTGGCTCAAGGATCCGCTCTTCGCCCTTGGCTGGAAGGGTCAGAGCCGCGTGCTCGGAGGCTTCCCGC
>JBKDQC010000439.1:0-6781 GCA_046342295.1 Deltaproteobacteria bacterium | reverse complement strand
ATCCGTCGCCAGCCACCGAGCAGGGAGCGTCGGTCATCCGTGTGCGGGCAAACCGCATGCAGGGTTTGAACGGGGGGCCGGACGTCAGCCGCCGGCCGCGGCGGGCGGTGGGGTCCGGATCGACCAATGACGCCCGTCGAGGGGCAGCGGGTGGCAGAGCGGGATCAGCTCGGCGGTACGCTTCGCGGCCTGAATCCCCGCGATCCGCGCGGTCGCGAGCACATCTCCCTTCTTCGCCGTGCCCGACGCGAGGGCCGCGAACGCGTCGCGGTTCATCGTGACGACCGCCTGTGCGACCGCCTCGCGCATCGTGGCGACCTTGCCGCCGACGTCCACCATGTGCGCGTGGCCCCGCGCGTCGAGGTGCGTGAGCGCCGGAGAAGCCGCTGGGCTCGGAGCTGCCTCGGCCGGAGCTGGAGCTGCCTCGGCCGGAGCTGCCTCGGCTGGAGCTGTCGCGCGCCCGGGCTCTGCGGTCCGCACGCCGAGCCTCGCGAGGTGCCCGAGCTCCGGCAGCACGATGCGCTCGAGCGCGAGGCGCACCGCGTCGGGACTGCCGGGGAGCACGAGCACGACGCCCCCCGACATCGTGCCCGCCGTCGCGCGGGACATCATCGCCGCGGGGCCGACCTCCGCATACGAGAGCGCGCGGAAGAGCTCTCCGAAGCCTGTGAGCGTCTTGTCGAAGGCCCCGGCGAGCGCCTCATAGGTCGAGTCGCGCGCGGCGATGCCCGTCCCTCCGCTGGTGATCACCACCTCCGCCTCGGCGAGAAGGCGCTGCACTTCGGCCCTCACCTCGAGCGGCTCGTCGCGCACGACGCGCCGGGCCACGACGAGGTGCCCCTCCGCGCGGAGCCGCTCCTCGGCCAGCGCTCCGCCCACGTCGGTCTCGAGCGTGCGGGAATCCGAGACGGTGACGATCCCGACCCGAACGCTCGGCTTGCCTCGTTGTCGGTGCTCTTCGACGGGCTTCATTGGTCGATCCTTACTCCAAAGCCGGCCGCGGCCGGCGGTTGACGTCAGGACCCCCGTTCAAACCGTGCATGCGGTTTGCCCGCACACGGATTACCGACGGTCCCTGCTCGGTGGCTTGCGACGGATAGCGGACAGTTCCGCGAAGTCGGTGCAGGCCCATCTCGTGGAGCCGCTCGGGCGGCCACTTCCAGGCGCGGAAGCGGCGTCGTTGTCCACGCGCCGCCACAGCCACCGCACGATCCGCTCGTGCACGTAGGCGTCGGCTACCACCGAGGCGAGCCTCGCTCGCTGGCGGCGCTCCTCGAGCGCTCCGGCGCTGCTGGCGGGCCGCGGTGAGCGCGGCCGGTGTCAACCGCCCGCGACGGGCGGGATGAGCGCGACCACCGCGCCCTCGCGGAGCGGGTGCGCCTCGGCTGCGAATTCTTCGTCCACTGCGAAACGCACCGCGTTCAGACGCCCCGCGAGCCCGGCGTGTCGCCGTTCGAGCCACGCGGCCAGCCGCCCGACGCGATCGAGCTCCGCAGGCAGGACGACCTCCTCCCGCTCGAGACCGACCAGCTCACGAAGAACCGCGAAGTAGAGGATCGTGACGCGCACGTCCCGAGCCTCGCACGTGCCAGGCGACCGACGCACCACGCGCGCTCCGTCGGCCCCCCGCACCCGCGAGGCTCAACGCAGATGAAGCACCCCGTCTCCGGCGACCGCACTCCGCTCGGCGTCGATCCCGGAGAGGCCGCCGCCGCGGAGCCGCAGCGCCGTGCCCGAGCGCAGCGACGGCGTGCGGACCCGAACGCGCCGCTCGACAGCCTGAACTCCGAGCCCCTCGCAGTGGGGGCAAGGCGCGTGCACGTCCCGCCCGAAGAAGCTCCGGCCCACGACGATCTCGCCGTCCCCGGTGCACCACGGGCACGTGCGCGCAGCCCAGAGCACGAGCGGAATCCAGGCGTTCCGTCGGACGCGGCGCGCGTCGATCTCGAGGCTGCCCACGAGGTCCTTGCCCATGGCCACGCAGCGCACGCGAATCGGCGTGGTGATCGGTGCGAGCGGCACCCGCGCATCGGTCGCGTGGTGCACGAGGAGGCCGTAGGCCCGCTGGGCCTCGAGGAATCGGTCGATCGCCCGGGGATCGTCCCGGTTTCGGTCGGGGTGGTGCGCGTGCGCGGCGCGCTTGAACGCACGGATGAGCTCGCCGGTGGTGAAGTCGTCGCGGAGACCGAGGGCGTGGGTCGCGTCTTCGAAGCGCATCATCCACACCGGACAACGGCGAGGAGCACAGGTTCCAGCCCTTTCCGCGCAGCGCCGCCCGGCGTACCGTCCCCGCATGCTCCGTCGACCCGATGCGCTCTTCTCGTTCCTCGGCCTCGTCCTCGCTTGCTCCGCCTGCGACTCGACCACGGCCCCGCTGGCGGACGCCGGGCCAGGCACGGCGTCCGACGCGTCCGGCGCCGACGCGCCCGGCAGCGACGCGTCCAGCACCGACACGTTCGTCGCTGCCCCCGACACCCCGCCACGCGGCGATGCCGGGCCGCAGCCGGGCTTCGAGGTGCCGCGCGACCGCAGCTGGCACTATGTGGAGCTGCCCGGAGCCGAGTGCGCCAACGGCTCGACGCTGGGCATCGCGCTGAACCTCGACCCGAGCTCGGACCGCGCGCTCGTCTTCCTCCAGGGCGGCGGCGCCTGCTGGGATGCCGCGACCTGCCTCTTGCTCGAGACCGCCTCGCACCTGACCGACACCCTCGACGAGCCCACCGTGCTCGGAGAAGCGCGGGCCGCGGGAGGCTTCGTCCTCGATCGAGACGACGCGGCGAACCCCTACCGCGACGAGAGCTACGTCTACGTACCGTATTGCACCGGAGACGTGCACGCGGGTGACGCGATCGCCGAGTACCGCACGCCTCGGAGGATGGCCTCGATCCATCACCGAGGCGCACACAACGTGGAGATCGTGCTCTCGCGCCTCGCCACCACACTGCCGGGGCTCGCGCGCCTGACCATGGCCGGAGAGAGCGCGGGCGGTTACGGCGCCACGGTGAACGCGTTCCGCGCGCGCGCCGCGTTCCCCACGACCCGCGTGGATGTGCTCGATGACTCGGGGATCCTCGTCGACGCCGATCCGGAGCAGTGGTCGCAGATGATGGAGAGCTGGCGGCCGCCGCTGCCCTCGGGCTGCCCCGAATGCCTCGCGCGGGTGACGAACCTCATCCCGTACTACGAGCGCACGATGCGGGAGCGCGAGCGCTTCGGCGTGCTCGCCTCGCGCGAAGACGAGACGATCCGCACGTACTTCGGATACTCCGCCGAGACGATGTCGATGCTCGTCGACGCGATGGCCGAGGACATGGCGCGCACCGATCACCACCGCGCCTACGTGGTGAACGGCTCCCAGCACGTGCACCTGCGCCGCTCCGCGCCGGAGGCCGTCCGCAACTGGGTGACCGCCTTCGCGACCGACGATCCCGGCTGGGACAACGTCGTCCCGTGACGGCTCGCTCGCGCGCGCGCGTCGAGCGGGACCCCGTCGCGGGCTTCCACGAGGCGACGCGCGCCTGGCTCGCGGAGACCTTCGAGGCGCCGACCGAGGCGCAGACGAAGGCCTGGCCTGCGATCATGCGCGGAGAGAGCACGCTGCTCCTCGCGCCCACGGGATCGGGCAAGACGCTGGCAGCGTTCCTCGTCGCGATCGATCGCGCACTGTTCTCCGCGTCGGGCGGGGATGCTCTGCGCGGCCGGAAGGTCCTCTACGTCTCGCCGCTCAAGGCGCTCGCCGTGGACGTCGAGCGCAACCTCCGCGCGCCGCTCGCGGGCATCGAGCGCTGCGCGAGGAGGCTCGGCGTCGCGACGCGACCGCTCGACGTCGCCATCCGGACGGGAGACACGGAGGCCCGGGAGCGAGCCCGCCAAGCCAGGCATGCCCCCGACATCCTCATCACGACGCCCGAGTCGCTGTTCCTCGTGCTCACGTCGAATGCGCGCGAGGCGCTCATCGACGTGGACACCGTGATCGTCGACGAGATCCACGCGGTCTTGCCGAGCAAGCGCGGCGCGCACCTCTTCGTCTCGCTCGAACGCCTCGAGGCCCTACGCCGGGAGCGACGGGCCGACGCGAGGCCGCTCCAGCGCGTGGGGCTCTCGGCGACACAGCGGCCCCTCGAGGAGGTCGCGCGCTTGCTCGGTGGAGGGACGGTCGCTGACGACGGGCGCTTCGTGCCGCGGCCCGTGACGGTGCTCGATGCGCGCGCATCCAAGTCGATCGAGGTGGTGGTCGAGGTCCCCGTCGAGGACATGAGCGCGCTCGGCGATCGCGTCGAGGGCCCCGAGGCCACGAGCGTCACGCGCTCCATCTGGCCGAGCATCCACCCGCGTCTCGTCGAGCTCGTGCGCTCGCACCGCTCGACGATGATCTTCGTCAACCGCCGGCGCCTCGCCGAGCGCCTCGCGGCCGACCTGAACGAGACGGCCGGCGAGGAGCTCGCGCTCGCGCACCACGGCTCGCTCGCGCGCGAGCAGCGTGTGGTCATCGAAGATCGCCTGAAGAAGGGCTCCTTGCCCGCGATCGTGGCGACGAGCTCGCTCGAGCTCGGCCTCGATCTCGGCGCCGTCGATCTCGTCATCCAGATCGAGGCCCCACCGTCGGTGAGCTCGGGCCTCCAGCGCGTCGGTCGCGCCGGCCACCACGTCGGCGGGACCTCGCGCGGCATCGTATTCCCCAAGCACCGCGCCGATCTCCTCGCGGCCGCGGCGCTCGTGCCGCGCATGCTCGACGGCCAGGTCGAGAAGACCGCGTATCCCCGAAAGCCCCTCGACGTGCTCGCGCAGCAGCTCGTGGCCATGGTCGCCATGGACGAGCTCAGCGTCGAGGAGGCGTTCCGCCGCGTGCGAGGTGCAGCGCCGTACGCCGACCTCTCCCGCGCGATCTTCGAGGACGTGCTCGACATGCTGTCGGGTCGCTATCCGTCCGACGCCTTCGCCGAGCTGCGACCGCGCCTCACCTGGGACCGGCACGCCGGCACCCTGCGGTCCCGCGAGGGCGCCAAGCGCCTCGCGATCCTCAACGCCGGCGTGATCCCCGACCGCGGTCTCTACGGCGTCTATCTCGCCGACGGAGGAGGGGGGCGCGGTCCGACTTCGAAGGGGCGTGCGCCGAGCCGTCGCCTGGGCGAGCTCGACGAAGAGATGGTCTTCGAGTCGCGCGAAGGCGAGGTCTTTCTCCTCGGCGCGAGCAGCTGGAGGATCGCCGAGATCACGCGCGATCAAGTGCTCGTGACGCCGGCCCCGGGCGAGCCCGGGAAGATGCCGTTCTGGCACGGCGATCGGGTCGGCCGGAGCGCCGAGGCCGGCGAGGTGGTCGGCAAGCTCGTGCGCGACCTCGCCCGCCGCGACGACGCGAAGAACCTCGAGATCCTCGTTCGTGACCACGCCCTCGATGAGCGCGCCGCGACGAACCTCGTGCGCTACGTGCGCGACCAACAGGAGGCGGCCGAAGCCCTGCCGACCGACAAGACCATGGTCATCGAGCGCTTCCAGGACGAGCTCGGCGACTACCGTCTGTGCATCCTCTCGCCTTGGGGCGCGCGCGTGCACGCGCCGCTCGCGACCGCGATCTCGAGCCGCGCGCAGAGCGAGCTCGGCGTCGAGACCGAGGCGCTCTGGACCGACGACGGCGTGGTGCTGCGCTTCCCCGAGACGGACGTGCCACCGGACATCGTCGCGCTCTTCCCGACCGCGGAGGAAGTCGAGGGCCTCCTCGTCGCCGGCGCGTCCTCGACGTCGCTCTTCGCGGCCCGCTTTCGTGAGTGCGCCGGACGCGCCCTCTTGCTTCCTCGCAAGACCGCCGCGAAGCGCCAGCCGCTCTGGGCACAGCGCAAGCGCGCCGCCGACCTGCTCTCGGTCGCGTCGCGGTTTCCCTCGTTTCCGATCGTGCTCGAAACCTACCGCGAGGTTCTCGAAGATGTCTTCGACCTCGGCGCGCTCCGCGAGCTGCTCGGCCGGATCGAGAAGCGCTCGATCGAGCTCGTCCTCGTGGACTCGGATCGCCCCTCCCCCTTCGCGGCGTCCGTGCTCTTCTCCTACGTCGCGAGCTTCATGTACGACGCCGATGCGCCGCTCGCCGAACGCCGCGCGCAGGCGCTCTCGATCGACTACGCGCGCCTGCGCGAGCTCCTCGGCGACGTGGATCTCTCGGAGATCCTGGGCCTCGAAGCCATCCTCGGCGTCGAGGAGCGCCTCCAGGGCTTCGGCGCGCGCCTCGAGCACGCCGACGCGGTCCACGACCTGCTCCTGCTCTTGGGTGACCTGAGCGAGACCGACTTGGCCGCGCGCGCGCGGCGCGACGACGAATCGCTCGACGCCGCCCGCGCGCGCCTCACGCCGTTGCTCGAGAAGCTCCGCGGCGCGCGGCGCGTGATCACCCTCCGCCTCGCAGGAGAGGAGCGTCTCGTCGCCGTCGAGGACGCCTCGCGCTTCCGCGACGCGGTCGGCGCCGCGTTGCCCGTGGGCTTGCCCGCGGCGTTTCTCGAGCCCGCCGCGGAGCCGCTCGTCGACCTCGTCGCGCGCTATGCACGCACGCACGGCCCCTTCTACGCCTCGCAGATCGCGGCCCGGTTCGGTCTGTCCCTCGATGCGGTCGCGCTCGCGCTCGGCGTGCTCGAGCAACGAGGCCGCATCGTTCGCGGCGCCTTCCTCCCCGAGGACCGGCAGCTCGTCGGCGAGGCCGCCACGCACGGCGAGCGCTGCGACGCGGACGTCCTCAAACAGATCAAGCGACGCTCGCTCGCCGCGCTGCGCAAGGAGATCGAGCCCGTCTCGCACG
>JBKDQC010000438.1:0-4732 GCA_046342295.1 Deltaproteobacteria bacterium | reverse complement strand
ACTCATGCTCTGACGTTTCTTGCCGGAGGGTCTGGCCGCAGCCCCTCCCTCTCGCCGAGTGAATCGGCGAGAGCCTCCCTCCCGCCGATTCGAGCCCGTGGCACCCGCATCGATCCATCCGAGTGCCACGTGCTCTCAGAGCATGAGTCACTTGGATTGACTCATGCTCTGACATTTCTTGCCGGAGGGTCTGGCCGCAGACCCTCCCTCTCGCCGAGTGAATCGGCGAGAGCCTCCCTCCCGCCGATTCGCGCCCGTGGCACCCGCATCGATCCATCCGAGTGCCACGTGCTCTCAGCGGTAGCAGCGCCGGACCGTGCTCCCCGAGTTGCACAAGTAGCCGCTCGGGCACGTGAGGAACTCGGGCGTGTTGCCCTCGGTGCACCGGACGAACTGCGTGCGACCGCGCCGACACGTGTAGTCCGTGAACTCGCCCCAGGGGCCGCACGTCGAGCGCTCGGTCGTGCCGCAGTCGGCCGGGTCGAGGCGGAAGCCGCTCGGGCACGGCTCGAGCGCCTCGCCCATGCCTCCGATGCGGATGCCGCGGCCCGTGGCATCGCACCAGCCGCAGCCGGGCAGGTCGGTCGCTTCGGCGCAGGTCGGCCGCGCGCAGGGGTTCTCGGGATCGCCCGGCGGCGCGGGCGTGCCGGCGTCGGGCTCGACGCGGCTCGCGTCGGAGCCGCCGGTGTCTGCCGGCGCGGGCAGCGGCGAGCCACCGCCGAGCGTGTCGCCCCATGCCGCGACGGTGCGCTCGATGCGTGGGTACACGCGCGGCACGCTGCCGAAGATGTCGAGCCCTGCGGAGTCCAGCCAGTAGCCGCTGTTCACGCGCGTGACCTGACCGTCGTCGGTCATCGTGGGACCGCCCGAGTCGCCCGGGCAGAGGTTGGCGGAGCTGCGGCCCCAGGTGACGCGCACCTTCTGCTTGGCCCAGCTGCTGCGGGTGCCGCGCCGCTGGCAGCCGTAGCCGTAGATCGTCACGCCCGCGCCTGCGTCCGGGTTGACGCTCGCGAGCCGCGCGGGCGTCGCCACCTCGGCCGGCACGGCCGTCGCGAGCCGGATGATCGCGACGTCGTCCGGGCCGACGTTGGATCCGTAGCTCACGTAGCGCTCGATGCTGAAGCGCTGCGAGTCCCCCGAGCGTCGGCGGATCTCGAACGAGCCGTAGCGGCCCGGGGTATTGCGGGTCCCGTAGCCCAGGCAGTGTGCGGCGGTGACGACGAGGCGGGGCCCGACCAGCGTGGCGGTGCAGCCCGAGATCGAGCCGACCTCAGGCCGCTCGTAGGTGTACTCGCCACGGATGAGGGCGTCGTCGATCGCGGCCAGGTCGCGCGGACGCAGGTCTTCGGCGGAGCACGCGGGCAGGGACGACAGGGCGCAGAGCAGCGCCAGACCGCACGCGGCGCGTGCGCTCGAAGACCACGACATGGAAACCTCCTGTGCGAGGCCTCCGGCCGTCGCTCCCTTCTTGTGGGCAGGCCCTGCGAAAACCAATCAATGGATCTCGCCTCCGCGCGAAGTCTCTCTTCGGCACAGGCGTGCGCCCTCGGCGCGGTGGCTCAGGCGATGCCGGGCGGAACGAACGTTCCGCCGCGCAGCGCCTCGAGCTCGCGGGCGAGGCCGACCACGCGCGCGTCCTCGCCGGGCCGCCCCAGGATCTGCACGCCGATCGGCAGGCCCTCCGCGACCGACCACGGCACGCTCGAGGCGGGCGCGCCCGTGATGTTGCCCGCGGCCGTGAACGCGCCGAGGTGTGCGAGCTCGCGGAACGCTCGTTCCACCGTGAGGCCCCGCGTCGATCCCACCCGGGGCGGCATCACCGCCGTGGTCGGTGAGAGGACGACGTCGCAGTCGCCGATCGCGGCGATCGAGCGGGCCGAGAGCGCCTCGTGGGCGCGGCGAGATTCTTCCGCGGTGCGCTTGCGACCCTCGGCGCGGAACCAACGCGTCAGCGGCTGCAGGCGCGACTCGAAGATCACCGGGACGTTCGCGAGCAGGCGCTGGTAGATCGGGAGGAATTCGTCGAGGTGCGCCTCGGCGCCCTCGAGGGCGACGACGCGGTGGCCCGCGCGCTCGAGCGCCCGTGCGGCCTGCTCCGCGGCCTCGAGGCAGCGCGCGTCGCTCCTGCCGAGGGGCGAGCGCACGAGGAGGCCGATCTTCATGCGGGGTGGGCGCATCCGCGCGATCGCGAGGAACGAGCCTGGGTGTCCGGGGGACTGACCCACGAGCGCGTCGAGCAGCGCCGCGCCGTCCTCCACGCTGCGCGCGATGGGCCCGAGGGTGGTCATGCCGAGCGGATCGAGCGGCTCGCTCGGGTTGGGTACGCGGCCCCGCGTCGGCTTGTGGCCGTAGAGCCCGCAGAGGGCGGCGGGGATCCGGATCGAGCCCGCGCCATCGCTGCCGGGCGCGATCGGGAGCAGGCGCGCCGCGACGGCCGCGGCCGCCCCGCCGCTCGAGCCGCCGGCCGTGTGCTCGACGTTCCACGGATTGCGCGTGGGCGCGTGGACCTCGGTCTCGACGACGGGCAGGAGCGCGAGCTCGGACGTCGTCGTCTTGCCGACCACCACGAAGCCCGCGCGTCGCACGCCGGCGCCGTGCGTGTCGTCGAACGGAGAGACGAGCGGCGGCACACCGCGCGTGCCGAGCTGCGTGGGCACGCCGCGCACGAAGTAGAGGTCCTTCACGCCGGTCGGCACCCCATGGAAGGGGCCGTTGTTCCCCTCGCCGCGGCGCCGGTCCGCCCAGCGCGCGGCGAGCAGCGCGCGTCGCCGGACGACCCGCACGAAGGCGGCATAGCGGCCATCGAGTCGGGCGATGCGATCGAGGTAGTGCTCGGTCAGCTCCTCGCTGCGCAGGGTCTTGTCCCGGATCCGCGCCGCTTGCTCGAGCGCGGAGAGCTCGTGGAGATCGGAGGTCATCGCGTGGTCGTCCCGTCGGCAGTGTCCACGAAGGTGCGGGGAATCTCCCCACGTCTTCGGCGAGAGAGCTTCTCACGGGCGCCCGGTGATGTCCGCGAAGACGGTCTGCGCGTGCGCGTGTCGACCGTGTCCGTTTCGCCGCCCGCTCTCCTCGAGATTCCCGGTATTCCGGGTCGCTCGGTCGGCACGGGCGGGGCGCCACGACGCCGATCCGATCAGGTTGTTTCTGCACGGGCCCTGATTTCCGGCGAGCGAGAGGGCACGATGGCGGCATGCAGCTGCGTGCGTTCCAACCGTCGAGCTCCCGTTTCGCGGCCATGGTGTCGGTCTGGACTCTGGGGGCCTGGGCGCTCGGCGCTTCGAGCGCGCGCGCCGAGACCTACGAGATCCGTCCGGGAGACGACCTCTGGGCGCGCCTCTCCTCGCTCCGCGAGGGCGACGAGGTGGTCGTGCATGCGGGAGACTACGCGCAGCGCGCGCGCTTCGAGGCGACTTGGGCGGGCACCGAAGCGCGGCCGATCGTCGTCCGCGCTGCCGAGGGTGAGGCGCGCCCCGTCCTCAGCCGCGACGGGAGCCAGAACATCCTCAACCTCCACGGGAGCCATTTCACGCTGCGCGGCTTCGAGCTGACGGGCGGCAGCCACGGGGTCCGCATGAGCGACGTGCACCACGCCGTCTTCGAGGACCTGCTCGTCCACGACACGGGTGATGTGGGGATTTCTTGCAACCTCGGGGGCATGAGCTGCGATCACGTGACGATCCGCGGCTCGGAGATCCACCACACCCAGGGCACGGGGGAGGGCATGTACCTCGGCTGCAACGGCGCGGCGTGCTCGTTCTCCGACTCGGTCGTCGAGCGCAACTACGTGCACGATCTCGGCGGCAGTCAGGGCGACGGCATCGAGATCAAGCAGGGCAGCTGGGGCAACGTGGTGCGCGACAACGTCGTGCTCCGGGCGAACTATCCGGGCATCACCCTCTACTCCTTCGAGCCGATGGCCGGTCGCACGCCGAACGTGATCGAGCGCAACCTCGTCTGGGGCACGATGGACAATGGCATCCAGGTCACCGGCCGCGCGATCGTCCGGAACAACGTCGTCGGGGGCGCGGCCGCGAGCGGCATCGCCTCGCAGCCGAACATGGACACGCCGACCGACGTGCAGATCGTCTTCAACACCGTCGTCGGGGCAGGGGACGCGTGCATCCGCGCCAGCAGCTGGGACGTGGGCTCGGGCTTCGTCATCGCCAACAACGCCGTCTACTGCGAGGGTGCGCGGGCGCTTCGTGTCGTCGGGGCCTCGAGCGCGGTGGTCGTTGGCAACGTGGGCCTCGGCGCGGTCGAGGGCGTGTCGGGCGGTTTCACGACGGGCGCCGGGCTCGCGGCCGATCTTGGCAGCATGACCACCATGGCGCGCGTGTACCCGCCTGCGGGCTCCGCGCTGCTCGACGCCGCGGACGCCCGTGAGCGAGCGAGCGACGACTTCGACGGCCGCGCGCGCGGGGGGGCGCTCGACGTGGGCGCCTACGAGCGTGACGCCTCGGGAGCGCCGGCGTGGCTCGCGGTCGAGGGCTTCAAGGTGCTCGAGATGGTGACGTCGGGCGCCGATGCGGGTGGCGCCGGCCTCGACGCGGGCCGCGCGGCGCGCGAGGACGCCGCGATCTCGGCGGAGCTCGACGCGGGCTCCCGCCCGGACGGCCTCGTCCGATCAGGCGCGGACGCTGCACCCGCCGGCCCGGGCGTGGGCGGCTGACGAGCTTCGAGCCGCCGCGGGGCGCACCGCGCGACGGCGCTCGCCCTCGCCGCGCTGGCGCTC
>JBKDQC010000437.1:0-2489 GCA_046342295.1 Deltaproteobacteria bacterium | reverse complement strand
CCAAGGCCGCGACGCAGGCGCTCGAGGCCAACGACTTCACCGGCGCCATCGCGCGCGCCGAGGCCGCCGAGCGCTGCGGCGCGCGAGGAGACGAGCTCGCCGAGGCCCTCCTCGCGCGCGCCGAGGCGCACTCCTGGCTCGGCGACAACCCCGCGCTGCGCGAGACGGCCGAGCGACTCGGCGCGGCCGCGACGAGCCCGGCGCACGCTGCGCAGGCGCTCCGGTGGCGCGCGCTCGGCGCGCTCCGAGCGGGCGATGTCGCCGAACTCGTGCGCGTGCTCGAGCGCATTCGCGAGCTCGCTGCGCAGCATGCCGACCACGACTCCGTGCTGTTCTGCGGCTTCCGCAGCGCCGAAAATGCCCTCAATGCCGGCCTCGTGGCGCAAGCAGACGCCCTTGCCGCGCGGCTCGAAGCCGCCGAGCCGCCGCTCGAGAGGCGCAGCGGACGTCTCCTCGGGGCTCGGGCGCGGTGGATGGCCGATAGGGCGAACTTCGCGCACGGCAACGAGGACTCGCTGTACTTCTATCGCGAAGCGGCTGGGTTCTCTCATAGCCTCGGCAACCTTCGTTCCGCTGTCGTGGAAGAGGCGAACGGTGGGTGCCAACTCCTCAGGCTCGGTGCGTACGAGGAGGCCTCGCAGGTATTCGAGGCGTCGCTCGCGGAGTCCCGCCGCCTCGGGCTCGCAGCCGTCATCGCCGGGATTCAGCAGAACCTCGGCCTCGCGTTCCGGGGGCTCGGTCGTCTGGATCCCGCGCTCGTCGTCGAGCGCGCCGCCGTCGCGGCCTTCGTCGCAGGGGGCAACGCCCGAATGGAGGCTGGATCCCGCGACTACACGGCGCGGATCCTCGTGGCCTCGGACCGCGCCCGCGACGCGGTGGCTGAGGCCGAGCGCGCGGTCGCACTGCTCCACCTCGAGCATCCGATCGCGCTCACGGCGCGGGCCTCGCTCGCGGACGCGCTCTTGCTCCGCGCGGACCCGGACGACGCCTGCGCCGCTCTGGACCACGCCCGCGCCGCGCGCGAAGCGCTGCGCCAGGATCCGGACCGCTTCGAGGAGGCCGCCTTCATCATGCGCGTGCACCTCGACGCGCTCGAGGCGAATGGCCTCGTGGACGAGGCCCGGCAGGCGCGTGAAGAGGCGCGCGCGTGGGTGCACGAGCGCGCGGGCCGGATCCAGAGCGAGCACTACCGCCGCACCTTCGAAGGCGCGCTCGACGTCGCACGGATCTTGAAGTCTCCTCGTGCGTCGGGAGCGGAGTGAGGAGCCCGTTCGAGCCGTCCCGGCGGTCCTTGATGTGAGCCTCCTTGCGGACGCGGGCGTTCACACCGCGTCCACGAGCGCTCCACGAAGGTTTCTCGCTGCATGCAGAGCCGATCGACACCAGCGCTGCACGCTCGCCGACATGCTCGCGCGCGGGAGCTCCGACCACTTGCCCGAGGTCGCGTACGTCGTCGCTCCGGCGCCGGTCGCGCGTCTCGGCGCCGTGACCGGCGACTGAACGCGCGGAGCGCGACCGTGGGGCACCCTCCGAGGAACGACGATCGTCTCGACGGGTGCCCCAGGCGATCCTCTTCAGAGGCCGTACCCGTTCTCACGCGCCACGCGCAGTCTTATGGGGCCGCCTCCACCTCGAGGCCACCGACCGGGACGCAGCTCCGCATCCTCTCTGCGAAGTAGTTCATGCTCGTGGCCCCGTAGCGGCAGTAATCGGCCAGGGTCATGGGCCGCATCTCCGGGGGCACGTCGTCCTCCGAATAGGCGTTCGTCGTGCAGTAGAGGTTGATCAACCAGTACTTCCAGTACTTCGTGCGGTAGTAGTCGCACAAGGTCTGGCCAGCAGCCTCCGAGCCGCAGATGGCATTCTCGTTCTTGAGCTCGAGCCACTCCGCGTAGAGACCGCGGCACGGCTCGTTCCGCAGGTTGTTCGGGAGGCACCCCTCGCGCAGGAGCGCGGCGGCGATGCAGGCTTCGTGCTCCAAGCGCGCCGCCTTCGCTTCGTCCGAGCACATGTCCTCGTCGCCGTCGACGGCCGGGGGCTCCTGCGACGCGTCCGTCACACCGGACTCGGCGCGTTCGAGGAGCTCCAGATCGGAGGACACCCCGCCGGGCGGCTGCGACGCGCAGCCAGCGAGCGCCGAGAGCCCGACCGTCAGCCAGAGCGACAACTTGCGATCCATGACTTCTCCTCGTGTTTGCGAAGTCCGCGATGTGCGGCCCGCGGGAACGTACGTGCCGAGCCCACGAGCGGATCGTCCGGTCCAAGCCTCGGTCGACGGTCGTGCCCGAGGTGTGCCGGGCGACCGTCCCGCGCAGAGGGCTCCACCCAAGATCCCTCGGGCTGTGTCACTCTGAGAGCACGTGGCACTCGGATGGATCGATGCGGGTGCCACGGGCTCGAATCGGCGGGAGGGAGGCTCTCGCCGATTCACTCGGCGAGAGGGAGGGGCTGCGGCCAGACCCTCCGGCAAGAAACGTCAGAGCATGAGT
>JBKDQC010000436.1:0-2607 GCA_046342295.1 Deltaproteobacteria bacterium | reverse complement strand
GAGCTCGTCTCCGAACTGGAGGTCCTGGTCCGTCACTTCGTTGGTCTTGTCGTCTTCGTCGGCCATGTTCGACCTCAGCGCAGCGGCACTTCGTTCGGCGGGACAGCCCGCGGGAGGACTTGGGAGGCCCGAGGAGAGCCTGGAGGAGGCGCGCGCCGCTGCGTGTAGCGCGCGAATCGTCGCGATTGCTAGAGGAAATCGACTCTAGACGCCGGATCCCCCGACCGCAAGCGTGCGCCCTCGACGCTGGAGGAGGGGCGCGCGGCCCGCGAAGCGATCGCGGCGACCCGCGAAGCAGCCGAGGCCACCCGCGTGGGGAGGCGAACAGGCGGAGCGGCGGGTGCCCTCACCGCGAGGCGAGCCCGGTCCGCCGGCGTGGGGACCGGCTCCACGCCCACCACGCCGCGATGGAGAGCCATCCCGCCAGCGAGACCGCGAGCGGCCAACGCGGCTCTCCGTAGGCGAGCGCCACGTGATGGGTGCCCGCGGGCAGGTGGACCCGCATGAGCCCGTTGCGGCGGCGCGCGAGGTACGCGCCGGGCGGCGCCTGCTCGATCCCCCAGCGCTGACCGTACGAGACGGCCAGCATCACGTCGTGCTCGCGCGGCGAGATCGCGTCGCGCGCCACCCGCCCGTCACCGAGGCGGAACCCCGTCACCGCCGCGCCCGCGTCGTCGCTCCGCGCCATGCCCGGGCGCGGCCGGCGCAACACCGCGAAGCGCCCCGCCCGCGCCACGACGGTGTACTCCGGCCTCCAGCCGCCCATGACGTCGATCGCCGCTCGGTCGACGAGCACCACGAGCTCCGCGCCGAGATCGTCGAGACGCTCGTCGATGATCGCGCGGTTGGAGTCGCTCGCGTTCTCGCCGACGACAGGCCCTGCGAAGCTCGTCAGCCACGCGTCGGTCGCGAACGGGACCAGCGAGTAGTAGCTGCCCACCGCGTGCACGCCTGCGCGCTCGGGCAGGAGCGCGAGCGGGTGGCCGCCCCCGAGCGGAGGCGCCGCGATGCCGTGGGTGTTCTGCGCGTACACGCGGCCCTGTACCGTCGGTGCGAGACGGGCGACCTCGGCGAAGAGCTGGTGAACCTCGGCGTATGCGGAATCCGCAGCGCTCCCAGCCTCGAACGCGAGGAGACGCGAGCGCTCGCTCGCCCAGGACACGCAGAGCGCCCCGGAGAGCGCAGTGAGCGCCAGCGCCCGCCGAGACTCGAGCCGCCAGCGAGGCAAGGCCGCGAGGGCCGTGAAGAGCAGGAGCGAGCGCGTCACGACGAGAATGCGCCATGGGATCGGGCCGAAGATCGCGCGGTCGCGCATCGTCGCGATGTGCGAGACGACGAAGAGCACGAGGATCATGGTCCCGATCGTCGTCGCGAAGATCTCGCGCTCCCGGCGATCGAGTCGCGCCAGGCGCAAGAACGAGAGCCCCGAAACGACGAGAAGCACGAGATCCGGGAGCTCCGGGGTCCGGTAGAAGACGACGGTGGTGATGTCGAAGACATCTTCGAGCAGCGGGCGGAAGAAGATCTGGAAATTGGGCCAGCCCAGCGAGATCACCGGCTGGATGTCGTGCGTGTCGATGGAGAGCGTGGCGGCCAGCCAGTACGCGGCGCTCGCGACGCCGCCGAGCGCGCTCGCCGCACCGATGCCGACGATGCTGCGACGCTCTTCTCGACCGAGCACGAAGAGGCTGGTGCAGCGGACGAGCACCACGGCCACCACCGCGTAGATCGCGAAAGTGTGCGTGAGGCCGATGCCGCCGACGAGGGCTGCGATGTGGGCGCCGACGCGCGCATCGAAGGGCGCGTGAAGGCGGTCGACGAGCGCGAGATACATCGCGATGGCGAGCCCGAACGTCCACATGCCCGTGAGCACACCGCTCGGGCCCGCCACGAGCAGGCTCTGCGTCTGGACGGCGACCGACACCGCGAGCGCGAGCGCCCGCGGCGCGCGTCGACTGCCCACCTCGAGCGCGACGATCCCGAGCGCCGCCTCCGCGAAGGTGACGAACGCCGTGTAGGCGACCCAGGCGGGGACCCCGAGCCGCACGACGAGCGCGAGGAGGCCGTACCAGAGCGGCGAATGGAGGACCCCGAGCGGAAAGCCCGCGTACGCGGTGTCGCTCCAGCCGCTCCTGCTCCGGGAGAGCTCGACCGCCTCGGCGATGTGAGGCGCATGATCTCCGAAGAGCAGCCAGCCGCCTCGCCAGAGCGGGAGCGTCAGCAGGATCGAGACCGCGAGGGACGCCGCGCGGGCGAGCCACACGACGGCGCGCTGGCTCGGGATGGTCGGGAGCGGGGACATCGTCTCGGGGAGGCGCGAGCGTAGCGGACGAAGCGCACGGAGCACGAACTACCCGTGCGCCGACGTCGGGCGCACGACGGTGTGAACCGCACGGTCAGCGTGGCGCGATGTCGAGGGTCCCGATCTGCGCGGACAGCGCCGCCCGGCCTCGCTCTTCCCCGATCTGACGAACTCCATCGAGTGTGTCGATGGCGATGTGGATGTCCCAGCGCGATGGCGCCTGGATGTCGGGGGGCACCACGATCCCGACGACGTCGCGCAAGAGCTCGCCCTGCCGCCACTGGTCGGTGTGGTAGCGGCCGTGG
>JBKDQC010000435.1:0-4268 GCA_046342295.1 Deltaproteobacteria bacterium | reverse complement strand
GCGCACGGTCGAGCGCGGTGCGGGCGGACGGCGCGATCGCATCGAGGGCTTCGAGCGCGCCTGGCAGCGCTCCCGTCCGCGCGAGCGCCCAGGCCCGCAGGCGCGCCACCTCGTCGCCACGATCCGAGGCGGTGAGGCGCTCGAGCACCGCACGCGGCGCATCGCGTCCGTGCGCCTGCCGCGCGCTGACCAGCCGCGCCTCGAGCGGGGGTGCCGGGGTGGGCACCGAGGCCTCGTGGGCGCTCGCTCGGCGCGCGAGGGCCAGGGCCTCGGGTACGCCGGCGTGGCCATCGCGAGCGAGGTGCTCGAGCGCCTCGTGCGCGAGGCCGCGCTTGCCGGCGGTCTCCGCGAGGAGAAGCGCCCGATCCTCGCGCGTGAGCTCGAGGCCCCGGTTTGCGAGCTCGCGCGACAGCTCGTCTTCCTCGAAGGGCGCGACCGGGATCCGGATCACCTGGCGGAGCCCGAGGTCGAGGGACTCTTCCGCTCCGAGGACGACGAGCGTGCCGCGACCGCACGTCTCGATCGTGCGCGCCGCGATCGAGAGGTCCGCGCACAGATCGGCGCTGGTCGCTTCGGCTCCGTCGACGACCCACGTGAGCGAGCGCTCCACCGCGCTCCGCACGGCGCGCTCCACCAAGCGCTCGCGGTCCTCGGTGTGTGGTGTCTCGAGCAGCGGAGCGCTCGCCGCGAGCCCGCCGAGGAGCGCGTCGCCGCCGAGCCACGCGAGCTCACCCACGTCGGGGCTTCCGCGCAACCTTCGCGCCGCCGCACGCGCGAGGAGGCTGCGCGCGAGGTGGGTGCGACCTCCCCGCGGCGGGAGCGGCACGAGGACGATCGCGCCACCGCCCCGCGCGATCGCTTCCTCGACCCGTCCAAGCGAAGCCTCGAGGGGCTCGTGGGCTCGGGAGCCCGAGCGCTCGCCCGCCTGCGGGAGCGCCCCGAGCGCTGCGAGGGCCGACTCGAACGAGGGCGGTCGGTCGTCGGGTCGCTCCATCACGCAAGCTGCGAGGAGGAGGTCGAGGGTGGGGTCGAGACCTCGCAGATCGGCCTCGATCAGGGTGCGTCCGAACGAGAACAGCTCGGAGCGCGTGCCCACGGGTTCCCCGAGGAGCAGCTCGGGCGCGAGAAAACCGGCGGTTCCGCCCCTCGCGGCGGCACCGAGACGCGTCGCGAGTCCCAGGTCGAGCAGGTGGACGCGGTCTTCGTCGAGGAGAACGTGGCTCGGCTTGAGATCTCCGTGGACCAGGCCGAGCTCGTGGAGCGCCAGCAGGCTCCGCAAGAGCGCGATCGCGATACGACGCGCTCGCGCGGCATCCACGCGGCCGAGACGCTCGAGGGCGTGCCCGGGCACGTCTTCGAGCGCCACCGTGAGTCCATCGGCGTCCTCCCAGGCACCGAGGACCCAGCGCGCGCGGGGGCCCAGGGCGAGTAGTGTCTGGGCCTCCCGCGAGAGCGCCTCCCGCCCGCGCGTCTCGCTCGCGCGCTTGAGGATGACGTCCGGACCGCCGAGCCGGTCGCGTGCGCGCGTGACGCCCGGCCCGAGCGTCTCGGACGCCACGAAGCGCCTCGCGGCCAGCCCCGCCGTGGGGTCGATCTTCATGAGTCGAGAAATGTAGCAGCACTTTCAACATAAGTGTCGCGAGACATTTGTCGGTCTACGAATGTCAGCTATTCGAGGGTGCTCCCATGGCACTCCGCTTGCGACAGGAGGGACATCCCCCTCTCTGGAGGTCCGCATGCGTCGTGTCTCTTCGTTCTTCGTCACTGCCTCTCTCTTCGCGCTCACGGGTTGTCCGAGCGAGCCGCTCGGTCGATCGAGCTATGCCGTCACGGCGTGCACCGACGACGGACGCTGCGTCGAGGGCGAGAGCTGTGTCGAGGACCGCTGCCTCGAGGCCTGCGCCGCGGACGCGGAATGCCCAGCTGGCGCGGTCTGCGTCGACGGTGGCTGCTGGGCGGGGCGAGGCGGGGCTTGCACGACCGACTCGGAGTGCGGCTCCGGGTCGCTCTGCGCGGCCAGCACCTGCGCGGTGCTGCCGGGGTCGCTCACCTGCACCGACCACGCCGAATGCCCCGCGGGCTCGCTGTGCGACGCGGGCGAATGTCGCGTGGGCTGCGGCATGGTGGGCGCTCTCTGCGGCGCGGGGCAGGTGTGCACCGACGGCATCTGCATCGACGAGGCGTCTCCTTGCGGTGCGGAAGGCGCGTTCTGCGCGGCGGGTCAGGTCTGCGTCGAGGGTGTCTGCACGACCGGCGAGTGCGGCGCCGAGATCTGCGGCAACGGGATCGACGAAGACTGCGACGGTGTCGTGGACGATGGCTGCGAGGAGCCCGCGTGCACGGCGGACGCGGAGTGTCCGGAGGGGCAGGCCTGCGTGGCCGGCGCCTGTACCGGCGCGTCTCCCTGCGGCGCGGAGCGCGTGCTCTGCGCGGCGGGCCAGGTCTGCGTCGAGGGCGTTTGCAGGAGCGGCGGGTGCGGCGCCGAGCGCTGCGGCAACGGGATCGACGAAGACTGCGACGGTCTCGTGGACGATGGCTGCGAGGAGCCCGCGTGTACGGCGGACGCGGAGTGTGACGATGGCAACGCGTGCACCGAGGACCGCTGCGAAGCGGGGATGTGTGTGACGGGCGGTGGCGTCGAGATCTGTGGCAACGACGAAGACGACGACTGCGACGGCCTCGTGGACGACGGGTGCGGGTCCGCGTGCCGGACGAGCGCGGAGTGCGCGTCGGGCCAGGTGTGCGTGGAGGGCCGCTGCACCTCGGGCGATCCTTCGTGCGTCGCCGAGATCTGCGGCAACGGGATCGACGAGGACTGTGACGGGGTCGTGGACGACGGCTGCGGCGGCGCCGGATGCATGGCCGACGCCGACTGTGGGATGGGTCAGGTCTGCGTGATGGGCGCCTGCAGGGTGGGCTGATCCGCTGCGGCGGCCTCTCGGTCGGATTCGGTGAGGCGAAGCGTTTGCTGCGCCTCGCTGTCCGATGATTCATCGACACGCACCTGCGAGACTCGAGCGTCCATGGCCCAGAGAAATCTCCCGACCCATGTCCGGGCGCGCCCTGCGCCAGCGCGCCTCGCTGCGCTCGTCGCGTGTCTCGCCTTGGGGTCGCTCTCGTCGTGCATCGCGACCCCGATTCCCGACCCGCCCTCGCTCGACGTGTCTCGCATGTCGTTGCAGGCGAGCCGCGACGGCAGCGTTCGCCTCTCGGGTGAGGCGGGGGCCGCGCGCGTCGGCGGGCGCGCGCTCCGCGTCTCGAACGTCCGCGAGCCTGCCATTCCCTCGCGAGCGACCGTCCTCGTCGCGGAGGACGGATCGTTCGTGGCGCGCCTCCTCGGCGGCCCGGCCGATGTGCTCTACCTCGAGACGATCGGCCCCCGCGATGTGTACGAGCTCGCCGTCCGCCGCGAAGGCAGCCGCGTCGTGACGGCCGATCCCGGCGGCGATCAGGACCGCGACGGCTCGCCCGACGCGATCGACTGCGCTCCGGACGACGCGACGTTCTCGGGGAACCGCTGCGGCCTCGCTTCGTGCGCGATGGGTGTCGACTGTGCCGTCGGGCAGGACTGCATCGACACTGTCTGCGTGGTCGCCGGGTGTGCGCGGGCCGAGACGTGCGGCAACGGGCTCGACGATGACTGTGACGGGATCGCGGACGGCGGCTGCACCGCGCCCTGCGCCTCGTCGGACGATTGCGTGACCGGCGAGGCGTGCGTCGGAAACGAGTGCACGGTCATCCCATGCGCGCTCGAGAGCGAGTGTGGTGCCCTCGAGCAGTGTGCGGCGGGCGCGTGTGCGCCCGAGGTCTGCGCCGCCGACGCCGAGTGCGCGACGGGACAGGGCTGCTCCATGGGCGTGTGTCGCCCTGCTTCGTGCGCCGCCGATGCGGACTGCGGCGCAGGCTACGTCTGCCGGGCCGGCGGCTGCGCCGCTCCGTCGTGTGCGACCGACGCCGACTGCGGCAGCGCGTTCCGCTGCGAGTCGCGTGCGTGCGTGCTCGCGACCTGCTCGGACCCGAGACCCTGCGGCATGCTCGGCGCCCCCTGCGCCGCCGGTCAGGTCTGCATCGAGGGCGTCTGCGCGGAGGCGTGCTCCATGGGGCGAGTCTGCAGGATGGGCCTCTGCCGCTGAGAGCACGTGGCACTCGGATGGATCGATGCGGGTGCCACGGGCTCGAATCGGCGGGAGGGAGGCTCTCGCCGATTCACTCGGCGAGAGGGAGGGGCTGCGGCCAGACCCTCCGGCAAGAAACGTCAGAGCATGAGT
>JBKDQC010000434.1:0-6322 GCA_046342295.1 Deltaproteobacteria bacterium | reverse complement strand
CACCGAGGGCGCGCGACGGGCCTACGAGGAGGCCGTGAGGAGAGACAGTCGCTCCCTGCGCGCGCGGCGCGCGCTCGAGTCCATCGACGCCCGATGACGGTGGTCGTCGGCGGAAACCCTCGCCCGCGGGCCGTTCTTCGGTAGTATCGGCGCCGGAGGTTGGACATGAGGCTGCGTTCGACGGTCGTGGTGTTGCTCGTCTCGGGACTGCTCGGATGCTCGCGCGAGGAGTCCGCTCCCCAGGCGGTCGAGTCCACGCTGCTCGTCACCGATGGGCGTCTCGCGCCGAGCCTCGACTCGGCCGATCGACGTTTCGGCCGCTCGATCGCGGCGAGCGCGAGCGGCTCGACCGTCGTGGTGGGCGCGCCCGACGACTCGGCGCTCGACCCGCAGGGAGGCGCCGCGCACGTGTTCTCGCGCGCTGCCTCCGGGCCCTACGCGGAGGTCGCCGTCCTGCGCCCCTCGACGCGCGGCTCCTTCGACCAGTTCGGCGCGCACGTGGCCGTCAGCGCCGACGGCGCCTACATCGCCGTGGGCGCACCCGGGGCGGGCCCCGACGACACCGGAAGCGTCTTCGTCTTCACGCAGGTCGGCGGCGTCTGGACGGAGCAGGCCGTCGTGGTCCCCACGGGCGCGGACAGCGGCGACGAGGTCTCGCCGGTCGATCTGGACGCCACCGGGACCCGCTTGCTCGTCGGGTCTCCCGACGACTCGAGCGGCACCTGCACCGGCTGCGGCGCAGCGTTCGTGTTCGTTCGCAGCGGTGCGACGTGGAGCCAGGAGGCCACCCTTCTCTCCCCCGAGGCGGCGCCGTTCGAGAAGACGGGCTGGTCCGTCGCCCTGAGCAACGATGGCACACGCGCGGTGGTCGGGATCCCCGGCGAAGACACCACCGCAACGGACTCCGGCGGGGCACGGACCTTCGTGCGCACCGGAGCGGCGTGGGCGCACGAGGCCCTCCTCCAGCCTTCGGGCGCGGGCCCCGTCGACCGCTGCGGTCTCGCCGTGGCCATGGACGCCTCGGGGCACCAGGTCGCGCTGGGCTGCCCGCTCGACGACACCGCCCTCGGCAGCAACGCAGGGTCGGTCAGGATGTTCGCGTTCCGTGAGGGGGCATGGTCGCTCGATGCGGCGATCACGCTCAGCGACGGCAGCAGCGACGACCAACTCGGTTTCTCGGTCGCGGTGACCCCCGAGGGTGGGAGGCTCGTCGCTGGGGCGCCTGGCGACGACGTCGACGCCGTGACCGATGCAGGCAGCGCACGGATCTTCGACCTGACCGATCCTCTTCGGGCTCGCTGGGGTGTGGGCGGGCTCGTGCGTCCGGGGGCGCTCGCCGAAGAGTCGTTCGGCCGCTCCGTGGCTGTCGCAGCGGGCGGCAGTGAGCTCGTCGTCGGTGGCGATTCGACCGACACCACCGGCGGCGCCAACGCGGGCGCTGCCTGGGCCCTCTCCGTGCGGGGTCAGCCGGGCGAATCGTGCAGTGCCGGTCCGCAGTGCGAGTCGGGCTTCTGCGTCGATGGCGTCTGCTGCCGCACGGCATGCGGCGACGACATCCCGGACAACTGCGAGGCGTGCATCGAAGCCCTCACGGGAGTCCCAGACGGCACATGCGCGCCGCTCGGCGCGGCCGCTGCGCCGGAGACCGTGTGCCGTGCCTCCGCAGGCAGCTGCGACGCGGCCGAGCGCTGCATCGCGGGCAACCGCACCTGTCCTCCCAACCGGGTGTCGGTTGTGGGCACGGTCTGTCGAGCGTCAGAGGGCGGCTGCGATCCCGAAGAGGTCTGCAATGGAATCGATGGGGTGTGCCCCGCGGACGCGATCTCGACCGCGGGCATGGTGTGCCGCGCCGCGGCCGGTCCCTGCGACGCCGCCGAGAGCTGCGATGGAGTCGCGCTGGGCTGCCCGACCGACCGCTTCGGCCCCGAGGGCGCGAGCTGCGCGGACGAGAACGCGTGCAACGGCTCGGAGCGCTGCACCCTCGGGAGCTGCGTGGTCGCCGAGCGGCTCGACTGCGACGACGAAGACGTCTGCACCGCCGACGCGTGCGACTCGGTGACCGGCTGCTCCAACACGCGGATCGCGAACTGCTGCCGAGCGGACGCCGACTGCACCGATGGGGACCGCTGCACCGCGGACGGCTGCGACGCCGACACGAACCGCTGCGTCTTCGCGCCGATCGCGGGCTGCGGGATGGAGGACGGCGGCACCGCCGCGGACGCGGGTAGCTCGGTCGAGGACGCGGGCGTCGCACCCGAGGACACGGGCCTTGCGACGGCCGATGCGGGCACGGCAGCTCGCGACGTCGGTGTGCGCGGCGTGGACGCAGGGACCTACGACGAGATCACGGGCTGTGGCTGCCGCGCCGGCTCGACGCGACGCGCGGGCGGAGCGGGACTCTTGGCCCTGGTCGCCGTCGCCATCGGGGCGCGGCGCGCTCGCCGACGCGAACGCCGGCGCTGAGCGAGCACCGCTCGAGCGACCGATCGAGCCGCGGCGCGGGTGGCCTCCCGCGCCGCGGAAGATCACGAGGCAACGCCCGGACGCCGCCCCGAAGAGAGAGGCGCCTCCGTGGCGTCAGCGGGTTCGGACCTTGGCCTCGCGCCAGAGCACATCGCGCTCGAGATCGGTCATGCGATCGAGCGCCGTCCCGCGCTCGTGCGCGAGCCGCTCGGCCTCGCGGAATCGGGTCGTGAATCGGTCTAGCCCGCGTCGCAGGCTCGCCTCTGGGTCGAGCTCGGACAAGCGCGCCCAGCTCGCCAGCGCGAAGAGCAGATCGCCAAGCTCTTCGTCGATCTGCGCGCGGTCTCCGCGCGCGATGGCTTCGTCGAGCTCCGCGAGCTCCTCGCTCACCTTGGCGCGCGCGCCCGCGGGCAGTGGCCAGTCGTAGCCGACGCGCGCGGCCTTGTCGCCGATGCGCACCGCGCGGAGCAGCGCCGGCATCGCGACCGGCACACCGTCGAGCGCACCTTTGGGCCGCTCGGCCTCGGCCTTCGACTCGCGCTCGCGCGCCTTGCGTTTCTCCCACGCGTCGAGCACCTCGCCGGCCGTGCCCGCCACGTCGTCCGCGAAGACGTGGGGATGGCGTCGCACCATCTTGTCGCTGATGGCGGCCACCACGTCGTCGGGGCCGAAGAGCCCTCGTGCCCTCGCGAGCTCGCTCTGGAAGACGATCTGGAGAAGAAAGTCCCCGAGCTCTTCGCGCAGATCCGCCATGTCCCCGCGATCGATCGCGTCCACCACCTCGTGGGCCTCCTCGACCACGAACGGGCGCAGGGTCTCGAGGGTCTGCTCGCGGTCCCAGGGGCAGCCGTCGGGCGCCAGCAGTCGCTGCATGATCTCGACGAGGTGCGGAAGCGTGGTCCCGCGCTGCTCGGCGAGCGCCGGAGCGGGCGGAGCGGGGGGCGCAGGGCGCCGTGGGGAGCTCGACATACGCCCGGAGATAGAAGACGAACACGGATGGGTCGAGACGGCAGCGCGAGGAGATGACCCGGCCGAGCGCCCGCCCGATCCGACACGGGACAACCTCACCCGCCCGGGCTAACACACGAAAGGTGTCGAGGATCCTCCATATCGAGGACGACGCGGGGAGCCGCTTGCTCGTGCGCAAGGTCCTCGCGGCGGCTGGCCACGAGGTGCTCGATGCATCGAGCGGACTCGAAGGCGTGAGGCTCGCCAAGCAGTCGGCCCCGGACCTGGTCATCGTGGACCTGAACATCCCCGACCTCGACGGCTACGAGGTCGCCCTCCGTTTGCGTGGTACGGATTCGCTCTCCTCCGTGCCGATCGTGGCGATCACGGCCGAAGGGGACCGCGAGACGAGCCTGGCGGTCGGGTGCGACGGCTTCATCGAGAAGCCGATCGACGTCCGCAGCTTCCCAGCGCAGATCGAGCGATTCCTCGGGGGTCACCGCGAGCGACCGACACAACCGGGGGACCTCCAGCTTCGGGTCGCCTCGCAGCGCATCGTCGAGCGGCTCGAGCAGAAGGTCTCGGAGCTCGTCGAGGCCAACGAGCGTCTCGAAGAGCTCGCACGCCTGCGCCGGGAATTCTTGCGGAACCTGAGCCACGAGCTCTCGACGCCGATGACCCCCGCTGTCGGCTACCTCAAACTCCTCCTCACGGAGGAGCTCGGTCCGCTCACGCCGATGCAACGCAAAGCCCTGGTCGCGGTCGATGCCGGGGTCTCGCGCTTCCGCGGTCTGATCGACACGCTCCTCGATGTCTCGGCCCTCGAGACAGGTCGCCTGCACTTCTTCGCGCGCGAGTATGATTTCTCGAAGGCCGCCAAGCGCGCCATCGACGACGTCCGCCCCCGCGTCGTCGACAAGCAGGTGACGCTGCACGTCACACCGCCTCCCTCGGGCCTCAGCGCGTTCGGCGACCCGGACAAGGTCCGCCGCGCGATGGCGCACCTGCTCGACAACGCGGTCAAGTTCACGCCCAAGGGTGGCGCGATCGCGGTGCGCGCCGGGGGCGGCGAGGTCCTGGTCTTCGAGGTGGCCGATGCCGGTCCCGGAATCCCCGAAGACAGCCTGCACCGTATCCTCGAGGTCTTCTACCAGGTGGACGGCTCGGTGACGCGGCAGTTCGGCGGGGTCGGCCTGGGGCTCGCGTTCGCGAGGCGCGTGGCCGAGGCCCACGGCGGTCGCATCGCTGTACAGAGCCCCCCACGCGACCTCTGGCGCATCGACGACGAGGACGTGAGGGCGAGCCTCACGGGCACGCTCGTCAGGCTCGAGCTCGCCGTGCGGCCCACGTTCGCGCCCGCGGCCACGCCCGACGCGAGCTGATCGCGCGTGGCGACGATGCCGCGGGTCTACCTCGACCACCACGCCGCGACCCCCCTCTCGCCGCGTGCGCGCACCGCCATGGCGAGCGCGGCGGAGGATGCGTGGGCCAACGCCTCGAGCGCCCACGCCGAGGGCCGGGCCGCCAAGGCCCGCCTCGAGGCGGCGCGACGCGCAATCGCCGCCGCGGTTGGGTGCGCCGCCGCCGACGTGGTGCTGACCGGAGGAGGAACGGAGGCCTGCAATCTCGGAGTGTTGGGCTTCGGAGCGCCCGCGCGCGAGGCTGTCGAACGGCTGGTCGTCGTCACCTCGAACCTCGCCCACCCCGCGATGGAACAGGCCGTCGCAGCGCTCGGGGCGAGAGGCGCGGAGATCCACACGCTCGCGCTCCATGCGCGGCCGCTCGACGAGCTCAACGAGCTCGGCGCACGACCGAGGCCGGCCGGCGCAGCGTGGATGCTCGCATTGCCCGCGGTGTGCCACGAGACCGGGACCATCCTCGATCCGGTCGGGATCGCGCGCGCACTTCCGGAGTGTACGGTCGTGGTCGTCGATGCCTGCCAGGCGCTCGGCAAGCTGCCGAGCGACCGTTTCAGCGCTCCCAACTGGGCCGTGGCGATCTCGGGCGCGAAGATCGGGGCGAGCGCCGGCAGCGGGGCGCTCGTGGCTCCCCGCCGGCTCGAGCTCGCCCCGCGCCTCCTCGGCGGTTCGCAGGAGCGCGGGCGACGGGCCGGGACGCCGGACGTGGCGGCGCACGCTGGCTTCGCCGCGGCATGCGCCGGTCTCGACGAGCGCCTCGCCTCGGCGTCGAGGATCGGCGCCCTTCGCGATCAGCTCGAGCGTGGCCTCGTGGCGCGCGGAGCCGCCGTGAACGGCGCGGAGACCGAGCGGGTCGCGACGGTCACCAACGTATCCTTCGCCGGATGGCGCAAGGCGACGCTGGTCGCGGCGCTCGATCTCGAGGGAATCGCGGTGTCCGCGGGCGCCGCTTGCTCGAGCGGCCTCGACGGTCCATCGCCGGCGATTCTCTCTCTGCATCCCGACGAACGGTGGCGCGCCGAGCGCTGCGTCCGATTCTCGCTCGGCCCCGAAACCACGGAGCGCGACATCGAGCTGACCCTCGCCGCGCTCGACCGCGTCCTCGCGCGGCGGCCGGGCTGAGAGACAGAGGCCACTGCACCCGCAAGATCCTCCCGGGGCTACCTCTCTCGGCCTCCTCGCGATCGCTCGGGCGCGCCGCCCGCAACGCGAAGAGGGGCGCCGAACGCACCGCCCGGGCCAGGTTCACTCGAAGCATGAGTCATTTGCATTGACTCATGCTCTGACGTTTCCCCCCTGTGTCAGAAGAGTTGTCGCCTCTTGATCGCGCGAGATGTCGCGTGACCGTGAGGTCCTGACGGGCGGAGGAAGCGACGACGAGATGCAGGTGTACTCGGAGAAGTTCAAGCGGAAGATGGTGCAGCGGATGAGCGGACCGGCAGCCGTGTCGGCGACCGCGCTCTCGAAGGAGGTCGGGGTTCCGCAAGCGACGC
>JBKDQC010000433.1:0-4889 GCA_046342295.1 Deltaproteobacteria bacterium | reverse complement strand
CGACGCCGTGCTCGCCACCGCGCGGGATGTGCCGGCCTACCCAGCGTTCATGCCCGCGGTCGACACGGTCGCCCTCGAGCCCGGCGGCCCGGATGCGATCGCCTTCGCGTGGACGTGGCAGGCCTCCGTTCTATCGTTTCGTGGGCGATCGGTGGTCACGACCGTGGCCGCGGGCGACGGGCGCGACGGCTTCCGGATCGTCCTCGAGACGCACACGGGGGACCTCGGGCGTGCACGCCGCGTGATCCGCGCCACGCCCGTCGCCGGAGACCCAGGCAGGTGCCAGCTCGTGCTCGCCGGTCGCCACGACGTGAGGGACGCGAACTACATCGCGCGCGAGTCCGCAGGCTCGGCGCTGACCCTCAGCCGCTCGTTGAGCCTCGTGCTCTCGATCGCGACGCTCACGCGTCTTCGGGGCGAGGCCGAGCGACGGGCCGGCGTGCCGCGACCGCACATCACCTCGCCGCTCGGAGATCCGCGCTCGCTCGAGGTCGACCCCGATCGGCTCGGGCTCCTTCTCTCTCGAGGCGAAGTGTTCGTGCTCGAGACGACCGACGGCTCCGACCTCGGAACCATCGTCGGTGTCTCGCGCCTCCTCGCGCACCCGCCCGAGCGCGTGCGGCATGCGTTCTTCGACCCCGTGACCTTCTGTGCGGGGCTCCTCAGCGGTGCGACCCTCATCGAGCTCGCGCGAGAGGAAGGCAGCGCGCGCTACGGATGGAACGTCGATGTTCCCTTCCTCGGATCGAGCGGAGAGCTCGTGATCCGCGACAGGACCGCCGACGAGGTGGAGCTCGAGGCCACCTCGGGAGCCATGCGAGGAGGCCGCATCGTCCTCGGAACGCGGGCGGCGGACGGCGGCGCGAATTCCTACGCGACGCTCGCGGCGCGGCTCGATCCCTCCGACGGTGTGCCCATCGTCGCCGCGATCGAGTCCACCGACCCCGCGTTTCGTCCCGGCCTCGTCGCGAGCGGCCTCCTCATGGCCTTCCGTGGGCTGCGACGCGGGCTGAACGAAGGCCATTGAGCTCGCCGGATGCGCTGAGCCCCTCGAATCCTTGCGTCGCTGCGGGACGTGCTGCTAGAAGCGCGGATCCCGCAAGACTGAACGCACTTACAGCGGTGTTCGCGAGCGGCGGAGGCGTGACGAGCATGACCCGTCAGCAACTCTCGTTGTTCGACAAGAAGAGCAAGACCAGCCCCGGCGCGGTCCCCAGCCCTGTCAGTCCGACCGAGGCTGCGGCCGTCCCGCCGGTGCCTCCTCGACCGCCCAAGCGAGGCGGTGGAGCTGGTTCAGGAGACCCCCCCTCGATGCAGATCCGAGACGCTTCGCTCGCCGAAGAGACCCAGAACCGGTACCTCAACTACGCGCTGAGCGTCGTCACGTCGCGCGCGCTGCCTGACGTTCGCGACGGGATGAAGCCGGTCCAGCGCCGGATCCTCTTCGGGATGCAGGTCGGCGGCCACAGGCACGACGAGAAGCAGGTGAAGTGCGCGAGGATCGTCGGCGACGTGATGGGCAAGTACCATCCGCACGGCGACACCGCGATCTACGACGCGCTCGTGCGCATGGCGCAGAGCTTCACGCTCCGCGTCCCGCTCGTGGACGGCCAGGGCAACTTCGGCTCACCCGACGGCGATGCGCCCGCCGCCATGCGGTACACGGAGGCACGCCTCACGAAGGCCGCGCAAGAGCTGCTGTCCGAGCTCCACAAAGACACCGTCGATTTCCGCGAGAATTACGACGGGTCCGAGCAGGAGCCGACCGTGCTCCCGGCACGATTCCCGAACCTCCTCGTCAACGGGAGCGCGGGGATCGCGGTCGGCATGGCCACTTCGATCCCCCCGCACAATTTCGGGGAGGTCGTGGACGCGACCATCGCGCTGATCGACGAACCGCAGGCCACGACCAAGCAGCTCCTCAAGCACGTGCGCGGCCCTGATTTCCCGACCGGCGGGCAGCTGGTGGCGACCAAGAGAGAGCTCGAAGAGGTCTACGAGACGGGCCAGGGCTCTCTCAAGCTCCAGGGGACGTGGAAGGTCGAAGAGCCCGGCAAGGGCCAAAGCAACCCGCAGCTCGTCCTCACCTCGATCCCCTATGCGATCGAGCGCAAGACCATCGTCGAGAAGATCGCCGAGATCATCATCGACAAGAGGTTGCCGCAGCTCCTCGACGTGCGGGACGAGTCGACGGAGGACACGCGCATCGTTTGCGAGATCAAGAAGGGGACCGATCCGCAGCTCGTCGTCGCGTACCTGTTCAAGCACACACCGTTTCAGTCGAACGTTTCGGTGAACCTCACTTGCCTCGTCCCCGTGAAGGCCGGCGGGCAGACCAAGCCGACGCCGGCTCGCCTCGGCCTGCGCGACATCCTCCGGCACTTCCTCGACTTCCGCATGGAGGTGGTCGTTCGCCGGCTGAGCTTCGACCTCGCGCAGATCCAGCGGCGAATCCACATCCTCGAGGGCTTCGTCACCATCTTCGACGCGCTCGACGAGACGATCCGGATCATCCGGAAGAGCCAAGGGAAGGCGGACGCGGCCCAGAAGCTCATCGCGCGCTTCGGGCTCTCCGCCGAGCAGACGGACTCGATCCTCGAGCTGCGCCTGTACCGGCTCGCGCAGCTCGAGATCAACATCATCCGCACGGAGCTCGAAGAGAAGAAGAAGGAGGAGAAGCGTCTGGCCGCGTTGCTCTCGAGCGAGGGGTCGCGCTGGAAGCTCATCCGGGCCGAGCTCCACGAGCTGCGAACGGCGTACGGCGACAAGCGCGCGACGAAGCTCGGCGGAGAGGAGGTCGAGTACGACGCGGAGGCCTTCATCGTCGATGAAGACCAATTCGTGCTGCTGTCGCGGCAGGGCTGGATCAAGCGGCAGGGGCGCGTCGACCTGTCGACCACGCGTGTCCGTGAGGGCGACTCGATCCTCGATGTGGTGGCCGGATCGACCAAGGCCTGCGTCGCGCTCTTCTCGAGCCAGGGTGCCTGCTACGTGTGTCGCATCGTCGACCTCCCGCAGACCACGGGCTACGGCGAGCCGGTGCAGACGATCTTCAAGATGGCGGACGGCGAGCGGATCGTGCGTTTGGTCTCGTTCGACCCGCGGGTGCTGGAGGTCCCACCCGCCTCGCCCGAGGGCGATGGCCCGCTGATCGACGGCAAGTCGGGCGAGCCCGAGCCTCCGTACGCGGTGGCCGTGACGCGTGCGGGCCTCATCGCGCGTTTCTCGCTGCGTCCGCACCGGGAGCCTTCGACGCGCGCTGGTCGCAAGTACGCGCGCCTGAGCGCGGACTTCCCATCGGACGAAGTGTTGATGGTCGACGTGTGTGAGGAGGGTGACCGCATCGCCTGCGGCACCGCGCAGGGGCACGGCCTCGTGACGACCGTGGATGAAGTCCCGATCCTCGCCGGAGCGGGCAAGGGCGTGAAGCTGATCAAGCTCGAGGACAAGGACGACGCCGTGCTCGGCGCGCGCCTCGTGCCGGGCGCGCTGACCGAGGGCCACGTCGAGCCGCTCGTCCTCGAGCACGAGAACGGCAAGACCTACGAGATCTATGGAACCAAGCGCCAGGTGGTGGGCCGCGGAGGGAAGGGAAGCGAGCTCTTCAAGCGAGGCAAGGCGGTGCGTGCGCTCGAACGCGCGCCCGTGCTGCCCGTCCTGCCCGGCAACGAGGACGACGCGAAGAAGCGCGCCTCCAAACCCCCTGCCGTGAACTGAGTTGCCTGGGGGCCGAGCGGCCCCTGGCCCGCGAAGCGGGGTTCCCTCTTTCGCCGGCCGCCACAGCGGCCGCGATTTCCGACTTCCAGCGAGTGGACCATGAGCAGCCCGACCACCAAGCCCCAGTCTGTTCGACCGCCCTCCAAAGGCGAAAGCTACAGCTCGCAGGACATCGATGTCCTCGAAGGCCTCGAGCCCGTGCGCAAGCGCCCCGCGATGTACATCGGCGGGACGGACGCCGCGGGCTACCACCACCTCCTCTGGGAGATCGTCGACAATTCGGTCGACGAAGCGATCAACGGCCACGCGTCGAGCATCGAGGTCGTCATCGAGGCCGATCGCAAGGGCGCGACGATCACCGACAACGGTCGCGGCATTCCGGTGGACGTCCACCCCAAGCACAAGAAGACCGCGCTCGAGCTCGTGCTCACCGTCCTTCACGCGGGCGGCAAGTTCGCCGGAAAGAACTACCAGGTCTCGGGCGGTCTCCACGGCGTCGGCGCTTCCGTCGTCAACGCGCTCTCGGAGAAGCTCGTCGCCACGGTTCGGCGTGATGGGACCGAGTGGACGCAGACCTTCGTGCGCGGCGCGCCCGAGGCGAAGATCAAGTCGCTCGGGGCCACGAAGCGTCGCGGAACCACGATTCACTTTCGCCCCGACGCCCAGATCTTCGGGAAGACCGCGGCGTTCGACGTCGAGCGCATCCGGGAGCGCCTCGAGGCCAAGAGCTACCTCCACCGCGGGCTCAAGATCACCCTGAAGGACGACAAGACGGGGGAGAGGTGGGAGCTCCACCATCCCGGCGGCATCGTCGAGTTCCTCGGCAAGATCGTCGGCGACAAGGGCAAGCCTGCGATCCACCCCCAGCCCTTCACCTTCGACCGCGCCGAAGATCCCCGCCTCGAAGTCGCGTTGAGCTGGACCGAAGGGACCGACGAGCGAATCCAGAGCTACGCGAACGGCATCCCGACGCCGCAGGGCGGCACCCACGAGAACGGCCTCAAGTCGGCGCTCAACAAGGCCATTCGCGCCTTCATGGCGGCCAAGAAGATCGAGCCCAAGGGCGTGACGGTCGCGGCGGAGGACATCCGCGAGGGGCTCGTCGCGCTGATCTCCGTCTACGTCGCGGAGCCGCAATTCCAGGGGCAGACGAAGGATCGCCTGAACAACCC
>JBKDQC010000432.1:0-13495 GCA_046342295.1 Deltaproteobacteria bacterium | reverse complement strand
GCGCTGGATCGTCGCGCACCCGCAGGCCCTGATCGGCTTCAGCGATGCGGGCGCGCACCTGCGCAACATGGCCTATTACAACTTTCCGCTGCGCTTGCTCCGCATGGTGCGCGACGCCGAGCGCGCGGGCCGGCCGATCATGACGCTGGGCCGCGCCGTGCAGCGCCTCACGAGCGAGCTCGCGGACTGGCTGGGCCTCGAGGCGGGGCGTCTCCGCGAGGGCGCCCGCGCCGACCTCGTGGTGGTGCGGCCCCAAGGGCTGACCGACGCCGTCGATCGCATCGAGGAGGTGGAGCTGCCCGGCTTCGATGGCCTCCAGCGGCTCGTGCGCCGCAACGACGCGGCGATCGGAGCAGTGCTGATCGGCGGGCACGTCGCGGTCGTGGAGGGCGTGCCCCTCGAGGAGCTCGGAAGCGTGAAGATGGGACGCGTGCTGCGGGCGCGCGCGACGTAGGACCGCGGGTCGTGTCCGAGCCGACCGACGAGCCGGCGAGCCGTGAAGCGGCCTCGGTTCCTTCGCGAGCGCGCCGCCCGTACGGACCCAGCGCCACGCCGCCCAACCCAGCCCGCGTCATGTTGCCCGCAGGAACCCAAAGCAGGAACCCAAAGCAGGAACCCAAAGACAAGGAAGGCTTGCGAGACGAAGTGTGACTCCCGAGGGTAGGCTCGCGCGATGATGTCTCTCCGCTCCATCCCGGGCCTCGTGCTGGGTGTGCTCGCGTCGTCGTCGCTGGGCTGCGAGGTCTCGGTGTTCGGCTCGGAGCCGATCCAGATTGCGGGCGGCGTCGGGCCGGCCGCCGGCGGCGAGAACGGCGCGTGCGGCGAGCCGGAAGAGACGCGCGTCACGCGCGAGCGCCTCGCGGGAGGTGCGATCGGGGACGCGAGCCCATGCGCTTACCGCTGCCTCTTCGAGGCCGGGGCGCTCGCGGACCCGGCGAGCTGTCCACTCGCGTCGATCGACGAGGCCGGTGTCGCGCATCTCGACATGAGCCGCGCGGACGCCGTCGTAGCGCGCGTCGAGATCTGCGGCGACACCGTGCTCCACCTCGCCGACTCGGTCGGCGCCGAGAGCGACGGCGGCGACGACCCCGCGACGAGCCACGACGCCAGCGTGCTCGTGCGTCACGGCGGGCTCGACCGCCACCCCGCCCACGCAGGGGGCCTCTCGCCCTCGCACGTCGAGGGCTACGTGCCGGAGGCCGCGCGCAGTGCGGGACAGTGCGTCACGCGGACGCTCGAGCTCGCCGACTCCGTCGTGTTCTTGCACGAGCTCGAGCGCGGCCTCTGCGGCACCTCGATGCTGCGCATCGATCCGCCGACCGACCCGCAGGGAGCACCAGACTCGCTCTGGCACCTCGCGCTCGGCCGGAGTCTCGATGGGGTCGTCACCGGAGCGCCTCCGACCCGGCTCGATCTCTGTTTCCTCTGACGAAGCCTCCTCGCCACCCGTCAGCGCCAGGAACCATCGAGCACCACGACGCCCTGCCCACGCGTGTCGCGCAGCTCCACCTCGAGGCGCGCCGTGTCCGCGGCGTCTGCGGTCTCGATGCGGAGCGTCTCGAAGCGCCCCGTCGGCTCGGGGGGCACCTCGAGACGCGCGCGCTCGCGGTCGTCGATCCGTACGACGAGCGTGCCTGTGCCGCGGTGACCATCGGGCACCGCCCAGCGCAGCGTGAGCGCCCGCCCCGCGCGCACCCTCGGCCACACCACGCGACGCCGCTCTCCGCGCACGCCCGACGGCAGCAAGAACGCGCGCGTCGCGCCTCCGCCGAGCCGCGCTGGCTCGTCGACCGCGAGGCCGACCTCACCGTGCGTGCCGTGATCGAAGGTCGCGCACTCCCAGCTCATGTGCTCCCACGCGAGAAAATCGCACGGCACCTCACCCAGGCCGGGGACCTCGAGAAAGACGAGCGCGCCACGTACGGCCTCGTCCGTCGCGACCCGGAAGGGCTCGCTCCGCGCCTCGACGCGACGGACCAGACCCACCGCGAGACACGCCCCGAGCGCGACCGCAGCCCAGGTTCCGAGCCGAGGGGCGTCGAGCTCTCCGCGACCCACGACGCGCGCGGCCTTCGCGACGAACGCGCACGACAGCGCCGCCAACGCGACGAACGCGAGGGCCACGGCCGTGACGAGCCCTGCGCCGAGCTGCGAGGAGGCGCCGATCCCCACGAGCAGGACCACGAGGGGCGCGAGCCCCAGCCCGCGCGCGCGGCCCGCGAGGCTCTCGGTCGCGAGCGCGAGCACGCCGAGCGCGCCGGGCGCGAGCATGGGCCAGAGCGCACGGGCTTCCGTCCGCGACCACCACGACTCGCGCAGCGCAGGCAGGAGCGTGGCCCCGGCCTCGTCGTGCGGCAGCACAGGCACCGCGAGCGCGAGGGCAACGAGCGAGGCGGCGGCGATCGCCGCCCCGGATCGCAGCGCAGCGCGCTCGCCGACGAGCCGCGCGCGACGCACGAGGAGCGCGCACGCGAGCGCCGCGAGCGCCGTGAGCACGAGCGCGGGCCCTCCTTGCTGCAGGCCGAGCCGCACCTCCGGCACCCCGAAGGGCGCGAGCACGGCCACCGCGCGCAACGCGCGCGGACCCTCGATCATCGAGGCGAGCGCGCCGACGAGGAGACCCGCGAAGGTCGCATGGAGCGCGAGGACGACGAACGGCGCGACCTCGGGCGAGAGGTCCTCCGGCAGCGCGCCGAGGGCCGCGTCCACCCACGCGCCGCCGCCGAGCCGCGCGCGCGCAGGGCCGATCACGGTGAACATCGTGGCCGCGAGCGCCGCTGCGCCGACGAGCACGCCCTCGCCGACGCGCAGCCGACGCGTGGGGCGCGCGGCGGGGCGCGGTTCGCGACAGCCGATCCAGGACAGGCTCGCCGCGAGCGCGGGCACGAGCAGCGCGAGGGCCGGCCAGTGAAAGCGGTGCCCTTCGTACACGTAGCGTGCGAAGACCGCGAGGCTCAGCGAGACGCCCAGGATCGCCGCGACGGCCGCGCGCGGCCGCGCGCCGAGCAGACGGAAGAGACCGGGGACCGACAGCGCGAGCACGCCGAAGGCGGCCACGAGCCCGTAGTCGCCGTGGAGCACGCGGTGAAGCCCTTCGTCGAAAGGCACCGAGAAGGAGTCCGTGTGCGACGCGAGCGCGGGCGCTCCGCCCGAGGTCACGAGCGTGCGGTTGTAGCCCGACCACCACGGGCGGCCGTACATCCAGACGTTCGCGAGCGCGAAGAGGGCGAGGACCACCGAACCGCCGAGGAGCGAGCGTCCGAGCTCTCGTCGCGTGAGCGCGCGATCCGGCGCCCCGCCGCGCGCGTCGGTGCGCTCGAAGAAGAGCAGCACGAGCGAGGGAAGGAGCATCAAGACCGTCGGCTTGATCACCACGCAGAGGCCCATCGCGACGCCGGCCCACACGCCGCGGCGTTCCTTCACCGCCGCGAGGCCCTGGGCAAAGAGCGCGAGCATGAGCACGTCGGTCGAGAAGTCGTAGGCGGAGCCGACGATGATGGTGGCGAACACGAAGAGCGCGACGGCGATCGCGGCGCTCTCGGGCTCGGCGTAGGCGCGCGCGAAGCGGAAGAGCCCCGCCGCGATCGCGCCGAACATCAGCAGGTTGAAGATCAGCGTCGCCGGCAAACCGAGCGCGAAGTAGAGCGGGCTCGCCAGCACCGGGAGCACGTACGGGTGCTTGGGCCAGTGCTCGCCGTTTCGCCCCAGGGCGACGTTGCTCCAGCCCGGATCGAGATCGCGGTTCCATCCGAGCGTGCCGGAGTACCAGCTCGCCGCGAAGCGGTGCTGATCGAGCGTGAGATCCTCCGCGATCGTCGTCGTCACATTCGCGTAGAAGCGACCGTCGCGGAACATCCACGTGTTGGGCGCGAGCTGCACCGAGACGCTCGCCACGGCCGCGAGGACCGCGGCGAGGGCGATCGCGAGGGCGAGGCGGGAGCGCTCCGAGACCAATGTGGACAAAGCGCCCCGACTCTACACGGTCGCGATTCGGTTCAGCGCGGCTCGAGGCGCGCCTCGAGCGTGAAGCGCGCGCGGTTGCCGTTGCCTGCGTCACGCACGACGACCACGTAGGCGCCGGGCTCGAGCGGCCTGCGAAGCTCGTGGCGCGCGCCGGGCCCCTCGGCGCTCGCGAGCGGCTCGGCGCGCCGCGTCCAGAGCGAGAGGTCGAGGTCGCTGCGATCGCCAGCGGCGCCGCTGCCCTCGACGCGGAGGGTCACGACCAGCGTTCCCGCGCGATCGAGCACCACGCGGTGCACGCGCACCGCGTCGATGCCGTTGTCGGGCTTGGCGGGCGCACCGCTCGGAGACGGTTCCGAGAGGCCATCGACGCTGCCTGCGACGGAGACGCCGAGCGGGAGCGCGATCGGCCACGGGACGGCGTCGTCGCTCGGCGGAAGGAGCGCGGGGTCTTCGCCACCGGCCGCGAGCATCGCGCGCACACTCTCCTCGCTCGCCGCGTCGGTACGCACGAGGTGCCGGAGAAAACCAGGCAGCGCGACGAACGCGCCGGGCTCTTCGTACGCGCTCGACATCGCCGCGAGCACACGGGCGGCGCCGAGCGCGAGCCCGTCGGCATCGCGATCGACCGCATCGGCCGACCGCGCGTGCGCGACGTCCCCGTCGGTGAGATCCCAGAGCACCCCGGCGACGCTCCGCTCGGATCCGAGACCACGAGGGAGGCTGGGATGCTCGACGTCCTCGTCGATCCGCGTCGATCCCGTCGGAACGATCCCGAGCGTGTCCTGGTAGAGCGGCTCCCGGGAAGGCTCCTCCTCAGCGAGCACCGCCATCGCGAACCACGTCGCGCGGCCCTCCTCCCACGCGACGCCCGGATCGACGAGCGCGCCCGGCGGGTGTCTCCCACCGATCGACGAGTCCCCGGCGAGGCGGTTCATCACGAAATGGCCGAGCTCGTGGAGGATGATCCCCTCGTCGTGCTCGTCGGTGTCGGTCGTGTGTTGCTCGCCGAGCGGTCCTCCGAGCAGCTCGAGGCAGAATCGACCGCTCCCAGGCGGAACCTCGCCGCGAAAGAAGCTCCACTCGACGGTCACACCGCGGCCCCAGTACGCGAAGACCGGCGGCAGGCCCCGGCCCGTCCAACGCTCGAGGGCACGCGAGCCGCGCAGGAGCGTGTCGATGATGTGGAGGGCGCCGGCCATGTCGCCCTCGGTGTCGGCGAAGTGGATGCGCCCACCATCGCGCGCCAGCTGCTCGAGCGAGACGACCGCCGCGTAAGACATCTCCCCGTCCGGAACGGGCGAGGTCGCGATGTCCATCGGTCCGACCCGGATGCGGGCGGTCACGCCGATGGACGCCGCACCGGGCGCCGCCGCGATCGAGAAATGCCCGGTCGCGTCGGTACGCGCACCGCCGATTGGCTGGTTCTCTTCGTCGATGAGCGTGAGGTCCACGAGACGCGCCGGCATCGCGACCTCGTCGGCGGTGAGGCCGTCGCGGGTCGAGCGACGCGCGCCGAACGTGATGGTGCCCTCGATGCGGGGGCTCGCTGCGGCCTGCGGCTCGGGCTCGATCGTCGCGACGCCGCCGCACGCTTCGCACGACGCCACGGCCGAGGCGAGGCCGACCAGAGCGAACGAGCGGATCACCCGCCGCGCGACGCGGCTCACTCGGGCACCGCTTCCCCGCGCTCGATCCGCTCCTCCCGCTCGACCTCGATGGCCTCCGAGAACTCGTTCGCGCACGTCGGGTCGAACTGCGAGCCGGCACACCGGCAGATCTCGTTCACCGCGACCTCGTGCGGCAGGGCCTTGCGGTAGGCGCGGTCGCTCGTCATCGCGTCGTAGGTGTCGGCCACCGAGATGATCCGCGCCAGGAGCGGGATGTCCTGCGCCGTGAGGCCGATGGGATAGCCACGACCGTCCCATCGCTCGTGGTGGAGGTGCACGCCCGGGATGAGCGGGTTCAGGAAGGTGATCGGCTCGAGGATGTCCTTGCCGTAGCCCGGGTGCTTCTTGAACACCTCGAACTCCTCGGTCGAGAGCTTGCCCGGCTTGTTCAGGTTCATGACGCAGCCGATCTTGCCGATGTCGTGCATCAGCGCGGCCTGGCGCGCGATCTCGACCTCCTCCGCGCCGAGACCGAGCTTGATCGCGAGGATCTGCGCGTACGCAGCGACGCGCTCCGAATGCCCCGAGGTGTAGCGGTCCATCTTGTCGATCGCGGACGCGAGGCCCTTGATCGTCTGCTGGAACGTCGCCTTCAGGTCCTCGTAGAGCTTGGCATTCTCGATCGCGGCCGACGCGCGGCTCGCGACCATGCGGAGAAGCTTGCGCTGTCCCTCGTCGAACTTCTTGCCGCGGCTGTACGAGAGCACGCCGAGAAAACCGACCACCTGCTTGCGGACGAGGAGCGGCGTGATGACCAGCGAGGTCACCCCGAACGCGGGGTCTCCGGGGATCAGGAACTCGTTGGCGGCGCTGCCGTGCACGCGCAGCGGCTGGTCTTCGGCGAAGTACTCCTTGAGCCGCGGCGCGTTCAAGGACGCGAGGATCTCCTGCCCCATCGCGTCGACGGGCGCGCGCTCGCTCGCGAGCCCCGGTGACGTCGCGCCCGATGCGGTGCTGCCGGGGCCCGGCGGCCGCTCGGTGCGCCTTGGGCTGCGCACGTAGCCCGCCTTGGGCTGGTCCGGATCGGAGAGGTGCTCCTGCACGTGCCGCGCGAAGCCGGGGTGCAGCTCGCGCGCGCGCTCGAACCAACCGCCGAATCCATCGGCGAGCACGATCGAGACCTGATCGGCCTCGACCTCGTGCAGCGCGGCGTCGGTCACGGTGCCGAGCACCTCCTCGAGCGAGAGGCTGGCCGCGATGGCCTCGCTGACCTTGTAGAGCGAGAGCGCCTCGCGCAGGCGCAGGTTCTCGGTCGCGAGCTGCTGCTTCTCGAGGGCGCGCCGGATCGTGTGCACCACCTCCTCGACCTTGAAGGGCTTGAGGATGTAGTCGTAGGCCCCGCGCTTCATCGCGTCGATCGCGGTCTCGACGGTGCCGATGCCCGTCATGATCACGACCACCTCGTTCGAGGCGTGCTTGCCGTTGGCCTCGAGCAGCTCGAGGCCGCCCATGTTCGGCATCTTGAGGTCGCTCAGCACCAGATCGAAGCTGCCGCGCGACAGCTCGGCGAGCGCGGCGGCGCCGTCCTCCGCGGTGCGCACCGAGAAGCCTTCCATCGACAAGAAGTCCGCGAGGATCTCGCGGATCACCTTCTCGTCGTCGACGACGAGCACCTTGGGGAGCTCGGGGCTGTTCGGATCCATTGAGAACTGCGGGCCTCGCGCGAAGCCGGAGGCTGAGATTACTATCGCCGGGGACGTCGAGGTCAACGCCGTTCTCCCGCGGAAAACCCAAGAGATGAAAGGCGAGCAGTTGCGAGGCGACCCATGAGGGGCCAGGTCACACGCCGGCTGCGGATCGGTCTCTTGCTCTACGCGGCCATGACCGCGGCCGCGGTGGGCTTGTCGCGGTGGCGCGGCGCTCCGCTGCTCGCGCACCCCGGTGGTCCCGAGACGTGGGCGGCCGCGCTGGCCCGTGACACCGGCCTCTCGACGCACGTGATCTCGGGCGCGCTCGGGCTCGCGCTGGCGCTCGCCACGATCGCTTCGACGGAGCTCCTGGTGCGGCGCGCGCGTTGGGCGCGGGCGCTCCGGACGGAATTCCGGGCCGCCCTCGAGGGAGCGCGCTCCGCGGAGCTCGTCGCGCTCGCGGTCGCGTCCGGAACGGCGGAGGAGCTCCTCTTCCGCGGCGCCCTTCAGCCCGCGCTCGGGCTCTGGCTCACGTCGCTCCTCTTCGGCGCCGTGCACTTCGTCCCTTCGCGCGCGCTCCTGCCCTGGGCGCTCTGGGCCGCCCTGATGGGCCTGCTCCTCGGTCTCGTGCACGCGCACACCGGCTCGCTCGTGGGCGCAGTCGTCGCGCACGTCGTCATCAACGCGGTGAACCTCCAACGCATCACACGCTTCGACCCCGGCCTCGACGCGGCCGCTCCCCACACGCCACCATCGCTCGTTCCTCGGAGGCGCACACGGAGCGGTCGTTGAGCCCGCGGGCGTCTTGTCCCTGCGCGCGTCACGTCAGAGCAGTCGACGCACGACACGGGCGAACGACGGGGCCGCGAGCGTGCTCCCGCTGTGGTGCTCGCCCTCGGCTTCCACGCCGACGAGGACGACGTACCGCGGCGCCTCGACCGGGGCGACCCCCGCGAACACGCCGAAGGTTCCACCGCCCTCGAGTCGCACCGTCCCCGTCTTGCCTCCGACGCGCAGGCCCGGGACCGCGGCCACGTGTCCGGTCGCGTCGTCGCGCGAGACCGCGCGCTCGAGCAGGGCGAGCGCTTGGGCCGCCGTGGTCGGCGAGACCGCGGCCGCTCCGTCCGGCCACGTCCCGCCGCGCGCGAGGACGAGATAGCCCGCGGTCACCTCGAGCGAGCTCGCCTCCAAGAGCGCTCCCTCCGCGAACTGTGCGTCACGCCCCGGACGCGTGCCGAAATCGTCCGGCACCGGGAGGCGAAATCGCCCCAACGCTCGAGCGAGCGGGCCAGGACCGACCCGATCGAACACACGGATGGTGCCGACGTTGGACGAGTAGGCCAGCACGTCCTCGAGCGACATGACCCCGTGCATCTCGTGGTCCTCGATGGTCAGCCCATCGCGTGTGATCGCGCCGCCCTCGAAGGTGTCCTCCATGCGAACGACGCCCTCCTCGAGCGCGGCCGCCAGCGTGAAGGGCTTCGCCGTCGAGCCATGCGAGCGAACCTCCTCGGTCGCGAGCGCGGCCCGCAACCCCGAGCGATCCCGGCCGCTCGCGGCGAGCACCGCGCCGCCCTCGACCGAGAGCACGACGATGCGCGCATTCCGGATGTCCCGCTCTCGGAGCAGCGACGCGAGCTCTTCGTCGACGATGCTCTCGACGCGCGCATCGTGCTGCACCGGCAGAGGCGTCCGCGCCTCCGACCTCGCGGGCTGCGGTCCGCCGCACGCAACGACGACGAGAGACGAAACGAGACACGCGAGGGAGGGTGCACCGAGGCGTCGATGGTTCATGGAGCCCTGCGACATCACGGCATGGCGCGGCTATTCCGCTGGGTGCAGCTCACCCCAGATCCCAAGCCGACGAGCCCGCACACGATGCCCATCTCTTGATGGCATGACCCCGATGGCAAGGTCACGTCGGAGACTGTGGATGAGCTCATCCCGCCGTCCAGACGTAGCCGACGATGCCGCGGTCCTCGTAGCCCAGCCCCAGCGCGCTGTCTCGCTCGGGCGCGCTCGTCGTGTAGAAGTGGTCACCGCTCGAATGAAAGAGGCGGTAGAGCGGGACCGCGCCGCACACCGCTGTGCGCGCGATGAAGCCCATCTGCCCTTCGCCCACCGCCATCTCGCAACCCGTGTCGGTGGTGTAGAGGTGGTGGCCGTCGGCCGCGAGGCAGCGAAAGAACGGCTGCGTGCCATCGATGGGAACGGCCGAGAGGAAGAAGAAGTCGTAGCCCTCGACGCTCATCCCGCAGCACGCCGCCTCGTCTCGGCTCGTCGTGTAGAAGTGACCGTTGGGCCCGTTGGATCGGTGCACCGCGGTCCGGCAACCGGAAAGCCCCGACTCGCACGCGCCATCGCAGTCGTCGTCGAGGAGGTTGCAGAGCTCGGCCGGCGGAGCGCACGTCGGCGTGCAGGCGTCGACGCAGACCGTGGTGCCTGCGGTCCCGCAGCCCGTCGTGCAGCTCGCCCCCTCGTCGCAGTCGGCGCTGCGCTCGCAGCCGTCCTCGGAGCGCGCGTTGCAGTCGACGAATCCCGGCGTGCACCTGCCTACCGCACACGCGCCCGCGACACACGCGGCCGACGCGTTCGGGACGACGCACGTCCGCCCGCAACCGCCGCAATGCTCGGGATCGCTCTGGAGCTCGACGCAGGCTGCGCCGCAGAGCGTTCCCTCGTCGCAGCGTTGCGCGCGCGCTGCGTCGCGGCGTCCGGCGTCGCCCGCACGACCCGCACCGTTCGCGCAGGCGGCGAGGCCGACGAGGAGCAGCCCCACGAGACAGGCGGTGCAGCGCATCGCCTCAACCTTCGAGCAAGAGCTCGGTGAAGGGTCGATCCGTCTCGCCACCGTTCCAGCCCCAGCCCGCGATCGGCGCTCCGCCCGACTCGATGCCGAGCGCCCGAAGGGCCGTCAGATGAACGCGCGCGAAGTTGCCGCCCTCCTCGCGGACGTGCACGCCGCGCGCGAGGCGACCGTTCGCGCCACCCGCGAGGAGGGCGGGCAGCTCGTTCGTGCTGTGCTTCCACCCCTCGCCGTACTCCGTGACCCCGAGCACGAGACCCCGATCGAGGAGCGAGGCACCGGTCGCGTCCGTCTGCTCGGCGAGGCGGTCGAGCACGGTCGCGAAGCACTCCATCTGGTGCCGCGTCACGCGGCGCACGTCTTCCCAGAGGCCGTCGTGGCAGGTCTTGTGGAGGCCATCGGCGACGCCCACGTTCGAGAACACGTGCGTGCTCGCCGGCGACGTGAGCATGAACGTGAACACGCCCGTGAGATCGCAGCGGAGCGCGACCGCCAAGAGCTCCGCCATCTCGTTGGCGCGGACCATCAGGTCTCCGTCGCTCGGCGCCGGCGGCGGAGCGCACGCGGCGCCGGTCGCGAGCGTCATGCGGCGCTCGATCTCGCGCACGTGCTCGAGGTGCTCGTCGAGCCTCGCGCGGTCGCCCACGCCCAGGCGCGCCCGCAGGCTCTGCGCGTCCTCGCGCACGGCGTCGAGCAGCGACGCGCGCGCGCGCAGCTCGGCCGCGTCGGGCGGTACCGAGAAGAGGAGCGCGTAGAGCTGATCGGGCCGCATGAGCGGGAGATTCTGCGAGCTCGGGCCGTTGTACGAGATCGCGTTCCAGTGCCCGTAGTCGTGGAAGCGCGCGTCGCTCACGCCGCAATGGACGGAGCGGAACCGCGGCGCGCTCGCGCCGTAGAAGCTCGGGTCGCGCGCGACGAACTGGTCGATCGTCGCGCGCAAGGGCGCGAGCGTGTGCGAGGGATGATCGAAGCCCTCGGGCCGGATGCGGTCACCGGTCAGCGCGACCATGAAGCCGCGCATGTGACCGTCTTCCTGGCCGGGCGGGCTCGGCGGGACGGCGGTCTTGGGCTCGAGGCCCGTCAAGACCGTCACCTGGTGGCGCGCGAGCGGCGCGAGCATCTCGCTCATCGCCGCGCCGGGGCCGGTCGTGGGCGGCGTCCACACGTCCGGCACGCCCGCCGCCGCCTGTTCGCTGCCGTGGCGGGCCTGCCACGGAACACCATTTGCCCAGAAGAACACGCCGAAGAAGGGCCGCGGCCGCTCGCCGCCGGCGAGCACGCCGCTCGGCCGCAGCATCGCGTCGCGCTGCGGCAGGCCCAGCGCGAGCGCGGTCCCCGCAACCGACCCGCGCAGCATCGTGCGCCGAGAGAGGAGCTTCACGGCTCACCTCCGTCCATCGTCGGGACCTCGTCCGCGAGCGCCGCGTAGCGGAACGCGTCGCTGGTCGCGAAGGCGAGCAGGAGATCGAGAAAGCGCGAGCCGCCTGCGAGGAACTCCCTCGAGAGCCTGCGGATCGCGGCCTCCTCGCCATCGCGCTCGAGCCGTCCGTTCGCGTGCCGGAAAAGCTGGCGCGTGATGCAGAGCGAGACGCGCGGATCGTCGGCGAGCAGCTCGCCGAGCTCTCGACCGTTCACGAGCGACACGCCATCGAGCCCACCGCTCGTGTCGACCGGGAAGCCGTGATCGGTCGCGCGCACGCGGCCGATCGAATCGAAGCCCTCGAAGAGATAACCCGGAGGATCGATGATCGCGTGGCATGCGGCGCAGTCGGGCCGCACGCGGTGCGCCTCGAGCCGCTCCCGAAGCGTGCGAGGCATGCCGGTCGGCGGAGGGATGTCGGTCGAGACGCCCGGCGGCGGCGGCGGCACGAGGTCGCAGAGCAAGCGCTCTCGGATGTACTTGCCGCGCAGCGTCGGCGAGGTGTCCGTGGGGTGCGCGTTCGCCGTGAGGAACGCGCCGAGCGTGAGGAGGCCCGCGCGCGGGCCATCCTCCGGCAGCTCGACCGGCACGAACGTGATGGGCGAGACGCCCTCGACCTCGAGCCCGTAGAGGTCCGCGAGCTCCGCGTTCACGAAGGTGCGGCGCGTGCGCAAGAGCTCGCGCACGTCCGCATCTCTGCCGAACACGACGTCATCGACGAGCAGCTCGATCTCGGTGCGCATCGCCACGGTGAGCGTGGGCGTGAAGCCCGGATGGAGCTCGGGGTCGCGCTCCCGCACGTCCTCGAGGCGCGCGAGATCGAAGTACTGCGCGAAGAACGCGCGCACGGCACGGCGGGCCCGCGGATCCTCGAGGAGGCGCAGCGCCTGTCCGTGCACGCCGTCGGCGTCGGCGAGATCACCGGCGAGGGCCGCCTCGAGGAGCTCGTCGTCGGGCGCGGCGTTCCAGAGCAGGAACGACAGGCGGCTCGCGAGCTCGAGGTCGCTGTAGCGGAGCCAACCGTCGCGCGCGGGATCGGGGGCGCCGAGCTCGACGCGGTACAGAAACGACGCGGACTGGAGCATCCCCGCGAGGGCGAAGGAGAGGCCCCGGAGCGGGTCACCTTCGGAGAGCTCGGTCGCGACGCGCAACCAGCGCGCGGACTCGTCGGCGGTGAGTGGGCGGCGGTAGAGGCGTCGACCGAGCCGCGCGATCGCGTCGCCCACGCAGGCATCACCCGCGCTCGCGGGCTCGCAGCGGATCACCGCCGCGCGGCGCGCGGGCTCACGCACGACGGCATTCGCGATCTCGTGCGCGGCCTCGGCATAGCGCTCGGTGCCGACCTCGGACAGCGTGGTGGAGGCCGCGCCGACGTTGTAGAAAAGATAGGGGTTGGTGTCGGGCTCGAGCGGAGGCCGAGGCAGCGGCCCGAGGCTCGGATCGACGTCGCGCCCGCCGAGCGCTTGCTCGACGGTCTCTCGGTACTGAGACTCCGTGAGGCGCGGAAGCACGACAGGCCCCGGCTCGTAGACGCGATCGACGCGGCCGAGCCGCGGCGCGTCGACCTCGCCCGTGCACGCACCCGAGAACGCACCGAGGCATGCGACCGCAGCCACAGTCGGAGCGCAGCGCGCGCGCGAGGGATGAAGCGGCGACATCGTGTCGAGCGTACCAAACAAGCGGGCCAGCCTCGACAGCCCCGGTTGCGGAGGGCGCACGCGGAACCTCCACGGGCGGGGCATGTCCGCCGGGCCATGCCGAGCCCCGTCCGCGGGTCAGGCTGGCCGCGTGTGGCCCCAGGCTGAACTTCGACTTCGACCTTCGACCTTCGACCTTCGACTCAGACCTTCGACTCAGACCTTCGACCTTCGACCTTCGACTTCGACCTTCGACGGTCCCCGCCGCCTGCCCTGCGCGGTCGCGGCGGCGTCACTTCCACCGCAGCGCGCGCGCGACCGTGTTGCGCGAGACACCGAGCGAGCGCGCGGCCTCGCTCTGGTTGCCTTCGGCG
>JBKDQC010000431.1:0-5178 GCA_046342295.1 Deltaproteobacteria bacterium | reverse complement strand
GGCTCTCGCCGATTCATTCGGCGAGAGGGAGGGTCTGCGGCGAGACCCTCCGGTCAGAAACGTCAGAGCATGAGTCAATCCAAGATACTCATGCTCTTAGACCCCACAGAGCTGGTCCCCCCGGCGGCGATTCTGTCTATGCTCCCGCCCCTCATGAACAGCTCTCGTGCGGTCCAGGGGATGGGCTGGGTCCATGCGCCCTCGCGCCGGGTCGCGCTGCCCGGCGCCGAGGGGGTCGGTCCCGCGCCGGAAGGGGCGTTCCCGCTCGAGATCGCCGAGCGTGAGGCGGGACCGTTCGCCGTGGTGCACGGGGCGGCCCTCAGCGAGCAGGAGCTTCGCGCGCTGCGTGATTGCCTCTCGGGGGTCGTCGAAGGGGTCGCGTTTCTCGTCGCGAGCGATCGGGGCGCGCACGTCGTCGACGGCAGCGCGGACGTGGTCGCGTGTGCGGAATCTCTCGAGGTTCTCCGCGCCGCGTCGTCGTCTGACCCCGTGCGCCTCGTGCGCGGCGGGGCCCGCGCCGCCTACCTCGACGCGCGCTTCGCCGCCCCGGTCCTGGTCACGCGCGACGAGGGGGCCGTGGCCGCGCGGTATCGCAGCGCGCGCACGTTCGGGCTCGTGCGCGCCGACCTCGACTGGCTGATCGCCTACAACGACTGGCTCGGTGTCCTGCAGGGAGATTTGCTGCTCGCGCGCGTGCTCGGTCTGGCCTGCGAGATCGCGTACGGCGCGCTCGCGCCCCCAGGAGCGCTCGTCTCCCTCGCGCGGCGCGACGTGCTGCTCGCCCTCGTCGACGTCGACGCCGCGGCCACGGTCGCGATCGCGGAGGCCCTCGCGGAACGCCTCCGACGAGAGCGCGTGCAACTTCGGCACGAGACCGTGCATGCGCCGTACATGACGCTGAGCGCCGGGGCGGTCTTCGTGGGAGAGCCCGCGCGCATTCCCCTTTCGCGCGCCCTCGCGGCGGCAGACGAGGCGGTTCTAGAGGCCAAGCGCGCCGGGCGGAACCGGATCGCCATCGCCCGCCTCGAGACCTGAACCGACGCACAGCCTGCGTGGCCGCCGACTCCGAATGTTCCGATTTCGGGACGGGAAAACCTAGACGACCTCGGATCCCGGCTCGATAAAGGCGCCGCATGGCACGGTGGTATCCCGCACTGGTGATGGTGCTCTTGCTTTTGTTCGCCGCATCTCCTGGGGATGCGCAGCGTCGGAGCCGGACTGAGCGTGAGGCGCGGAGCCTCTTCGAGGCCGGTCAAGAAGCCTTCGCCAGCGGCAACTACGAGCGGGCGCTCGACTACTTCGAGCGGGCGTACGAGCTCAGCCATCGTCCTGGTTTTCTCTACAACATCGGGACGACCGCCGACCGCATGCGCTCGGACGAGCGGGCGCTCGAGGCCTACCGGGCGTTCCTCCAGGCCGAGGCTCGAACCGAGCGTCGCGCCGAGGTCGAGGCGAGGATCGCGTTCATCGCAGGCCTGCAGCGACAGGCCGCGCCCGAGCCGGAGCCGTCTGTGCCGGCTCCCGAGCCCGAGCCCGAGCCGGTCGTCGTCGAGGTCGTGGCCGAGACCCCGCCCCTGCCCCCTCCACCTCCGGAGCCCAGTGGGGTCCACCCTGCGGGGATCGTGACGCTGGTGGGGGCGGGTGTCCTCTTCGCGTCGTTCGGTGTCTTCGGCGCTCTGTCGCTGGCGGAGGACGCGGCGCTGGCGTCGAGCTGCGGCAGGAACGCGGGCGCGACCTGCTCGGCACAGGCCGTCGGCGCGCTCGAGACCTACAACACGCTCGCGGACATCTCTTGGATCGGCGGCACGGTCGCCGCCGTGGTCGGCGTCGCGCTCTTGCTCGCGCTGCCGCCCGAGGGGCCCGCGCGCTCCGAGCGGCTCGTGATGGCGCCCTGGGTCAGCCCCGCGGGCGCCGGGGCCACGTGGGTGGGCCGATGGTGAGCCTCCGCCTCCTCCTGGCCGTCCCGCTCGTGGCGCTCGCGGTCTCGGGCTGCTCGCTGCTCAACCCGCCGGGCTCCCACACCGGCGGCACACCCGACGCGGCGCGAGGCGCCGACGCCGGCCTTCCGGACGCGCAGTCGGTCGACGCCGCGCGCGCGGACGCGGCGGCCGTCGACGCCGCCTCGGTCGACGCCCGCCTGCCGGACGCCGCGCCGCTCGACGCAGGCATCGACGCGTCCGTCGTGGAGCCCGACACGTTCGAAGCTCCGCGGGCCACCCTCCGCGTCGTCCACCTCGCGCGCGACACCCAGGAGGTCGACGTCTACGCGAACGATGCGCTGGTCACGTCGGCTCTCGATTTCGCCCAGGTCTCGGGCGACCCGCGCGAGCTCGCTCCCGGAGCGGTTGCGTTCCGGGTGACCCGCGCGGGGAGCACCTCCGCGGTCCTCGAGCGGACGTTCGAAGCCCAGCCCGGTCGCGAGTACACGCTCGCGCTCTATGGCGACGAGGAGATGCCGCCTTTCGGAGACCGGGCGTTGGACCTCCTGTGGCTCGACGACGACGCGTCGGGCCTCGACACCACGAGCGAGGTGCGCCTCGCGGCCGTCCACGTCGCGACTCCGGTGATCGCCGGGCAGCTCGTCGCGGTGCGCGACAGCGGCAACCTCCTCCTCGCCGACGACTTCGCGTTCCGCGGCGTCGCGCCGCTCACGCTGCCTTCGGCCGCGTACGTCGTCGGCTTCGACGCAGGAGCCGACGGCACCGTCGATCTCGACTTCTCGGTGCCCGCGCTCGCCGCGGGCACGTACGCGAACGTCTTCGTCGCAGCCCGGACCGATGGCAGCGTGTTCCTCTTCGTCACGGCCCGCAGCGGCCCGCCCATCATCCTCGATCCGCGTCCGACCGCGCTGCCGCTCGTGCGCGCCGTGCACCTCGCCCGAGACACCCGCGACGTGGATGTCTACGCGAACGGGACGCTGCTCGCGTCGACGCTCGGCTTCGCGGAGGTCTCCGCGCCGCGCTCGCTCGCGGAGGGGCCGATCGCGTTCCGGGTGACCCGCGCAGGGAGCAGCGACGCCATCCTCGAGCGGACCTTCCCGGCTGCGCTCGGTCGGCACTACACGGTCGTGCTCTACGGCGACGAGGACGAGCCGCCCTTTCCCGACCGCACGCTGGACCTGCTCTGGCTCGACGACGACGCGTCGGGCCTCGACGTCCGCCGGGACATTCGGGTTGCAGCCGTCCACGTCGCGAGCCCCGTGATCGCGGGACAGCTCGTGGCCGTGCGTGAGGGTGGCAACCTTCTGCTCGCAGACGAGTTCGCCTTCCGCGCGGCCCCGGTGCTCACGCTCCGTTCGATGGCCTACGTGATCGGCTTCGACGCAGGCGCCGACGGCGTGCTCGACGTCATCTTCGACGTGCCCTCGCTCGTGCCTGGCACGTATGCGAACGTGTTCGTCGCTGCCCGCCCCGACGACAGCGTGTTCCTGCTCGTGAACACGCGCCGCGGGGGGACGGTCATCATCGAGCCTCGCCGCGGCTGAGCGGCGATCCCGTGCGGAGCCGAGCGGCGCGCCCCAGCGCGCGCTGGCCCGCCGCCCGAGAGGTCGAAGTCGAAGTCGAGGGTCGCAGTCGAGGGTCGAAGTCGGGGGTCGAAGTCGACGTCAGGGCACCGAGCCGCGCTCGGTCGGATGCCCCTGCTGGACCCACCACGCGATGCCCTCGTCCAGGATCGCAGCGCGCGTGTGGCCCGCCGCCCGAACCGCGTCGACCACGTGGCCCGAGGCGCCGTGGGGGCAGGCGCAGTACGCGATCACCCAGACGTTGGGGTCGGTGATGTGCGAGACGAGCTGCGTCGCGTCGTAGAAAGGGAAGGGCGCGGCGCCGGGGATGTGCGCAGCGGCCCAATCGGAGGGCGCGCGCGCGTCGAGCAGGATGAACTGCTGCCCCGCCTGGAGCGCCGCGAGCACGTCCGCGCCGGGCACGAAGCGATCGTCGCGCGCCGTGAAGCTCGCGCGCGGCGCTTCGGAGTTGAGCACCAGGTGATCGAGGTCCGGCGGGGGCGGTCCCATCGGAGCGGGCGGAGGAAGGACCCGAGGCGCGAGGTTCCGCACGTGCGTCGTCAGCGCGTCGATGTCGCCCGAGCTGAGCTCGGCGTCCCAGCCGCGCATCGGTGTGCCTCGCCGACCGCGCGCGATGGTGTCGCGCACGAAGCCATCGCTCGCCGTGCGCAGGAAGACCTCCGAGCTGAGGCTCTCGGCGTTCACACCTTCACCTTGCGCGCCGTGGCAGGAGGCGCAGTGCTCCGCGAAGAGCACCGCGCCGCGTGCCGGGTCACCGGCCACCACGCTGCCAGCGTGATCGGCCTGCGGTTCGTCCGAGAGGCCGCGAAGGTAGAGAACGATCTCCTCGATCTGTCGATCCTCGAGCGGTCCGCCTCGGTCGCGGTGCCACGCGCTCATCGGTGTGCCCGCGTGGCCTTGGGCGATCGCCGCGCGGAGGAAGTCGTCGGTCGCGACGCGAAGGAAATCGGGGTTGCCGAGCGCGGGCGCGTTGTCCGCGGCGTAGCCCTCCGCCTCGGCGCCGTGGCAGAGCGCGCAGTAGCGGAGGTACGCCTCGCGGCCGCGGGCGAGCTCCTGCGGGTCGATCGCGGCCCGAGGCAACGGCGGCGGCGCGCCGGCAGGCTCCGGCTCCATGGAGCAGCCAGCGAGCCAGCAGAGGACCGAGCCCGCGAACGCGACGCCGGCACGCCGGCGCGGGACCTCGCGAGCGCCACATGGAAGACGAGAACTCATTCGCGCTCTCCGCTTGTAGCATCGGCCTGCCTCGGAATCGCCGGGAACCGCTGCCAGTGCCCCTGTGGGGTGTCAAGCGCGCGTAACGCTGTGACATGCAGTGGTGACGTCCCCGCGGCGGCCGAGAGGCGCGAAATTGTCTGTGTTTCTCGCGCCTCGATCTGCCCGACCTCCTCGAGGTCGGCGGTACGTGACTTGCTCAGCGACGTCGCATGAGATTTCACTCCCTGCCCAGGTCGGTTGCCCTCTTCTTCCTCGTGGCCGTCGTCTTCGGTGTCTCCAGCCGCGCGCGGGGCGCTCGGCGGTCGAAGAGCTCGTCGTGGACCCTGCGGCCAGCCAGCTGCGCGTCGGCACGTGGAACCTGAAGCGGCTCGGTCAGGGCACCAAGAGGCTCGACCTCGTCGCGAGCGTCATCCAGGAGAACTTCGACGTCGTCGTGCTCG
>JBKDQC010000430.1:0-3458 GCA_046342295.1 Deltaproteobacteria bacterium | reverse complement strand
GGATTGACTCATGCTCTGACGTTTCTTGCCGGAGGGTCTGGCCGCAGCCCCTCCCTCTCGCCGAGTGAATCGGCGAGAGCCTCCCTCCCGCCGATGCAAGCCCGTGGCACCCGCATCGATCCATCCGAGTGCCACGTGCTCTCAGTCGGCCGTGAGCACGAGCACGAGCCCGGCGACCGCGAGCACACCCCCGGCGATCAGCGTCCCGCGCGCGACCTCGAAGTAGCTCTCTCGACCGGGGCCCGTCCCGTCGAGCCCCGCGACGAGGGTGCCGAGGCCCACCGCCAGCGCGACACCACCGAGCGAGAGCGCCGTGACCCCGACGATGCGCTGCGCCTCCCCGGGCGCGCCGACGCGCTCGAGCACCGGGCGACGATCGATCGGCGCGAGGACGAGGGACAGCTCCGCCAGCGCGCCGACCTCGACCGTCGCCGCGCCCTCGGCTGCCTCGTGATCGGCGAGCGTGCAGCGCACCGAGTGCGGGCCCAGCGTGAGACGCAGCGGTCGCTCGAGCGGAGCGATCGCCCGCTCGTGGCCGTCGATGGCGACGCTCGCACCGCGGGGCGCACAGCGGACCTCGAGCGAGCCGAGGTGGGCGCGCGCCTCTGCGAGCGCCGCGTCGATCTCCGCCGCGCGCAGGGACAGGGTCGGGTCCTCGAGCACGCGCGCGGACTCGAGGAGAGCCTCGGCCTCGGCCCAGTGGCCTCGACCGGCTGCCTCGAGACCCGCGCAGACACGCTCGGCCGCAGGTGTCGCGCCCGGGCAGACGGCGCCGTCGGCGCGCGCGGCCCCGCGGTGCCCGACGACCGCGAGCGACAGCACCAGCGAGAGCGCGAGACTGCGCGGCGTGCACACGAGGGTCGGATAGCACGGTGCCGCCTTCGGGTTCGATCCAAAACCCGTGCGCCGCGTCGGGAAGCTACGTGGGATCCGAACGAATCGTCCTCGGAGCCGCCTCGGCTCGAGCCGGTTCGACCGGACGGAATGGCTCGACCCGGAGGCGCAGCGTCAGCGCCCCTCCGGGTAGTCCTCGAGGTCGATGCTGCCGCCCCGCGCGTCGATGTCGCGCACGAGGAGCATCAGGCGCTCGAGCTCCTCGGGGGAGATCGACCGATCCGCCTTCGCGTCGGTCCAGCGGTTCATGAGCACCGAGAAGGCGAGCCAGTCGATGCGCCGTGCGGCCCGGAGCTCCTCGAGCTGCGCGAGCGCGCCGCGGTGGGTCTCGAGCGAGCCCTGGGTCGTCGCCGTATCTTGGAGATCGTGGTGGATCTTCACGAGCGTCTGGTCGCGTACGAGGTCGACGCTCCCCCCGAGGAGAGCCCACGCGACCGCGCCGCCGCAGCACGTGGCGAGGCCGCCGAGCAGGAGCGCGCTCGCGAAGCACCCGCGCGGGACACGCAGCACGCGCGCTCCGCGCTGCCCCTCGACGCGGATCGCGGCCTCGGCGGCGGCGCGGCGGGCGATCTCTCTCGCCTCCTCGTCGTCGGGAGGCGGCGGCCTCTGACCCGGTTGGTAGCGAGGCGCGTTCGGGACCGGGATCGTCACGCGCTCGCCGCTGCGAGGCCGGCCCTCTCGAGGAGCGCATCGAGCTGGGGCTCGCGTCCCATGAAGTCGCGAAAGAGCTCCGCGGCGTCGGCCGAGTCCCCGCGCGCGAGCACGCGGTCGCGGAGCTCGGCGCCGACCTTGGCGTCGAAGAGCCCTTCCTTGCGGAAGCGGGAGAACGCGTCCGCGTCGAGCACCTCGGCCCACTTGTACGAGTAATAGCCCGCGGCGTAGCCGACGCCGTGTGCGAAGAGGTGCGTGAAGCCCGCGAGCATCGCGTAATCGCCAGGGACCCGGGTGACCGAGAAGGGCGCCATGGCGTCGCGCGCATAGGCGAGGACGTCGGGCGTCTGCGCGAGGTCGAGCTCGCGGTGCAGGAGGAGATCGACGACGCCGAAGCCCAGCTGCCGCATCTGCATGGAGGCCGCCCGGAACGTGCGGGCGCGCTTCATCCGAGCAAAGAGCGCCTCGGGGATCGGCTCGTGCGTGTCGAGGTGACGGGCGAAGAGGTCGAGCGCTTCGCGCTCCCAGGTCCAGTTCTCCATGATCTGCGAGGGCAGCTCGACGAAGTCCCACGCCACGTTGGTGCCCGCGAGGCTCCGCACGGGGACGCGCGAGAGGAGCTGGTGGAGCAGGTGACCGAACTCGTGAAAGAGGGTCTCGACCTCGTCGTGCGTGAGGAGCGCAGGACGATCGCCGACAGGCGGCGTGGCGTTCGCGCAGAAGAGCGCCACGTGAGGATCGAAGCCCCCGTCGCCGCGGGGCCCACCCGTGACGAGGCCGTTCATCCATGCCCCCCCGCGCTTGTTCTCGCGGGGATGAAGATCCACGTAGAACAGGCCCACGCGCTCGCCGGAGGCCGCGCGCGCCTCGAAGGCTCGGACCGAGGGATCCCACGTCGGTGCGCCGCTCGCGGGCGTGATGCGCAGCGCGTAGAGGCGCCGCGCGATCTCGAAGAGGCCGTCGAGCACGCGCTCGGCGGCGAAATAGGGTCGGAGCTCCTCCTCGTCGAAGTCGAAGCGCTCCATGCGGAGCTTCTCGGCCCAGTAGCCCACGTCCCACGGCTCGAGCGGCGAGGGCGCGCCTGCGGTGGCCGCGCGGAAGGTGACGAGCTCCTGGGTCTCGCGTTCGAACGCGCTACGCGTTCGCGCCTCGAGGTCCCGCACGAAGCGGTAGGCCGCCTCGCCGGTCTTGGCCATGCGGTCCGCGAGCACGAGGTCCGCGAAGTCGCGCTTGCCGAGCAGACGCGCCTTCTCGGCGCGGAGCGCGAGGATGCGCGCGATGAGCGGTCCGTTCTCCGCCGCGGCCCGCGTGTTGTACGCGCGCCACACGGTCTCCCGGATCGCGGCGTCGTCCAGGTACGTCAGCACGGCCATCACGCTCGGCCCCTGCAGCGTGAAGCGGTAGCCGCTCTTGCCCTTCATCTCCGCGGACTGCAGGGCCTGCGCGCGCGCCGACTCCGGCAGACCCGCGAGGCGCGTCTCGTCCTCGACGTAGAGCTCGAAGGCGTTCGTCGCGTCGAGCACGTTCTGCGAGAATTTCGTCGTCACCTCGGCGAGCTCGCGGTCGATCGCCTCGAGGCGGGCCTTGCCGGTCGCGTCGAGCTCCGCGCCGTGCCGCCGGAAGTCGTCGAGGGTCTTGTCGAGGTGCCGCTTCCGGATCGGGTCGAGCGACGCTGCCGCCTCCGAGCGGGCGAGCGCGACGAGCCGCCCGTAGAGCGCGGCGTCGAGTGGAATCGACGCGTAGAACGCGCTGACCTCGGGCTGCATCGCCGTGTAGACCTCGCGCAGCGCCGGGGTCGTCGCGACGCTCTCGAGGTGACCGACGACGCTCATCGCGCGGGAGAGCGGCTCGAGGCGCTCGTCGAGCGCGCCGCGCACGTCCTCGTAGCTGGGCGGCGCGCGCGCCGCGCCGAT
>JBKDQC010000429.1:0-3095 GCA_046342295.1 Deltaproteobacteria bacterium | reverse complement strand
CGCGCGGCGTGGGCCTCGGCCAGCGCGCTCGCGCCGGCGGCGGACGCCACGCGGGCCAGGGCGGCGTCGATCTCCGCCTCGAGGTGGAGCTCGCCCGTGCCTGCCGTGCGGGCACGCTCGAGCAGTCGCAGCGCCTCGCGGCTCCGACCGCCTTCCATGGCGCGACGCCCTCGCTCGAGCAGCACGCGCGCGTCGAGGTCGGTCGCCCCGGACTCGCGCGCTGCCGCCTCGGCTCGCGCGTGCCAGGGCGCGGCATCCTCGGGCTCACGCGCGCACGTGCTGCGATGAAGGCAGCTCTCGGCGATCTCGCGCGTCGCCCGCTGCGCCTCGAAGAACGCGAGCGCGCGCTCGAAAGCCTCTGCCGCGACGTCGAGCCGGCCCTGCGCTCGCGCAAGCTCGCCGCGCAGCGACGCGATCGCACCGCGCAGGGGAGCGCTGGCTTCGCCGCGTGCCTCGACCTCGTCGAGCGCGTGCTCCGCGCGATCCACGACGCCGATCGCCGCGTACAGGTTGGCGAGGTTGTGGAGCGCCGTGACCTCGGTGCTGGGTCGGTCGACGGCGCGCGCCGCACGCAGCGAGCGCTCGTAGCCGGCGAGCGCGGCGCCCCAGTCGCCGAGCTGCTGCTCGACGGTGGCGAGGTTCAGCGCCGCAGTCGCGAGCACGTCGAGGAGGCCATGCTGCTGGGCGACCGCGAGGGCCTCGGCGTAGCGCTCGCGCGCCGACGCCAGCGCGCCGCGGCGGTAGTCGGCGATGGCGAGAAAGCTGAGCAGCTTCGCGCGCTGTCGGGGCGCGCGGTCCGCCGCGCGGCACGCGAGCGCCAGCGGCTCGGCGGCGTCCGGACGGCCGAGGTAGATGCGCGCGATCCCGAGCGCCTCGTGCGCAGCGGCGAGCCCGACGTCGTCTGCGGAGACCAAGCTCTCGAGCGCGCGCTGCTCGGCGGCGGCGTGCTCGCCGAGCTCGACGTGGGCGCGCGCGAGCTGCGCGAGCGCCTCGGCGCGGTCCTGGCCCACGGCGCCTCGGAGCGCCCGCGTGAGCACGCGGATCGCGCGGAAGGCCCGGCCAGCGCGGGTCAGCGCCCCTCCGGCCTCCGTACGAAGCCGCACGGCCTCGACAGGCTCTGGACGACGCCGCAGCGCGGCCGCCAACAACGAGAGCGCACGACGGCTGTCCCCGCCCTCCGAGAGGATCCGCGCCGCGGCGACGGCCGTGCTCGTCGACGTGGCCAGCGCGTCGAGCGACAGCACGTCGAGCGCGGCCATCCACGCCGCGGGCGCCCGCGCGCGATCGGGCTCACTGCACGTGACGACGGCCGTCACCGCCTCCTCGACACGTCCTGCCCGCGCGAGGTGCCGCGCGCGATCCGCGCGTGCTTCGCTCGCTGCGTCGGGCGCGCGCTCCACCGCGACGAGCAGCGCCGCGGCCTCGTCCTCGTGAAGCCGGCGCAGCGCCTCGGGATCCGCGAAGATCCGCATGCGCCCGAGGTCGCTCGGTCGCGTGAGCCGCCAGGACCCATCCTCGCGGCGCACGACCCCCCAGCGCTGCCACGCCACGAGCGCCGCTTCGTCGATGGACCAGCGCGCGGCATGGGCGTCATCGAGCCTGCCGTCGCCGACGGCGAGCGCCGCGGCAGCGAGCCTGCCGCCCGGGCCGGGATCGTCGAGGTCCGTGCTCGCGCCCCTCGCGCTTCGGGACGCGAGCGCGCGCTCCACGTCCGCCGGATACCCACCGCTCGCGCGGAGCACCTCGTCGGCGCGGTCTGACGCCAGGGAACGCTCGCACCAGCGCCGCACGGCGTCGTCCGAGAGCGGGGCGAGCTCGAGCCGCTCGATCGCGTCCGAGACGTCGATCGTGCTCGACCGCGCAGCCGCCACGATGAGCAGCGATCCCGAGGCCCCCGCGGTGCGCGCGAGCGCTGCGAGCGCCGCGCGCTCGGGTGGCGACCAGGCGTGTACGTCGTCGGCGAAGAGGACCACGGACGCCGGGCGCGCTGCGATCGCGTCGCGCGCCTCGAGGAGCGCCTCGAGGCCCGCGTCGAGCGTGAAGCCGGCGAGACGGCTCAGCGCTCCGCGAAGAGGCGCACGCTCCGTGGACCACGTCTCGTGTGCGTCGCATCGAAGCTCGGCCGTCCAGCGCAGCTCGCGCAACAAGCGGGTGCGCCCGAGGCCAGCGGCGCCCTCGACGAGGAGGAGCCTCGGCCCGGGCGCGCCCGAGGCGCACCGCGCGAGCGCCCGTTCGAACGCCGCCACGTGGGCCTCGCGCTCGATGAGCCGCGGCGCGCGACCGGCGCTCGGGAGCGGGGGCGCCTCCCGGCCGAGGCGCTCGAGAAGCGCGCGCGCGTCCACCGGGCGGTCCGCGCGGGCAGGCGCGCCGGCGTGCGCCGCGATGGCCTCCAGCCGAGCGTCGGCGCTCCCCGCGAGGGCGAGGGCGTCCCGCAGCGTCACGCCGAGCGCGTAGAGGTCGGCGCCAGCGCCAGCACTGGACCCGTCGAGCAGCTCCGGCGCCATGTACCGCGGAGTCCCGCTCGGCCGCGTGGGCACCTCGTCGAGCGGCGCCGCCAAGCCGAGATCGATCAGCACCGCGCGTCCGTCTGCGCCCACCACCACGTTCGCCGGCTTCACGTCCCCGTGGCGAAGGCCCGCGTCGTGGAGGAAGACGATCCCCTCGAGCGCATCGGCCACCGCGTCGGAGACGGCGCGGGCCGACCGACCTGGCGCCCATGCCTCCAACGTGGTCCCTTCCACGAGCGACGTCACGAGGTACGCGAGGCGCTCGCCCCCGACGCACTGCCGCCCGAGCCCATGCACCTCGACGACGCGCGGATGCCGCAAGCCGCGCAGGCGCGTCAGCTCGGTGGCCAGCTGCGCGCCGGTCCCGACCTCCAGCTTCACCGCGACGCGTCGGCCGGTTGCTTCGTCCAGCGCGACCCACGCCTCGCTCGCCGCGCCGCGGCCCAACGCGCGATCGAGCCGGTAACGGTCCCCGAGGATCAGGCCATGTCGTACGGTCTGTTCCAAACTGTCCGCTCTTCCGTCGACGTGGAACGAACCAGGACGTGGGGGCCCCGTCGGATTCACTCCGACGGGGAAGGTCTGGGA
>JBKDQC010000428.1:0-4866 GCA_046342295.1 Deltaproteobacteria bacterium | reverse complement strand
CCGGTCTCGTGGTAGCGGCGCTCCGCGTCGCGACCCTTGAAGAGGAAGCCCTCGATCTCGTGCGCCACGTGGCAGACCGTCTGGTCCTTCGCGTAGAGCTTCTCGGTGTACGCCTTGAGGCGGCCGCGGAGATCGCCGACGTACGGGGTGCCGTCGCGCTCGAGCACCTCGCCGAACACGAGCACCTTGCCCGGTCCGAACACGTCCGAGGGCAGCCAGTAGAAGGCCGGCCAGTCGATCCCCAGGCGGAGGTCGGACTCCTGCTGCGCGGAGAAGCCGCGGATGGAGCTGCCGTCGAAGGTCAGGTTGTCGGCGCTGCCGAGCAGGAACTTCTTGTCGTAGTCGAGCATGTGCAGCCGACCCTCGAGGTCGGTGAAGCACACGGTGACCGCCTTGATGCGCTTCTCGTCGGTGAGGTACTTCATCCGCGCCTCGCGGACCTTGTCGATCTTCACGCGGGCGATGCGCTGTTCCTTGGCCTCGAGGTTGAGCTGCTCGAGCTCGTCGTAGGGGATCTCGAGGAAGGAGCGAAGCGCCGTCGGGGTGGGTTCTGTCGATGCTTTGGTCGCCACGGGAGCCTCCGGAGAGAGAACGAGTGGCGCCCTTCTGAACCCTTATTTTCGCAATGGCAAGGCTAAAATTGGCCGCGTGAAGGCTTCGCGTGCGTTTGCGAAGGCCTCCGAGCGACTCGCGGAGCGAAGGCGCCCTTCGCCGCGGCTCGGCGGCACCGCGCGACCGGCGGCGAGCGGCGACGCCCGGGCCCTGCGATACTCGGGCCCGTGACCTGGCAATGGATCGCCGTCGGCGTGATCGAGCTGCTCGCGGTGGGCTACCTCGTCCACCGCGTCGTCGGCCCGCGGCGCCGCCCCGCGTTGCTCGAGAAGCCCGACGTGAAGGCCAGCGCGCTCGTGCGCAAGAAGCGATCTCTCTGACGCCGAGCGCGTCCCCCGCCAAAGCCCGCCGCAGCGGCGTGTATTCCCCGAGAACGCGGGGCGGGGCCTTGTCGGGACGGGCGATCGGCCCGAGCCTCTGGCGCCATGCCGCTCCTCGCCCCCGTCCCCGCGATCCGCATCGAGGCCCAGGTGCCCACGCCCGCGCATCGCTCGGGCCGCTACGTCCTCTACTGGATGACCGCGGCGCGGCGCCTCGCATACAACCACGCGCTCCAGCGCGCGCTCGCGTGGTGTGAGGAGCTGGGCAAGCCGCTCGTCGTGCTCGAGGGCCTCCGGCTCGACTACCCGTACGCGTGCGACCGCTTCCACCGCTTCGTGATCGAGGGCATGGCCGACCACGCCCGATCCCTGCGCGAGGCGGGCGTCGTGTACCTGCCCTTCGTCGAGCGTGAGCGCGGCGGGGGCAAGGCGCTCCTCGAGGCGCTCGCGGCGGACGCCTGCGTCGTCGTCGGAGACGACTTCCCCGCGTTCTTCCTCCCGCACATGCGCGCGCGCGCCGCCGAGCGCCTGAGGGCCTCGGGCGTTCGCTTCGAGGTCGTCGACTCCTGCGGCCTGCTCCCGCTGCGGGCCAGCCCGGGCCCGTTCGGCTACGCGCACCAGTTCCGGCGCTTTCTGCAGAAGAACCTACCGGCGCACTTCGATGGCGCGCCGACGGCCGAGCCCCTCGCCGCGGGCCTCGGGCGCGGGGACACGTCGGTGCTCGACGCCGCGCGCCTCGCGCGCTTCGCCTTCGCCACCGAGGACGAGCTCGCGCGGCCCGACGCGCTCGTGGCCCGGCTCCCGATCGATCACACGATCGGCGCGATCGGAGAGCGCGGCGGCGACCGCGAGGCGCGCGCCCGCCTCGCGACGTTCCTCAAGAGAAAGCTCTCCCGCTACCACGAGGATCGCAGCCACCCCGACGACGACGTCGCGAGCGGCCTCTCGAGCTGGCTCCACTTCGGGCACCTCGGCGCGCCCGAGGTGCTCGCGGAGATCGCGCGCGCGACCGACTGGACGCCGTCGAAGGTCGCCAAGAAGGCGCATGGCAGTCGCGAGGAGTGGTGGAACGCGAGCCCCGCCGCCGATGGCTTCCTCGACGAGCTCGTCACCTGGCGCGAGCTGGGCCTCGCGCGCTGCCACCACACCGACGACTTCACGCGCTGGGAGGGCATCCCTGCGTGGGCGAGACAGACGCTCGCCGAGCACCAGCACGACCCGCGGCCCGCGCAGTACAGCGTCGAGCAGCTCGATCGCGGCGAGACGGACAACGACGTGTGGAACGCCGCGCAGCGCGAGCTCCGCGAGACGGGCCGCATCCAGAACTACCTCCGCATGGTCTGGGGCAAGACGACGCTTCAGTGGTTCGCCGAGCCGCGCGACGCCTTCGAGGCGCTGCTCCACCTGAACGACAAGTACGCGATCGACGGACGCGACCCCAACACCTACACGAACATCGGCTGGGTCTTCGGCGCCTACGACCGCGCGTGGGGCCCCGAGCGCCCCATCTTCGGCAAGGTCCGCTACATGACGAGCAGCGCGACGGTGAAGAAGCTCCGCATGAAGGACTGGCTCTCGAAGTGGAGCGACCGCAAGGGCCGCACGCTGTCGATGTACGGCGAGTGATCTCTGCCCGGGCCCTCAGCGGAAGGCGCGCGCGCGGTAGAAGCGCAGCTCCTCGATCGACTCCTTGATGTCGTCGAGGGCGCGGTGGGTCGACTTCTTCGTCGGGCGCTCCGCGTAGGTGGCGGGCATCCAGCGGCGCACGAGCTCCTTGATCGTCGAGACGTCCACGTTGCGGTAGTGGAGGTGCTTCTCGAGCGAGGGCATGTACTTCGCGAGGAAGAGGCGGTCCTGGTGGATCGAGTTGCCGGCGAGCGGCGCCGTGCGGGGGCCCACGCCCACGGCCAACAGGAACGCCAGCGTCTGCGCCGCGGCCTCGTCCGCGCCGATCGTGGAGCTCCGCACGCGCGCGGTGAGCCCCGAGGCGCCGTGATGCTCCGTGTTCCACGCGTCCATCGCCGCGAGCACGGCCTCGTCCTGGTGGATCACGAGGTCCGGTCCTTCACCCACGATCCGCAGGTCGGCGTCGGTCACGATCGTCGCGATCTCGAGGATGTGCTCGCGGCTCACGTCGAGCCCCGACATCTCGAGATCGATCCACACGAGGAGGTCAGCGTCTGCCATGGCCGAGGTGTTGTAGCTCAGGGACGGCACTGGAGGTGGACGACCGCGGATCCCAGCGTGACGCTGTCGTACACGAACGCGAGACCCGCAGAGGTCTCGTGCAGGCTCTGGTGAAGGATGCCACTCCCCGGTACGGCGGCGATGACGTAGTTCTCTGCGGGGCTGAAGTCGGGCCCGAGGATGTCGAGCTCGAGGCCCGCTCCCCGCTGGTAGGTCACCCCCAGGGCGCTGCTCGTCGGGTGGAGCGCGATGTCGCCGAGCGCGAGGAGGTTGCGGAGCAACACTCCCTCGCTGAGCGAGTCCGCTGCGGTGACCTCGTGGAGCCAGATCTCGGGCGCGTCGACCAGCGCGAACACGCGCTCGTTCCAGTTCGTCAGCGGGTCCATGATGTTGAGCCCGCCTGGCACCCCGATGCGCGCGAGCTCCGCGCCCGTCGCGTCCAGGGCGGCGATGTACGAGCGGGCTGGCACGTAGAAGCGGGTGCCGCGGGTGACGAGGCTGAGACCCCCATCGGGGAGGGGCACCCGCGGCTGCCCCGGAACGAACAGCGATCGGGAGTTGCTCCCTCCGCCTTCGCCGGGGGGCTCGCGCAACAGCAGCGCGTAGCCCGACGGCGTGCTCGCGGCGCGCATCGCCAGGACATCGACGTCGGAGAGCACCTCCGTCGTCGGAGACGCGACGAGGCTGACGGTGGTGTCGGTGCGCGAGAGGGTGACCGAGCGCTCGAAGATCGTTCGCTCGGAAGGCTCGTGCCAGAAGATGCGGGCGCCGTCCGGCAGAGGGAGCGATGCGACGATGGTCTCGGATGACAGATCCATCGCGAGGCGCGAGAGCGCGAAGGGGCCGCCCGGGGCGAGGTCGAACCACCGCGCGACGAGATCGAACGTCGCGGGCGCGCCCGGATCGACGCTCACGAGGAGGACTCCGGGGAGCGTGGGCACCGACTCGGCCGCGCGGATCTCGGCCCCGATCGCATACGTCACGGGGGTGGGAAACGCGCCCTCGTCGACGCTCCCGTCGCAGTCGTTGTCGAGCCCGTCGCACCCCTCGAAGAGCGTCGGAGCGATCCTCGGATCGCCATCGTCGCAATCGCCACCGCACGGCGCGGCGAACGCGCCATCCCGGTCGGCGTCGACGCTGGCGTCGCTCAGCCCGCAGCGGCCTGCCGTGCAGACCCCCACGGAGCACGCGGTCGCGGGGCATTGCGCGTCCTCGGTGCAGGCCGCCTCGCCCCCGGGGAGCACGGCGCCCGGCTCGGTCCGGGAGTCACAGCCTCGAAACCCACCGTCGAACGCCAGCGACGCGAGCGCCGCGAGGATCGCGAGGACGCGGAGGAGCGGGCGGAGCGGAGACGCGCGTCGCAGCATCGCAGGATCGTACTCGAAACCGCAGGCCGTGTGCGGGGCGGTCGCACCGGGTCGCGCGGGACGGTACCCTCCGGCCGTGCTCCTGGCCCGCGTGCTCCGGACGATCGAGGCGCATCGATTGCTCGCGCCGAGCGATCGGGTGCTCGTGGCGATCTCGGGCGGCTCGGACTCCACGGCGCTCCTCCATGCGCTCCGCCTCCTTCGTGGGCGGCTGGCGATCGAGCTCGAGGCCGCGACCGTCGACCACGGCCTGCGCCCGGGCTCGGCGCTGGAGCTCGAGCGCGTGCGCGCACACGTCGAGGCGTCGGGAGTGCGTTGCGCGGTCATCGCGCTCGGACTCGCCCCCGGGCCTTCGATGCAGGCGCGGGCGCGCGAGGCGC
>JBKDQC010000427.1:0-1471 GCA_046342295.1 Deltaproteobacteria bacterium | reverse complement strand
CGACGAGGAGGCTCCACATCGCCCGCGCAACACGACCTTCTGCGAGCTCATGAAGCACGGGCTCGGCGTGGACATCCTCGCGTGCCCTTGTGGCCACCGCATGAAGTACGTGGCGACGATCTTCGACAAGAAGGGCCTCGCACGCCTCCTGCGTGCCAAGGGCTAGGCGCGGATCAGTCCAGCGAGAAGACCACGCGCACGACCGCGCTGGCAGCGACCGCGCGCCCCCCCGCATCTCGCGCCGGTTCGAAGCTCGCGCCACGAACACACGCGAGCGCGGCCTCGTTCAGGATCTCGTGCTCGGACCGCACCACGCGCGCGCGGGTGAGGCTGCCGTCTGCGGCGACGTCGGCGAACACGATGACGGAGCCCTCGATCGCGCGGGCCCGTGCTTCTTCCGGCAGGACCGGGCGCGGGATGGACACGACACGCGGACGCGGCGTGGGGGCAGCGGGCATCGAGGGCGTGGGCGCCGCGTCCGTGATGATCCCGGCTTCGTCCTCCTCGTGCTCGGCCGCTTCGGCACGGCCTTCCACGGCGGGGGCCTCGGCCGGCCGCGAGCGCAAGGAGGCGGCGAGGCGCACGAACGGCGCGAGATCGAAGCTCTGCGCCAGCGCACGTGCGCGCGCTTCGTCGGGCGCGCCGAGGCTCACGCGGATCGCGTCGTCGAGGACCCACGACACCGTCGTGCTCACCACGCCTGGCCGCACACAGGCCTCGCGGGCCGCGAGCACGACGACGCTCGGACAGCTCGCGCGCTGGTACGCCTCGACGCCCTCGCCGACGACCTCGTGGAGCTGAACGGTCGCGGAGGCACCTCCCGCGAGCGCGTAGGAAGCGGTCGCGAAGCGCGTGTAGGCCGTCGCCTCGGTGCGTGGGGCGCTGGCGATGCGCGCGGGCAAGAGCGTGGCGAGCTCCTCCCCCGTCGGCGCGGCCCGCTGCGCGGACGCCGCGCCCGAGAGAGCGAACGACGCCGCGAGCCACGCCGTGGCCACCCATCGCGCGCAATGTTCATGGGGCACCATGGACGCAGGAGTTCCACGGCCCCGAGGGTCCTGCAACCGAGGCGCTCGTCACGTGGGCCACGAGCCTCGGCGGCTGACCTGTAGCTCCGGACGCTGCAGCGGCGGTTGCGCGAGAGGCGCGCGCAGCGGGGGCCCCAAAAAGGCGGTCTTCTTCCCGCAGACCCACACGGCGGGGCGGATGGGCTCGATCGACTTCACCAATGCAAACGCGCTCGGCGTGACGATCGCGGGCGCGGTGTTCGCGCACATGTTCTTCCACATGGTGCTGCCGTTCAGCGGCTGGCACTTCGTGCAGCTCGCGTTCAGCGTGACCGATCAGCCACGCCGGGATGACGACGCGCTCGGGCCGGACCATCGGCGGCGGGTCGCGGTCGTCAGCCGCGCGCGGCCTTGAAGGCGGCGGGCGTGATCTGTTCGAGCTCGAGCCCGAACTGCTCGCGATGAGT
>JBKDQC010000426.1:0-3867 GCA_046342295.1 Deltaproteobacteria bacterium | reverse complement strand
CGGGCGCCGCGGGGCTCGGCGGCTCGGGGCTCGGCGGCGGCGGGGGGCGCGGCGGCGGCTCGGGGCGCGGCGGCGGCTCGGGGCTCGGCGGCGGCTCGGGGCTCGGCGGCGGCTCGGGGCTCGGCGGCTCGGGTTTGGGTCGTTCGAGCGGTGCGCTCTCGGGCGGAGGCGCGAGCGGCCGCAGTCGGGGAAGCGCCGGAGCGGGCGGGCTCGGCGCCAGCGGCGCCGCGCTCCGGGGCGCATCCGCCCCCCCGCGCAGCGACGGACCAGGCTCGTCTCTGCTCGCGTTTGGAGGCGGGGTCCTCCGCGGGATCTGGGACGGCGCGGTCGGGACGGTCGAGGGGGTCGTGACGCTCGGCACCGGGGTGGTGCGCACGGGCGCATACGTGGTGACCCACCCCCGCGAAGCCGCGGGGAGGGTCGTCGATGCGGCGACCTACGCGATCGAGAACCCGGGCGACGTCGCGGCCGCGACCGTCGACATGGGCCGCGCGGTGGCCGGCGCCGCGGTCGATGCGGGCCGAGAGGTCGTCCGCGTGGTGCGGGAGGGAACACCCGAAGAGCGCGGACGGCTCGCAGGCGCGGTGGTCTTCGAGATCGCGACCAGCGTGGGAACGGGGGGCGCCGCCCCCGCCGCGCGCGTGGCCCGCGCTGGCACGCTCGTGCGCCGCGCGGATCGTGCCGCGGACGGCGCCCGCGCCATCGACCGCGCGAGCGACGTGGCCCGCGCCGGCGACCGCGTCTCGGAGGCCTCCCGCGCGGCTGACCGCGCTGACGACGGTCTGCTGGCCGCAGCCCGCAGGCGCGAGGAGACCTGCGTGGGCGGCGCATGTCGCACCCCGGGCAACTGCTTCGGGGCAGGCACGCTCGTCACGAGCGAGGACGGCCTCGTCGCGATCGAGACCGTCGCCCCCGGAGATCGCGTGCTCGCGCGCGACGAGGCGAGCGGCGAGCTCGGTTGGTTCCCCGTCGTGCAGACCTTCGCGCGCGAGGCGCCGAGCACGCTGACGCTCACGTACGTCACGGCCGAGCGCCTCGAGTCGCTGGTCGTCACGGCGGAGCACCCCTTCCACACGCCCTACGGCTGGCGCGAGGCCGGCGAGCTGCAGGTCGGCGAGCGCATCGATCTCGCCGGCGGCGGGCACGCCGAGGTCCTGGCCTGGACGCGCTCCGAGCAGCCGACCCTCGTGTTCAACTTCGAGGTCGAGACCGCGCACACGTACTTCGTCGGCGAGGACCAGCTCTGGACGCACAACACGTGCGGAAGCCCGGGCCCCCTGCGTGGCACCGCCGCGGTGGAAGCAGCCCGGGCCCTCGGCTTCCAAAAGACGAACTTCCGTTCCCACAACCATCCAGTCTTCCGCCGAGGAAACCGCTACATCACCCCGGACGTCGACCAGCACAACGGTGGTGTTTGGAAGATGGCCGACTCGGTGGAGGCCCTGGGGCGCCGCAGCACGCGCCTCGGAACCTACGATGCACAGTTGAACCGGATCGGCGACTGACAGTGCACCGCTACCGCCTCTCCAAGTACGACCCGACCTTCCGCAACGCTGGCGGGGCCTATCTCAAGACGGACTGGACGAGCTTCAGCGATGTCGGACGCTCCTTCGAGGGCACAACCCTCACGCGGGCCGAGTACCAGCGCTGGGAGGACGCCTATGTCGAGGTCATCGGCATCTTCTTGGCCGACGTCCGTGTAGAGACCCTCGAAGTGACCGCTCTGGAGATCCTGGAGCCCGAGGCCCTCAGCGGGCACGCCTCTGAGGAATACGCAGGGCTCGTCCCGAAGGGCTGGAGGGTCGAACTGGGGAGCGTCGTCGGAGCGGTCGAGGTCGCGCGGCTGGCGCGCTTGAATCTTCGGGAAGCTCTTTGGTGCAAGCTCGAGGGGGCCGACTCCTACCTGCACTTCGGCTACGACTTCTACGTCTACCTCGGCGCTCCCGTGGACTCCCCGGCCGCGCGCAAGCGCGCCCAGGAGCTGGGCCTGTTCGTGGAGAGCTTCACCTCTCCTTACGAGGATTGAAGGACGGCCGCCCCAGACCTTGCTCGGTGTCGCCGAGGCCGCCGCTCGAGGCCGTGAGGTGCGCGTGCACCGAGGCGCGTCAGTCCGGCGGGGCGCCCTTCACGCTGGCGCGTGCGCCGCGTCGAGCTGTCGGGCCGCGTCGGCGCCCGTGCGGGCGCGCCTCATCGAGCGGCGGCCGACCATCACGTCGACGAGTTGCTTCACGCGGCGCCCGATCGGCTCGCGCACGTAGGGCACGCCGTGCTTCTTGCAGAGCGCTTCGACGCGCGGCTGGGCCTCCTGGAGCTTCTTCGGCGGGAGGTCGGGGAAGAGGTGGTGCTCGATCTGGTAGTTCAGGAAGCCCTGGAGGAAGTCGGCGACGTCCGAGCCGCCGGTGAAGTCCGCCGAGCCCATCACCTGACGCGCGTAGAGCTCCGCGCGACCCACGGGCCGCTCCTCGAAGCGGAACATGTCGTCGCCCGTGTGGTTCGGCGTGATGAGACAGAACGTGTGGAGGTTCGAGACCGCCTCGGCCATCACGGTGTTGGCCGCGACGCTCGCGACGGCGCCAGGACCGAGCGGAAGGAACGCGAGGGGACCGACCACGAAACGACCCGCGACGTAGGGCGCGATGCTCTTGAGGAACGCGCGACCCTCCTCTGTGCGCGGATCGAAGGCGCCGAACATGCGCGTCTCGATCGGCTCGGCCTCACCGACCTTCTCCGCCGACATGCGCGCGTCGCCCCTGCGCTTGGTCGCGGCGAGCACCTGGAAGGTGTTGGGCGCGTAGTACGTGTAGCGCCAGGTGAGCGAGAAGAACGCGACGACCGCGAGCTTGACCGGCATGGGCCAGTCCGCCTCGCGCACCCTGTGCATGTGATGCTCGACGAGATCCGGGTCCGCGAGCTCCCCCGTCCGGTAGTGGTGGAGCACGTTGTGCTCGAGGCTCCATGCCTCCGGCTCGACCCAGTCGAGCCAGTCGAGGACGCGCCGCCGCAGGCCCCCGCGCGCGAAGCGCTTGCTCGTCAGACGCTCGGGGACTCCGGGGACCTGGTCCATCCCGCGGTGCGAGACGTGGTGCATCACGATCGTCCAGCGCGCGCTCGAGCCGAGCGCGAGCGCAGCGACCGACAGCGGGTTCGGCGCGATCCACGCGGTCGCGTAGCCGAGCGCGGTCGCCGCACGACCCCAGCGCTCCATCTTGCGAAAGTGAGCGAGGTCGGCCGGGCCCAGCTGGCTCACCAGCTCGGCGCGGAGCGCGTCGATGTCCTTGGCGAAGGCCTGGAGGTCGATGGTGGAGGTCGGCGAGGAGGGGACGGCGTCGGTCACTGCCCGGAGCGTGTCCCACTTCCCGGGGGTGCTGACAATCCCATTCGTGTGGCGGAGCCCGCGCCGGCGGGCAGGATCGCGAGCGCGCCATCGACGTCGACGACCCTCACCCGTGCGCCGAAGGCCCGCTCGATCGTCGCCGCCTCGAGCGACTCGTGCGGCGGAGCGTCGGCGATCGCACGACCGCTCTCGAGCACGAGCACGCGCGCGGCCCAGCGCGCGGCGAGCGCGAGGTCGTGGAGCACCACGCAGACCGCCCTCCCCTCGTCGGACAGCCCCTCGAGCACCTCGAGCAGCTGGAGCTGGTGACCGAGGTCGAGGCTCGCGGTCGGCTCGTCGAGCAAGAGCACCTGCGTGTCCTGCGCGAGGGCGCGCGCGAGATGCGCGCGCTGGAGCTCACCGCCCGAGAGCGTGCGCACGTCGCGCGCGCCGAGCGAGGCGAGGTCCACGCGCGCGAGCGCCGACTCGATCGAGGCCTGGTCACGCGCCGCGACCGCCGTGCCTCGGTGCGGGTAGCGCCCGAGCTCCACGAG
>JBKDQC010000425.1:0-5753 GCA_046342295.1 Deltaproteobacteria bacterium | reverse complement strand
GGCCGCTTCACCGCGCCTTCTTGGCTGTCGTGAGCCTGCCTCACCGCACCTCGCGAGCAGCTTCTCGAGCCGAGCCCGGTGGTTGTGGGCAGTTCGGATGCCTTAGGCTCCCCACATGACGCCGATGGTGGCGAAGGACGTGAGGAACGCCGCGTACGCGGGCCACTGCCGCGCCAGGGCGTCGAGCAGCCGCTGCCCCTCGTGCAGCTCGCGCGGCACCTTGAGGTCCAGCACCAGCAGCGTGATGGCGATGGCGAAGACACCGTCACTGAACGCCTCGACGCGCATCGTCTCTTTCTCGTCGGCTTCCAGTTCGGCCATGCGCGGGAATCTATCGCGGCAGCGCTTGCCTTCGGTGGCGCGCTGTCGGAAACGGCTGTCGTCGCCGATGCCGAACGCCGAACGACCTGCCCTCGCAGCCCCCAGGGAAGCCTGAGCGGCCCATGGTGGAGATCGGCGCAGCCGCGGCGCTCCTGTCGGCCATCACGCAGGCGGTGGCCCACGCGCTGTTGAAGGCGGGCAACGACAAGCTCGTCGTTCGCGGCCTCATCGGGCTCGTCGGCGTGGTGGTCATGGCGCCGGTGGCTGCGTTCACGCCGCCGCCCGAGGGGATCGTGGGGTGGCTGGCGGTGTCAGCCGCGCTGCACGCCGTGTATCAACTCGTCCTCATCCAGGCCTACGCGGCGGCCGACTTCTCGCTGGCGTACCCGCTGGCGCGGGGCATCACCCCCATCGCGACGGCGGTGCTCGGCGTGTGGCTGCTGGGCGACCGCCTCTCGCTCACCACCGCCATCGGGATTGGCGTGACCACCGCCGGCTTCGTGCTGCTCGTCGCGGGCGCCCGGCCGCGGCGGGGCGGCGTCGTGGCGGCCCTCGCCGCGGGGCTGTTGACCTCGACCTACACGTGGGTCGACGCGCAGGGCGTGCGCGCCGCGCCCTCCCCCCTCACGTTCATCGCCTGGTTCTTCGTGTGTGATGGCGTGGTGATGAGCGCGCTCGCGCTCGCGGCGCGCGGCCGTCGCATCGTCGCGCTGGTGCGCGATGAGGGGCGCAAGGGCGTCCTGGCGGGGCTGGCGTCACTGCTCACCTACGGCTCGGCGCTCAGCGCGCTCCGACTGCTGCCCACCGGCGCAGCCTCGGCGCTGCGGGAGACGAGCGTCGTCTTCGGGGTCATCATCGCGCGCGGGTATCTCGGTGAGACCATCGCGCGACGGCGCGCCCTCGGCGCGGCGCTCATCGCGAGTGGAGGCGTGCTCGTGCTGCTGGGCCTGCGCCGCTGACGGCGCGGCTGCGGAGCGCAACGCCGCCGAGGCCTCAGCGCGCGGTCACGTGCACCAGCACCCCGTCGACCTGCCCGGGGCTCGTGGGGCCGAAGGTCTCGAAGGCCCGAGCGACCAGGGCGACACGCTCGTCCACGAGCAGCCCGTGCTCGCGTCCTGCTACGCCGCGTCCGCCGGGGACGTGCAGCTCCTGGGCGCGATGCCCGGCGCGAAGACCGCCAAGCTCGTACACCCCGTGCGCATCGTCCCCTCGCCCAGCGAAGCCCTCGCTGAGGTCGGCGGGGTCAACATCCACGCCAAGGTCATGGTGGACGGCCGCGACCGAAAGCGCCTCGAGCGGCTCTGCCGCTACGTCGCGCGACCGCCGCTCAACCAAGACCGCCTCGAGCTTCACGGCGACGGCCGCGTCCGCCTCGCCTTCAAGGCCGCGTGGAAAGACGGCACCCACGCCGTCTTGCTCGACCCCCTCGACTTCATCGCGAGGCTCTGCGCCCTCGTCCCGCCGCCACGGTTTCACATGCTCCGCTACCACGGCGTCTTCGCCGCACACTCCTCCGCGCGCGCCGAGGTCGTCCTCGGCCGCGAGCCCGAGCCTCCTCCACAGCTCCCGCTCTTCGCCCCCGCCGACCTCGCCCCGCTCGCCCCTCCCACGCCCCAAGCATCCCGCCATCCTTGGGCCTGGCTCCTGCGTCGCGTCTTCGCCGTCGACGTCACCACCTGCCCAGTCAAGGGCTGCGGCGGACGCATGCGCCTCGTCGAGATCGCCAAACACCCCGACGACATCGCCCGCGTGCTGTCCAGCGAAGGAACTCTTCGTGCCCGCGACCCCCCGCGACGACGCTCCGTTCCTGCGCCTCGTCCAGGGCAGTTGTGCCTCCTCTTCGGCTGAGCTCCCTCCGCCGCGACGCACCGCTCCGTCTTCTCCGACCCCGATGGCGCATCTCACGAGGACTACGCGGGGGTTCTTCGGCGGCGGGCCGCTTCACCGCGCCTTCTTGGCTGTCGTGAGCCTGCCTCACCGCACCTCGCGAGCAGCTTCTCGAGCCGAGCCCGGTTGTTTTGGGCAGTTCGGATGTCTTAGGCTCCCTGGAGGATGTCGAAGACGAAGGCGATCCTCTTGGCCCTGATCGTGTGGAGCTCCACTGCGACGGCGCAGGAGGTCACGCTCCATCGCATGGGCCGCGGGCCCGCGCCGGCCATGGACGGGTCGGTCGCGGGGACGTTCGAGCAGCTCTGTGCGCGGCTCGCCACAGCGCCCGCGGAGATCCGCGGCGGAACGATCACGTGCCGCCGAGTCGACACGAGCGCGGGGCTCGTCGCGATCGACGCGGGACACCTCGACGGGACCGACCTCTACCTCGCCGACGCACTGCCCGACGCGCGTCTTCGCTTCGTCGCCAAGCTCGCCAACGTTCTGTCGGGCCCCACCGAAGGCAGCGACGCGCGGGTGGTGCGCGTGCTTCGACCCACGGCGTGGATGGCGCACGACTTGGTGCTCGTCGAGTACGAGACCTCGTACGTGAACTGGGAGAATACGGAGGTCGTGGGGTGGTCTCGACGGAGCGCGACGGCGTGTCGCCTCGGAGTGCCCACGCGGTGTACCGGCGAGCTACCTCTCGCGTGGGATGCGTTCCACGGTCGAAACGAGGACGGCGGTTTCGCCGCGGTCGAGGGCTACGAGGTCGTCGCGCGCATTCGCGCCTCGGCCACGATCGTGGTGAGACCAGACGGCACCCTCCGACATCGCCTCGCTCACGGGTCGTGGGCGCAGCTCTTCGGGGGAGACTGGGGCTTCGACGTGCCCTCGGCGTACGTGGAGGGACAGACTCGGGTCGACCACACGCCTCTCGTCACGCTCGCTCACGATGCGACACGATCGGTGAGCGCGAGCACCGACTGATTCGTCGACAATCCTCGAAGCGGTGCTCCAACACGCGCTCACTTCGATGAGCCTCTACACGTTCGTTCGCGACCTCTTTCCCATCCTCCGCTGGTCGGAGGCGCAGGCGCTTCGTCGGGCCGGGACGTGGTCCGACCGCGATCTGTTGGCCTTCGCGCGTGACGGGGATCTCGACGATCCGCTCGTGCTCGCGTTGGCCGCGTGCGACGCGTCGGACCCCGAGATCACCGAGCTCGTGGAGCCCCTCGCGATGCGCGACACCGACGGCGAACCTGCCCACGTGAGCCTCGTCGTCGACGTCGCGCTCGCGCTCACGCGTGACGTGTCTTCGGCGCTCTCGGAGATCGAATCCCTCTACGCCAGCCTCGAGTACCCCGAGTGTCTCACCATCCGGGGTACGGTTCGTACGGACTACGATCTCACCATCCGGGGTACGGTTCGTACGGACTACGATCTTCCGGCAAGACGTGGGGACTCAGAACAGGTACGCAGCACGGCGTGCAGCGCGTGGACATTGCTCGAGCGGACTGCAGGTTCGAGAGCTGCTAGCGTCGGACTGTGGTTTCCGCAGACGAAATCCATACCGACTTTGGCGTGGCGTTCACGGAAGGCCTCACACTGAAGGACAACGACGGCGTCCGCTGGCGCACACGTGTCGTCCAGCTCGGGGAGCTTCCGCTCACGTCCGGCGCCGTAGCGCTGGGGGATCCCGCGACCGGCCTCGCCCCAGCTCGCCCGCCTTCGGGCACGATTGCCGTTGGAAGCTACCCGGTCGATCTCGCACTCGCCGAGACACTCGAGGACGGTGGCTTCCTCACGAAGGGCGATGTTCGCTCCACTTCGGCACGCATCCGGTTCGGCGAAGGTGAGGTCGCGTCGTGGGTCTTGGCTGGCGTCAGCGCCGGCGTTGATTCGGGTACGTGCGGATTCACCGACGGCGACGCCCACTGGGAGCCGTCGGACGAGGTGAGTGAGCGCCTCGAGGACGCCATCCAGGCCACGTCGTATGGGCCGTCCGTCGGCGCGACCCGCTTCGAGGTCAACGAGAGTCGCGTTGTCTTCGCCTTCTCATCAGGACTGGGCGACGGTGTGTACGCCGCCTATTGGGGGCTTAACGCGACAGGCGAGAGCATCATGCTCTGTCTCGACTTTGCCCTCCTGATCACCTCCGAGACGGAGGACGTGGTCCTGCCATGGCCTCTGAAGAGGGGAAAGGTCGAGCACGAGGCTCTCCGACGCGCTGAGGTGAGCGCTCGTGTTCCCTGGCTGGCCCCGAACACACTTCGGTTGCGCTGGACGCCCGGCAAGAAAGTACGCTGCGTGCGCTGGCGCCAGCCCGACGGGAGACTCACGCGCCCTGAGACGAAGTGGGGCAACAGGAACGAACTGGACGTCTCGCTCGTCGGGCGCCCCACCGATGCAAGCCTCATCGTCCGGCTCTTGGCCCGGGAGGTCCCAATGCGGCCTGCCGCGGGCTCGGAAACGGGTGCCGGCTAGCGCCTCGCCAGGTGTGGTGACGAATACTCGTTCGCCCGGGAAATCATGCCGCTCGCGAGTAGCGGTGGTGGAGCTTGCCGACGCGGGGGAGCGCGATCACCTCGCCGGTCTCGGGGCCCTCAATCGCTCGCCCGGCCGGCGCGTCACCGTCGAGCGACATATGGGGCCGGTCGTCGTTGTAGAAGCGGACGTAGTCCCTCACGAGCCGGAGCAGATGCCGCTCGCCGAGAACGATGACCTGATCGAGCAGCTCGCGTCGGATCGTTCCGACGAACCTCTCGGCGAAGCCGTTCTGCCAGGGCGCTCGGGGCTCGGGGCGAGAGCCGGAACTGTTCGAGTCCATGCCGGCGAGCTGCTTGTCGAACACGGCGCCGAAGATCCGATCGCGGATGACGCGTTCGGGCGAGAAGGAAGTCCAAAGGGTGCCTGACGTGGAAGGGCCGGGCAGGCACGAGGGGACATAACGCCCGATCTGCGAACTTCAGCGAGAGCGGACGCGCGGACTCCTTGGTACCCGAGAGGTGGTTGCGGACGAAGGTCCCCCACGTCTGCGAGGGCGGGCGCGACTGCGGCCTCTGTCGCGGCATGTACCGCGCGACAGTGTCCTTGCTCACGACATGACCGAGCTTGGCGAGCTCGCTCGCGATCCGTCGCCGGCTCCACGTGGGGTTGTCCCGAGCCAGCAGCAGCTCTCCATTCTTCGTCGCGCTACGCCGCGACCGAGGTTGCGTCCTGTCGACCGCGCGTTCTGGGTCGTGCTCTCGCGCACGTGGTCTCGGTGGACGGACACCCTCGTGGTCGTGAAGCCGGAGACCGTCGTCGACTGGCACCGTCGCGGGTTCTTCCGCTTCTCGACCGCGCCCGACGGGGGCTCGCTCACCTGGCGTGCACCGCCGCCAGGCCGCCGCCACTCCGGCAGCCGAGGGACGTTTTCCCTCGCGCTGACCGGCCTCGGGCATGTTCGCCGACCACTCGGTGCCGTCGATGAGGACGGCCACGTCGTAGCGACTCGAACGATGGGGCTCGCTCACCTGGCGTGCACCGCCGCCAGGCCGCCGCCACTCCGGCAGCCGAGG
>JBKDQC010000424.1:0-1698 GCA_046342295.1 Deltaproteobacteria bacterium | reverse complement strand
GAGCGGGCGCGAGCTCCGTCGGGGCGAGGGGGCACGCGGAGCGCCCCTGCAAGCCCCGGTACGATCCTCTGGCCAGCGAACTACAGGGAAAACGTCCCTCGGCTGCCGGAGTGGCGGCGGCCTGGCGGCGGTGCACGCCAGGTGAGCGAGCCCCCGTCGGGCGCGGTCGAGCGGCATCTGGAGGAGCGGCAACGCTGGATCCGACGGAGAGGCCCAGCGAAGCGCTCAGGTTGTTTCTGTCCGGGCCGCAAGCCAACGATGGGTCATCACGCGATCGCGCTCACCGCAGCGGAAGCACTTGAATCTGCATGTCCTGTAACAGCAATAGGTGCCGTCCGACGACCGCGATCGCGTGACTCGCTTTGGCGGCCTTCCCGAGGTCGGCCGTGCTGCCGTCCGAGCGCGTGACCGTGAGGTTCTTCCGGCCGTCCATCGAGACGATCGTCGCGCCGTCGCCGTACACGAGGCCGCCGTTGCCTCCGCAAAAGACCACGGTTCCGTCTCGTTCGATCACCCGCGCGGGGCTGTAGGATGCCGTCGCCAACATGCGTCCGTCGGGCAGTCGCTCGACCGAGCGAACCACGTCCATGCCTCCGTCGCCCTTCCGGTCGAGCGTCCCCGTGTCGACGTCGAGCACCCAGAGGTCCGTGTCCGATGTGCCCTCTGGCCGCAGCGCGCGCGAACTCAGGACCATCGCCGAGCGATCATCGATGAACCCGGCCGCGAGCGTGTGATGCGCGCAGACCCGCAGGTGCCGTGCTTGCTTCTTCGCGAGATCGAACACGACCAGGTGCGGTGCGTCTTTGTCCACCGCGCTGGACGAGACGCCCAAGAGCCGCGCGCCGTCGGCAGACCAGGTCAACGTCTCGATCACGCTGCTCGCTTGCGAGGGATCGCGCGCGTCGATCGATCCCCGCAACGTGCCGTCGTGGGCGTCGCGCACCTCGACGCGCTCGGGCGACCCGCCTTCGCTCGAGAACGAAATGGCGACCAGCGCGTCGTTCGGCGAGAGCTTCATCGCGCTTGGAGCGCTCGAGAGCTGCGTCCAGCGAGCCGCCTTCCACGTCGAGAGATCCACGCGAAACACCGCGCCGAGCTGCCCGCTCACCAACGCGAAGCTGCCGTCCGAGGAGACGGTCATTCGGCTGCCGAAGTACGACTCGAGCTTGATCGTCTTGGGGACCTTCCCGTCGTTTCTACTGGCCATGGGCCGGACAGGCTAGTCGCTGTGAGAGCACGGTCGCAAGCGAGGTCCGCGCTCGAACGTCCCGCCCGATGATCGGCAGTGTACGCGAGGCCTGCATCGCACATCGCTGTCGGACCTCGACGGGGCGGACGTGCTGCCTTAGGCATGGCACGCATGTCGGGGCTCGACGCCTATGGACGGATCGAGGTTCGCTCGCTCGCGTCGCTGCGGGCGTGGCTGACCAAGCATCAAGCGCGGACCGAGAGCGTGTGGCTCGTGACCTTCAAGAAGGACTGCGGGCCGCACGTGCCCTATGGCGACCTCGTCGAAGAGCTGCTCTGCGTGGGCTGGGTCGATAGCCGGCCGCGCTGGTGCAGTGTCCCCCTTCCGTCAAGACACTTGCGTGCACGGGATTCGGGTGTGTCGTGCACGGACGGCATGAGTCACGCGGCGTGAGCGAGTGGGGTTGCGAGGCGGGAGGCGCGGTACTCGGCGGGGGTCAGCCAGCCGAG
>JBKDQC010000423.1:0-2139 GCA_046342295.1 Deltaproteobacteria bacterium | reverse complement strand
CGTCGAGGTCGGGCTCGCGGCACCCTCGAGCCCGCTGCACACGGGACAACCGTCCGAGATCGTCGCGCACGTGCGCCTGCGCGGCGGCGCGCGCGGGCCCTTCATGCTCACGCCCACCTCCGACGGGCCCGCGGTCGAGGTGGTGCGCGGACGCTTGCTCTCGATCGACGCAGACGTCCTCGAGGACACCGAGGGGAGCACCCACGCACGTCTGCGGATCCCGGTGCTCGCGCGCGCGATCGGAACCACCGTGTTGCGCGCGCGGATCGCGGCCTACGGCTGCGAGCGCGCGCGCTGCCGCCCCATCGCAGGCGAGGGGTCGCTCGTGCTCGAGGTCCTGCCCTGAGCGGGGAGCGCCTTCCCCGCCGCACGCCATGCTGTGGATTTGCGCACGGCCCACGTGCGCCATCGTGCGTTCCCGCGCAGCCCGCGCCGGGTCAGAACTCTGTCGTCCGCGAGACGAGGTTCGAGAAGACGGGCCACGCCCGGACTCCATCGGACCGGCGGATGGCCCGGATTCTTCGCATCGATTTCTCGGATGACGTGCTTGCGCCCACGATGAGGCGAGAGGGAGGCTCCATGCGACATCGGCTCTTCTGCTCGCTCGTGCTCTCGAGCTCGTTCCTCGTCGAGGGCTGCGCGACCACACACTCTGCGCCGAGCGGCGACGCAGGCGCGCCCGACGACGACACGGCTGACGACGCGGCGCTGCCGCGCGCGGACGACGCCGGCTTCGCACCGCGCGACGCGTCAGCGCCGGCTGCCGATGCGTGGGTCCTCGCCGAGCCCGACGCTGCGCCTGCCGGAGACGACGCGGGCTTGCTCACGGATCCTCGCGCGTGCGAGCCGGGTTGGCCGACGACCAAGGGCACCTTCCACGTCTCGCGCGACGGCCTCGTCTACGGGTGTCGCTATCTCGAGGGCTCCACGCCCGACATGCCGGACCTCGACCGTTGTTGCATCGTGGGGCCGGCGTCGTGAGCGCGCTCTTGCGTCCCATGCTCTCGCCGACCGGACGCTGGGGGGGCCGGGTGACGAGCCGTGCGTTGCCGGATGCGACGGACGAGCTCGCGTCGCTCGACCCTTCGCTCGCGCGGGCTCTGACGCAGCTCTGGTGGATGCAGTCCGCCACGGAGCTGCGCGTCGCCACGTCGTTCGCGATCGTCCACGAGGCCCTCGGCGCGCTCGGGGCCGAGCCGGCCCTCGTCGCGCTCGCGGCGCGCGCCGTGGACGACGAGCACCGTCACCGCGCGCTCTGCCTCGAGCTTGCGGCTCGCTACGCTGGACGCGCCGTCGAGCCGCCACCGGCGCTGCCGCCGCAGCAGCCCGCGCACGCCCTCGCGGCGAGCGAGGACGAGCGTCGCGCGCTCTTCGTGATCGGTCAGTGCGCGCTCAACGAGACCTTCGCGAGCGCTTACCTCACGACCGCGCACCGCGGCGCCACGAGCCCGCTCGCGCGCGCCGCGCTGAACGAGCTGCTGCGCGACGAGGTCGATCACGCCCGCCTCGGCTGGGCCTATGTCTCCACGTTGCCCGCCGCGCGGCGCGCGGCGATCTCCGACTGGCTCGTGCCCCTCACGACCGCCAACCTGCGGGAGTGGCGCGCGAGCGCGGCGTCACACACCGAGGCCTACGAGGCGCACGGCGTACCCCGCGCCGAGGCCGTGCGCGCGGCGCTCGACGAGGTGGTGCGCGAGGTGCTCGTGCCCGGCTTCGCGCAGGCCGGCCTCGACGTGCGTGGCCTCGAGCGCTGGGCCCGCGCGGGCTTGGGAGCCCAGTCGGAATAGATCGGCCCACGGTCTCCATCCCCGCGCCGCCGGCTCGGGCGCGAGCGGGCCTGGGAGCGGCAGGAGGTCGTCGTTCGCGACGGCCGCCGTCACCTCGAGCGATCACCTGTCTTACCGAGCGTGCATCCGGACGCGCGAATCGGCTGCGTCGACGCGGCGCGAGCGTGCTCCTCACGAGCACGTGCGAGTCGCCGGGGCCGGTCGGGGCGCGCAGGCTCGCGCCCGGGCGCTGGGACATCGAGGCCCTCGTCTGGCGCGAGCACGGCACGGTCTCGTGCGAGTCCGTGAGCGACGGCTACGAGGTGGACGGGCCCGTACGGCGCGACGCAGGCCCCCAGGAGCTCGGCGTGGG
>JBKDQC010000422.1:0-4682 GCA_046342295.1 Deltaproteobacteria bacterium | reverse complement strand
GGACGTTCCGATCACGCAACCCAGGGGCCGTTTGTCCGGGCTACGGTCCGCACCGCCCGATGAGAGCCCTCCTCAGGAATGCATCGCGACCGTGAGAGGCTCCCGTTACCATCCGGGGTACAATTCGTACGGACTACGGTCCCCTTTCGGGCTGTCGACTGGGTGGTTTCGGCATGCGGGGGACGTCCATTCTCCGCCATCGCTACAAACGATTCGAGGAGGGGACTGTCTCGCGAGTCATTGGCACGGAGGGGTCGGAATCCTCCCCCTCGCGCTCGTGGCGCTTCCCCGCGGAACCGCTGACCGATTCGCGGCCGCCATCGGCCAACGCGGGCTTCAACAGAAGTTCCCCCGCATCCTCGACGCGGTGCAACGCGTGCGACTCGAGGAGCTGCTGAAAGAGTCCCTCTGAGGCGTCTCGGCCCTCCCCGAGCCATCGGGATAAACTGGGGCCAATACCACCCAGGACGTTCTGCGAGCTCATGAAGCATGGGCTCGGGCTGGACTTCCTCGCGTCCCCTCTGGCCACCGGATGCTGTGTCTCTGGTTCGCGGCTCATCGCCCCGAACGACGAGGCGACCATGTTCGAAAGGAAGGGCCTGGCCTGCCTGCTTCGCGCCAAGGGCTTGCCTCGCCAGTTCGAGCCCATCCGCCCCGCCAGAGGGCCACCGCAGCAAGGCTTCGACTTCGACGCCTGACCGCCGCGGTGCGAGGAGCGCGTGCCAAGGCATACGTGCGACCGCAGCACGGCGACGAGCGCCCACGAGGCGCTCAAGCGCGCGAAGCCCCCCGGCAGGCCAACCCCCGACCAACGCTTGACCTCGATGAGCACCTCCGAGACCAGGGTCTCCACCTGGTTTGGTGGCCGTGGAACAGGGACTCACGGATGACGGGACGACAGCTTGAGGCCCGAACAGCAGAGATAGAGCGTGGCGATCAACGGCGCTGCGGAGTGAAATCCGAACGAGCGTCTCGTCACGACTCTGGCCTTCCCGTTGAAGCCTTCGGAGCGCCCATTCGAGAGTCGTGTGCGGACGTACGCGAGGATGCCCTCCATGTGCTTGCGGATCGTTCGGCCCGCACGGACGAAGGGCTGCAGGCGCGAGCGAGCGGCCCACGCGACCCATCCCTCAAGACGAGTGCGTGCCTCCTCCACCGACAGGCCATCGAGGATCGCGACGAGAGTGGCCTTCAACAGATACGCGCGGAACAGCGGCTGGTTGGTCGACATGACCGCGGACAGCTTCGCCTTGTCCTTCGGCGTCTCGTTCTCGACGTTGCGCTGCAGGGCCCAACGCGACTGCTTCATGGCCTTACCCTCCGGCGTTCCTTTGAGGCCACGCATGATCTCGCGCCGCACCTCGTCCAGGGCGTCGTGAGCGAGCCGCTGAACGTGGAACCGGTCGAACACCACCTCCGCGTTGGGCGCGTGCTTCCTCAGCGCCGCCTCGTAGCTCGCCGACATGTCGATCGTCGCGAGCGTGATCGCCGCCGCTCGCTCGGGCCCCAGTTCGTCGAAGAACCGGGCGATCGTCTCCCCTGTCCGCCCCTCGCCCGCCCACACGAGGCGACCGGCATCGTGGTCCACCACGACGCTGATGTAATGGTGCCCCTTGCGGTAGGAGAGATCGTCCAGACCGATCCTGCTCAGCCCGTCGAGTCGGTCTTTCTTGTTCAGAAGCCGCTCGACGACACGCATGGTGATCGTCCCGACCGTGTTCCACGAGATGCGCATCTCGCTCGCCACGCGCGTTCGGTCCGTGCCCTGGGCCTTGTACGCAACCAAGTCCTCGAAGTCGTACGTATGCCAGGCACCGTGCCCCGCCCACGGCACCTTCTGCGTCGTCACGCCGCAAGCTGGGCACACGACCCGCGCCAGCCTCGCGCGCAGGTGCACCAGGGTCTCGCCGAGGTCGGTGTGGCGCCAAACGCGGCACCGATGGTCGTGCACCGGGCCGCGCTTCTCGCAGACGCCGCACACGGGGACGCGCGTCGTTGGCTTCACGTCGAGGACGAGCGTCTTGTGGTCCGCCGCGAACTCGAAGGCCTCCACGACGGTGTGCTGGGGGTGGAGTCGTGACAGCAAACGCAATAGCGTCGTCGCGCGCATCGGGCCTCGGTGTGGTTGGCGTAGAGAACGAAACCGTACCGTGGTCCGTGCGCACGAAGTACTGCGTCACCACGACGCCTCGACCCGAACGAAACCCTTCTGGTTCAACCCCACGAACACTTTTCAGCCTCGCTCAGCTCCCCACCAAACCTGGTGGAGTGCCGCATTTCCCAGCGCACTCCTAGACTGGGCTCGCCGAGCGACAGCGTGTGTGGATACGCGACCCGAGCGAGCGACTCTTGGCGAGCGGCGGGCGCTGCCGCAGCTCGGGTATGGCGACCTCTGTTGGCGATCGCTTCGCTGTGATCCCGCTTCGTCGTCAGCGCACAACCCCGCGGCCGCGAGTGATGGTCATGTTCACGCCGGTGCCGACGCCGAAGCGCTGGAGTTGCTCGAGCAGGAAGATTGGCTGCGCGAGCATGCCGAGGGCCACGTTTACGTCTCCGTCTCGGAATACGAGCCGGAAGCCCCCATGGCTCAAGCGGAGAGTGCGCTCGAGCGAGTCCCAGGGATGGTGCGTGCCGCCTCGCGTCGTGATGCCATCGACATCGACCAACAGCGGATACCGCAGCGAGATCCACCAAACGACTGGCAACGCCATCCCGAACGTGAACAGCGCGCCGAACAGCGCCACCGCGTAGAAGCCTCCTGAGAGCGCAACCTGCAGCGGCTCTGACGGACGTTCTAAGTTCATCGCCGCAACGATGTCGATTCGTTTGTCGTGCGTCAAGGGCGCGCGCGACGGATAGGCCACTCGGCGCACCCCACGAGGTTCCCGACCTCGGTCGTCGAGGTCAACGCTTGCGGATCTCGCCCCCACGCGAATACGAATATCGCCGGCATGCGGACAGGCAGATCGTCGGCATGCGGACACGCGTATCGGCGGCATGCGGACAGCGCCTTGAACTGCCGTCGCCGACGCAGCGGCCCGGGTGCTTGGCCGGCTGCTCGGGCGTCGGTAGACAGGGCGCTCATGCCGAAGGTGTTCCGGATTTCCTGCGAGCGGTGCAGGCCGACCACGCCGCAAGAACCTGGCTGCGCGGGAGCGGTGGTCATCGATGGCGGCGACGGCCTCGTCACGCAGGGATGGTACCGGGCCGTCCTGGCGGAGGATGGTCGCATCGAGCCGATGAGGCACCCGGTGGAGCACGAGGCGCTACGCGCGACGGGCTTCACCGCGATCGGCGCGAGCCTTCGAGGCCGCTTGTTCATGGTGACCCAGGTCCTGTGCGACGACTGCGGCGCCCTGAGCGAGCGGACGGCGCCAGACGCCTTCTCCGCCGAGGCCGGGTGCCTGCTCTTCATCCTGGTACCGCCCGCGCTCTTCCTGGCGGGGGTGCGGGACTTCTTGCCTCTCTTCCTGGGATTCATCGGCGCGGTTGTGGTGGCGCACCTCCTCCTCCTCGGCCTCGTGCGAATCGTCCACCGCTGCCGCGCAGGCGAGCACCGCTTCCAGGGTTGCCCGGCTTGCGGCTCGAAGGAGGTCGTGGCGGTGCCGAGCGCGGGGAAGCGCCGGTTCCCGTGTCCCAACTGCAGGCAACGCAGCGTCCGAATCACGCTCGCCGGGATTTCCTGAGCGGCTCGGGGACACCACGGCGGCGTGACGCGCGACGGTCGAGTTGATGCACTTGCTCGACGCGGCCGCGGATCAGTTCGCGCAGGGCGGGCTCCGGGAGCGCGCCGTCGACTGCGATGCCGTGCTGCAGCGAGCGCAGAGACACGCCGTCGGGCGCCAGTACGTGAAAGTGCAGATTCAAGCGCAACGCCTCATCTACGCTCTTCAAACTCAGCTGCTTCTTCGCGCGATGCTTGAGCGAGCGTGCCAGTGCGCTCATGAACGCAGACAGCACCTCGGCGCAGGGCTTACAATCCGGACTCGTAGCCAAAACGGCAGCGAACACACCCACTGACGCGCGGGCACCGCCGGGAACACCTCACGCAGTTTCCCGTGGTCTTTGCGCAGTGCCTGACGGCTGTTCAGCTCGCGTACTGCTGGATCACATCGCGCGGCGGACGCTCGACCGAGACGATGGCGCTCGTCACGAGATCACGGCCGCCGGCGTGGAAAAAGAGCGAGTCGCCGAGGTCGAGGCATATCTCGAGTGCGGGCTGCTCGAGCACGGCCTCGTGCACTTGCGGTGTTGTGATTGCGGGCAAGAGCTGGTCGTCGCGTTCTCGTGCAAGAAGCGCGGCTTTTGTTCGTCGTGCGTCGCGCGGCGCATGTCAGACGCGGCCGCGCACCTCGTCGACGACGTGCTCCCGGAGGTGCCAGCGCGACAGTGGGTGTGCGCGCTCCCGTGGCGACTGCGCATCTTGCTCGGCTACGACAGGAGGCTTTGCGCAGCGGTGATGTCGGCGTTCACGGGCGCAGTGTCGCGCTCTCTCCGACACCGGGCAAAAACGCAGCTCGGCTTGCCGAGCGTCGAGACCGTAGCCGGTATGAACGGGGTCTCCCGGTCGTGATCTGAACGCTTCTGTCGCCGCCGAGCACACTTTCGATGGTCTCGGAGCCGCGGTCGCGGTTCAAGCGAGGTCGTCGCGGGGCTCGAGCGAGCCGTCGTCGCCGCTCGGG
>JBKDQC010000421.1:0-6426 GCA_046342295.1 Deltaproteobacteria bacterium | reverse complement strand
CGACGGGGACGACCCACGCGATGATCTGGACGCTCTCGGAGCCGATCGAGGTCGATCTCTCGCTGCGGATGTCGGTGAGCGCGAGGCCGGCCGGAGGCGCGCGTTTCGACGTCGCGGGGCCTGGCGCGAGCACCGACGAGCGCGGTGGCCTCGTCCGCGAAGATGACCTCGGTCTCGCGGGGCGCGGGCTGTGAGCGGAAGCGCCGCCGATCCCGCACATCGACGCGGCCGTGCGGTCAGGCCGTCCCGGGCACGAATTCGAGGATCGAGCCGTTGATGCAGTAGCGCAGGCCCGTCGGGGGCGGCCCGTCGTCGAAGACGTGACCGAGGTGACCGTCGCAGCGCGCGCAGCGGACCTCGGTCCGCACCATCCCGTGGCTCGCGTCGCGGTGCTCGCTCACCCGTCCGGCTTCGATGGGCTGGAAGAACGAGGCCCAGCCCGTGCCCGACTCGAACTTGTGACGCGATGAGAAGAGCGGCGCTCCGCAGCCTCCGCAATAGAAGCGGCCGGCGCGATGCTCCTGCCACAGCTCGCAGGAGAACGACGGCTCCGTGCGCTGCGCGCGTAGGATTGCGTACTGTTCGCGCGTCAGGCGCTGGCGCCATTGTTCGTCCGAGAGCGTGAGCCGCTCGCCGGCCGGAGGCGGTGGATCGGTCCGGTACGAGCGCGGCGCGGACGGGCCCGGCCAAGGGCCATCCTGGCCGAGGGCCTCGTCGCATGCCGAGAGGGCGTGTCCGAGGAGGGGCACGGAAGCGAGGAGCCCTAGGAGTTCGCGGCGTGTCATGAGGCCTCGTACGCGCGAGCGTTCCGAACCGATCGACGCGGTGGGAGGGAAGTGTTGCCACCCGCGCCACGCGTCAAGGGCCCGCGTTTCACCGCACGAGTCACGGGTCCAGCGAGAGCTCCACGAAGACGGGGAGGTGGTCGCTGCCCTCGCCCTCGCCTTCACGCACGGACACCGGCTCAATGCGGCCTGCGACGAAGACGTGATCGAGCCGCATCGGCGGGATGGGCACCGCGAGGTTCGGCCACGTCGTCGCGAAGCCGCGCCCGACGCGCTCGTGCGCGCTCACGAGGCCGGCGTCGCGCAGGCGCCGGTACTGGAACGACATCGGGCTCGCGTTGAAGTCACCGCCCACGACGAGCGCATCGATCGAGGGATCGCGTCGATCGGCGGCGACGAGCGCGCGCAGTCGATCCATCTGGCGGACGTGTCGATCGAGCAGCTCGGGCATGAACGGTGGCCACGTGTGGATGCAGTGGAAGCGCACGACCGAGCCCGCCTCCGTGCGGACGTCTGCCCACGCGCGCGGGACGCCGCCCAGGTCGGCGATGCCGGAGGCGACGAACGGCAGGCGCGAGAGGATCGCGATCCCCATGTAATCCTCGCGAAACGAGTGCGTCTCCTCCACGCGGTGCGGATAGCGCGCGAGCACGCCCTCGCGCTCGAGCAACGACCACCACTCGGTCGAGGCCTCCTGCACCAGCACCACGTCCGCGCCCGAGTCGCGGATCTCGCGCGCGAGCGCGGGTGTCGGGCTCGGCGCGAGCACGTTCGTCGAGAGCACGCGCAGCTCCACCGGTAGCCCCACCCGGCGACCCGCGAACACCGGCAGCCACTCGAGCGACCACGGCACCAAGATCGCGCACGCCAGGCCGCACGCGGCTCCGGTGCGCGGCGAGCGCCTCCAGAGCGCCGCGCCCAGACCGAGCACGGCGAGCAGCGCGGCCCAGCGACCCTCGGCCTCGATCGCCGAGAGCGGGAACGGAGTCTGGCTCGGCACGAGGCGCAGCGCCGCGACGAGCAGGGCGCCCACCGCTGCGACGACCAGCCAGCGATCGAGCACCGGCAGCGCGCGCGCGCGCCACGGGATCGGCCGCTCTCCGCCAACGCGCATCGGCGCAGCGGGCGCGAGCTCAGGGCGGGATTCGTCGTTCATCGCGTGCTGGGCCATCTTCGCGCAGACGCGCTCGGACGCGCCTGCCATTCCGCGACCGCGCGAGCGGTCACGGGGCCGGGGTGGGCCGCCTCCGGGGCGGCTCGAGCCGTCGCACGTCGTCGGCCCCGCGGCGGAGCTGGGTGACGCCCCCATCGGAGCCTCCGCGCCCCTCCGAGACGAACGCGTCGAGCCGCTGCCACTCGTGGAGGAGCCAGCGCGCGCGGCCTTCGCGGTCGGTCGGCACCTCGTGTCGGGGCACGCGTGTGAAGCGGAGGCGGATGGTGGAGCCGACGAGGGAGCCTGCGAGGAAATCTTCGAAGTGCGCGAAGCCCTCGAGGCCGCGGTGCGCGAGGAAGAGAACGTCCGCCTCCGGGGCGCCGTCGAGGAGCGCGCCGGTGCCCCCGAAGCGGGGAGGCATCAGGCGCTCGAGCTTCCGAGCCTCGGCGTGCAGCGCGGGGTCCTCGGCGGCGAGCCGCGCGAGCGCGCGCTCCCGCTTGCTCGGCGTCATGCGGGTGCCTTCCGGGTAGAGGATGGCCCCCTCGCGCGGCCCGAGGCCATCGGACAAGGCGCGGATCCGCTCGAGCTCGCGCGCCGTCTGCGTCGAGGAGCGATCGACGAAGACGTTGGGCAGGCGCAGGCCGGCCACGTCCAGACACGGAGAGACGAGCAGCTCGTCCTTGAGCACGAAGCGAAGGCGCATGCCGTGTGCGCCCGTCACGAAGATCGTCGGGAGGAGCGTGTCGAGGAGGCTCGCGTGGTTGAGGAGCAGGATCACGGGCCCGGGCTCCACCGCGTCGTCTCCCTCCACCTCGAAGCCCAGAGACAGCAGCGAGCGCGCGAACACGAAGAGCGCGGAGGCCCAGCGGAGCTGCACGTCGTAGGTCCGCGCGACGAGCGACGCGGCCGGCTCACGCTCGAAGCGGGACACGACCCAGACGCCTCCGAGGAGGCACAGCCCGGCGAGCTCGGCCCACGCGTAGAAGAGCGCGAAGGTCACGAGGCGGACCAGCATGAAGGGCCGCCTCGAAGCCGCGAACCGGACGACATCGTGCGTGAGCGCGAGCCCGAGCAGCAGCGGAGCGAGCGCGGTGCCGAGCACGGCCGCGAGCCACACGAGCGAAAACGTGAGCGCGCGGCGCGACCAAGGGCTTGTCGTCTGGGAGGCCACGCGGGCCACAGCATGAACCATGCGGGGAGCGCGCGCCCCGCGCGATCGTGATCACCTCGCGGCGTCGCGCCCCTGGCACCTCACGGGCCGCCGCGAAGGCAGCGCGACACGGGGCCGCGCGGGGTCGAGGAGCGTCGACGCGGAGAGGCGACCCCCCCGCGCGCGCAGCACCTCGACCATGGCCTCGCGGAGCGGCGGATCGTCCTCGAGGCGGACGGCGCCCTCCTGGGCGCGGAGCTCGCTCAGCACGCCATCGCCACCGGTCGCGAGGAAATCGGAGACGACGACATCGAGCAGCTCGGCCTCGGGGATCGGGCGGCCATCGTCGCGCGAGAGCGTGGCGACGAGCGTCTCTCCCGCGCAGCGGAGCTCCGCGCGCACGCCCGAGATCGAGAGAAAGCTCGTGTCGCGCGAGGCGTTGCGCACGAGCATGCGCGCGAGGTCGGCCGCGCTCATGCGGACGTGCGCGAAGCGGTTGTCGAAGGGAAGGGCTTCGTAGAACGAGCCGTAGACGAGCGGGCCGGCGGGGAGGTCCGCGCGCAGGCCGCCGCCGTTGTAGAGCGCGACGTCGGCCTCCGGCCGCGCGGCGCGCATGAGATCGGTGAACAGGTTGCCGAGCGCGCTCTCCGCCGGTCCGGCGCGCGTGATCTCGGTCTCGAGCGTCACCCCGAGCGGCTGGGCGCGCAGCGCGGCCGACCCCGCCGTGGCGAGCGCGACGATGCGCGCGACCTGCGGATCGGGCACGATCGGGCGGCCCTCGTAGCGCACGTCCTCGCAGGCCTCGCCGCGGCAGAGTGGCGTGGGCCGCGCGATCTCGCGCGACAGGACGCGGCCGCTGGCGCGCTCGAGCGTCACGTCCACCCGCCCGAACGCGCGCCCGTACGAGAACGACTCGAGGATGACGATGTCGTTCACGAGGTGCGCCATCCCCTGGTGCGTGTGGCCGGCGACGATGACGTCGACCGCGCCGGGGCCGAGCCCGCGCGCGAGCGCCATGATCTCCTCGCCGTCGTCGCACGACGTGAGATCGCGCGGGTCCTCGAAGCGTTCGCAGCGGCCGCCCGCGTGCGCCGCGACGAGCACGAGCGCCGCGCCTTCTTCGCGCAACCTGCGCGCGTGCTCGAGGACCGCGTCGAGGAGCGGCCGCACCGCGAGATCCGCGACGTTCGCGGCGATCGTGGTCGTCAGGGTCTGCTCTGTGCTCACGCCGATCACGCCGATCGCGATGCCTGCGCGCTCGAGGCGCATCGTCGGCAGCACGGGGCGCTCGGCCGTCCCGAGCACGGCGGGCGAGCCGTCCGCGCGCGCGAGGAGGTTCGCGGACAGAAACGGGAATGGCGCCTCCGCGACGCGCGCCCGGAGCGCACCGCGCGGGTCATCGCCCTCGCGCGGGGTCGCGCGCTCGCCGGCGGGGCCGTAGTCGAATTCGTGGTTCCCGATCGTGACCGCGTCGTAGCCGAGGGCTGCGTAGGCCTCCACGATCGGTGCACCCTCGGCGAGGTTCGACTCGAGCGTGCCCTGGAACATGTCCCCTCCATCGAGGAGCACGACGCCGCCGCCCTCCGCCGCGCGCGCCGCGCGCAAGCTCTCGCGGTAGCCGGAGAAGGCGGGGAGCACCTCGAGGTGACCGTGCAGATCGTTCGTGCCGACGATCGAGAGGGTCACGGTGTCCGACGGCGGGCCCGGGTCTTCGGGCCGTGGCGCGTTGGCGCCACACCCGAGCGCGGCGAGCGCCCACGAGGACGCGCACGCGAGGAGCGCGCGCGACGCGCCGCGGCGCCGCCGGGTGCGCACGGACCAGAGACTTCGTCGCTCGATCACCGTCCGACTATACACGCGGCGGCACGCACGCCTCGGGGCCGCGGCCCGGGACCCGAACGGTCGGGGCCCGAGCCGTCAGGCCGCGACGATCGGCCGGGCGCCGGCGTCGGGCGCGAGGTCGAACGAGACGCGCTGCGGCTCCTCGGGCAGCCCGAGCGAGGCGCGGACCTCCGAGAGGGGTCGAGCGAGGTGCTCGGCCCAGCGCACACCGAAGAGCGGTCGCGCACGACGCCCGAGCAGCCAGCCGCGTCCCACGGCGTCGAGCCGTCGATCGCGGTCGTCCATCCCCGAGATCACGGTGTTGAGCAGCCCCGCCGACAGGATCGCGTAGGGCAGCGGGCCCCCGAGCTGCGCCGCGTAGAACGCCTGCAGGCCGAGCTCGCCGGCCACGTCGGTCTCGAAGCCAGTCACCGTGTGCCAGAGATCGTGGGTCTCGTAGAGGTGGGCCGGGAAGTATCCGATCTCGTCGTGCGCCTCCATGCGCGGCAGCGCGGCGGGGTCGAGCCCGCGGGCGCGCATCTCGTCCGCGAAGGTGCGGCCGAGCGAGCCCGCGGGAAGGCGCGCGAGCTCCTCGAGCGCGAGCGGGGGCAGGCGCGGCCGCTCGTCCAACGCGCGCGCGAGGTGCGGGTCTCGTCGGAGCGCGGTCGCGACCTCGCCGATCACCTTGGGATCGTCGAGCGCGTCGCGCAGCGAGAACACCACCCCGAGCTGACCCGGGTCACGGGTCAACGCGACGTACGCTCTCAGGAACGCGGCGTTGCGGCGGATCGTCTTCAGGAGCTCCATGGATCCTCCTCGTCTCGCGGCGTCGCTCGCCGCAGGGGTCTCATTGTGAGCGAATGCTCGCATTCGGACGACTCGCAAACCGCCGCCGCCGGGATGCACCCGCGCGATCCTCACGAACACCGACGTCGGAGCGGGGTTGGGCGAACCGGGGTGGCCGCGACGACGCCATGTCGCGAGCGGTTGCTCACATTTCGACCACCCCAGCGCCATGGGCGGCGAGGAAGATGCGGACCGACTCGCCTGCCTCGGACGGCGCCCACCGGAAGACGCGTCGACGCAGAGGCCGACCATCCGATGGGATGCGCGGGCGCGGCGAAGGGCTCGCCATGCTTGTTGCTCCCTGACCTCGACCCCCCGTCCGGTGGCGTGGCGCTCGTGGTCGGTCATCCTGTGAGCTTCCGCTCGCATTCACGCCACGGACTGGTCGTCGCGATGCCCTCCCCGCGTCCCTCCACGAGCCCCCGAAAGAGACCCGTCCAGGAGCGCGCGACGGTCACCGTCGACGCCATCCTGCGAGCGAGCGCTCACATCCTCTCGACCGAGGGCTACGACGCGCTCTCGACGAACGCGGTCGCGCGGCGCGCCGGCGTCAGCATCGGCTCGCTCTACCAGTACTTTCCCAACAAGGAGGCGCTCGTCGCGGCGCTCGCCGACCGGCACCGCACGGAGGTGCTCGCTTCGCTCGCCGTGCGCTTCGAGGAGGCCTCGAG
>JBKDQC010000420.1:0-6139 GCA_046342295.1 Deltaproteobacteria bacterium | reverse complement strand
CAGCGCGGAGAGGCCTGAGGCTCACCCCTCGAGCGTGGCCAGCCAACCCGGGAGCCAGGCCACGGCGTCCTCGTCGGGCGTCGGGTTGTCCGTCGCGTCGAGCTCGAGCGGCGTGCCCACGCGCCGGGCGCCGAGCTCCGCGAAGATGGCGTCCCACTTCTTCGGGCCACCGAGGAAGCTGTCCTTGTAGTTGCGGTCGCCCAGACCGATCAAGCCGTAACGCAGATGCGCGAGGCTCGGCCGCGACGCGACGAGGGCCTCGTACAGCGGCTCGACGTTCTGCGGGATGTCGCCGATGCCCGTCGTGGAGCAGCAGATCAAGACGACCCTCTTGTCGCCGAGCGCGGCGTCCTCGGGGCTGCCCCCGGCGAAGCGCGAGACGCTGTGACCGAGCTCCTCGAGCGCGCTCGTCACGCAGTCGGCGACCATCTCGGTGTTGCCCGACTCGCTACCGACGATGAGGTGGATGTCCATGCCGCCGCGGCGATAGCCGACGCAGCACACCCGCACCATGACGAGACTCACGGGGCGTGACCGCGGAGGCCCTCCTCTCGGTCGGTGGGCGCACGAAGAGCCCACCCGTGCGAGTGTCGCGGGATGCATGCCGTCGCCCGACAGTTCGCGCTCCAGGTCGGTCTCGGAGCCCTCGTCGGGCTCGCGTGTGGCGCGGCCTCCGCTCTCTTCCTGTGGCTGCTCGAGCTCGCGACGAACCTCCGCGGAGAGCACGAGGAGCTCGTGTTCTTGTTGCCGGTCGCGGGTCTCGGGATGGGCTGGGTGCACGAGCGTTGGGGCCGGGCGGTCCACGCCGGTACGGGCCTGATCCTGGACACCATCCACGAGGGTGGTCCCGAGCTGCCCGCGCGCATGGCGCCGATGGTCCTGCTCGGTACCGTATCGACCCATCTCTTCGGAGGCAGCGCGGGGCGCGAGGGCACCGCGGTGCAGATGGGCGCGAGCCTCGCCGACTGGCTCGCGCATCGCCTCGGCGTCTCGGGGCCGCTCCGCCGTGAGCTCCTCGCGGCGGGTATCGCTGGAGGATTCGGTGCCGTCTTTGGGACGCCCGTCGCGGGCACCGTGTTCGGGATGGAGGTGCTCGCGCTCGGTCGGCTCGAGCTCCGCGCCCTCGTGCCTGCGCTCACGGCGTCGGTCGTCGGTGACCTCACGACCCGGGCGCTGGGGATCGAGCACACCAGGTTCCCGGTCGTCGGTCCGCTCGCGCTGAGCCCCCTCGTCATCGGCAAGTGGCTCGTCTTCGCCGCCGCGATCGCAGCGACGACCGTGGCCTTCGTCGAGCTCACGCACTGGCTCAAGCGGGAAGGCGAGCGCCGTGTTCCGCGACTTCCGATGCGCCTGCTGATCGGCGGGCTCGCGATCGTCGCGCTCTGGCAGATGTTCGGGACGAGCGACTACCTCGGCCTCGGCGTGCCCACGATCGTTCGCGCCTTCGAGGACCCCGCACTTCCCACGCATGCGTTCGCCGCGAAGCTCCTCTTCACCGCGATCACGCTCGGCGCCGGCTTTCTCGGGGGAGAGGTCACGCCGCTCTTCTTCGTCGGCGCCACGCTCGGCAACGTCCTCGCGCGCGCACTCGAGCTCCCCATCGACCTCGGCGCCGCAGTCGGCATGGCGGCCGTCTTCGCGGCGGCTTCGAACACGCCTCTGGCGCTCTCGATGATGGCGGTCGAGCTCGTGGGCGCCGCCGTCTTTCCGCACGTCCTCATCGTCGGTGTTCTCGCGTACGTCCTCACCGGGCACCGCGGCATCTACCCTGCGCAGCGGGTCTTCGCGCGCAAGACCGGTGGCGCGCTCGCCAGCGTGAGCCGGCTCTCGGACCTCGACCGCGAGCCTCCTTCGAGGCCGGGCGTGTAGCGGCGCCCAGCAAGGAGCTCTGCGGGGAACGAGGCCGGGCCGCGCCTCGCTCGTCCGTCGCGCCATGCCCCCGCGCGCTGTAGAACGCGCGGGTGCAGCCCTCGCTCGCCTTCATCCTCAACCTCGATGCCGAGCACGAGCTCGAGGCGGGCGCTCGCTGGACCATCCCGACCGCGCTCGCTGCCCGGCTCGACGCCCTGGCCCACGAGGCGCGGCTGCCCGAGGGCGGTGTGCTCGTCCATCCGGGCGCCGAGATCCCTCGCGGCACCGAGGCGCGCCTCTGGTGTCCGACGCCCCGCGCCGTGGCGGCCGCGCGGCGTGCGGGCCTCGTGTTGCCCGACACTCCTCCCATCGAGGTCGTTCGTCGCGTGAACGAGCGAGGCTTCGCGGCGGAGCTCTCGCGCGGTGAGCTCGAGCCGACGGGCATCGCGACGCGCCTCGAGGACGTGATCGATTTCGTCGCGCGGCCGAGCCCGACCGGTCGGTGGCGTCTCAAGAAGGGACTCGGCGCCGCGGGCCGCGGACAGCGTACGATCACGAGCGGCGCGCTCTCGGCGGAGGACTGCGGCTGGGCGCGGCGAGCGCTCGGTCTCGCGCCCCTCTACCTCGAGCCCGAGATCGGGATCGAGAAGGAGCTCTGTGTGTACGGCTGGGCTCGGCGCGGGCGCGGCGTCGAGCTGACGGGCTTTCGCGCGCAGACCACGGACGGGCGCGGCCGCTTCCTGCGCTCGGGCCGCATCGAGGCCGAGGACTGTCTGGGCTTCGCCACGCCGCTCGGGAGCGCGGCCGAGCGCGTCGGGCAGGCGCTGCTCGACGCCGGCTACCACGGTCCCTTCGGGATCGATGCCTACGTGCACCGCACGCCGCGCGGCGCGCGCGTCCTGCGTTCCGTCTCGGAGATCAACGCTCGCTACTGCATGGGGTGGGATGAGCGCGACGGATTCTGAACGGGTCGGCGCGCGGATCGACCACCGGAGTCGCTTCGATGCGGACGATCCACTGGCGAACCTGTGAAAGGACCGACGCTCCGCGGGCTTGTCATGCCGGCTCGTCTCCGGCCGGATCGCGCGACGTCGTCGGCTCCGGAAGCGGGCGTGGCTCGCGCGCCAGGAGCCAGCGCGTCGGGGCGTGCTCGCGCCTCCAGATCACCGCGTCCATCGCGAAGTGGTGGACGTTCACCGCCACGTAGAACGCTGCGAAGAAGGGTGTGGCGCCGAGGCGACCCCAGCCGCCGCGCTCGACGAGCTCCCCATCGAGCAGCGCCGGGATGCCGCGAAAGAGCGCCCAACCGAGGGCCAGCGCCCCGAGGGCGAGCGCGAGCATTCGGCTCGTCGCGGGTCGGCCGAAGCGCGGCGGGCCCTCCTCGCTCCGCGCCTCGGTCCACCGGAGCAGCGCCACGAAGTAGAAATACTGCACCGCGTGCAACGCCGGGATCACGTAGCGCACCAGCGGGTCGAGCGCGGAGCCGATGCTCCAGAGCCACAGCGTGGAGAGATACGCCGCGATCGGCCACCACGGCAGCGAGCCTTCGCGCCGCGCCTTCTGCGCGAGCACGGTCACCATCACGAGCGTGCTCAGCGCGAGCGCGACACCTGCCGCGACCGTGAAGGCCTCGGGGCGCTCGGGCGCCCAGTACACGACGCCCCGCTCCTCGTACTCACCCGCAGCGAGGGGTGGGCTCGCCCACGCGAAGGCCCACGCGGTGTAGACGTGGCCGAGGAGCGCGCGCCGCTCCCAGGTCGTGAACGAGACACCTCGGCGCGCCGACAGCACGGTGAGAACGCCGAATCCTTGCTTGCCGTAGTGCCAGCCGACCGCGAGGTACATGAGCTGCACGAGCAGGCCCAGGAGCTCGGCCGAGCCCTCCGCGAGGGACCAGCCGATCCACGCGACGAGCGCCAGCGGGGTCACCACGCCGGCGAGGAGCCAGCGCACGCGCTGTGAGAGCGCGATCCCGGGCGAGCGCGCGCGCTCGGCGGCGTCCTCGTAGAAGAGGAGATAGGTCACCGCGAAGTGCGGATCGTTGAGGACGTGCGCCGCGTGGAAGGCGACGAAGCCGATCGCGAGCTCGGCGTCCTCGAGCGGCACGGCGCGTCGGACGAGCCAGGACAGGGGCAGGAGCAGCGGCGTGAGCGCGCCTGTCGCCATCACCTCGAGGAACTGCTCGCGGCCACGCACGGACCGCATGGTAGCTTCCCCGCCATGAAGACCTACCCCAACGTCGCCGACGACAACAGCCGGAGCATCGGAAAGACCCCTCTCGTCCGCATTCGCCGCGTCCTCGATGGGGCCCGGGCGAACGTCCTGGCGAAGATCGAGGGTCGCAACCCGGCGTACTCGGTCAAGTGTCGGATCGGCGCCGCGATGATCTGGGATGCGGAGGCCAAGGGGCTCCTCGGACCGGGCAAGGCGATCGTGGAGGCGACGAGCGGCAACACCGGCATCGCGCTCGCGTTCGCGGCCGCCTCGCGCGGCATCGGGTGTGTGCTCACGATGCCCGAGACGATGAGCATGGAGCGCCGCAAGGTGCTCACCGCGCTCGGCGCCAAGCTCGTGCTCACCGAAGGCGCCAAGGGGATGAAGGGCGCGATCGCCAAGGCCGAGCAGCTCGTGGCCGAGAGCCCCGACCGGTACGTTCCGGTTCGGCAGTTCGAGAACCCCGCCAACCCGGCGATCCACGAGACGACCACGGGCCCGGAGATCTGGGAGGATACTGGCGGGGACGTCGATGTGTTCGTCGCCGGTGTCGGCACGGGCGGGACCCTCACGGGGGTGTCTCGGTTCTTCGAGCAGATCAAGGGCAGGACGCTCCACTCCGTGGCGGTCGAGCCGATCCACTCGCCCGTGATCTCCCAGACGCGCGCTGGTCAGGATCTCGCGCCGGGCCCCCACAAGATCCAGGGCATCGGCGCCGGGTTCGTGCCGAGGAACCTCGATCTCTCGCTCGTCGACCAGGTCGAGACGGTCTCGAACGACGAGGCCATCGCGATGGCGCGGCGGCTCGCGCGTGAAGAGGGCGTCCTCTGCGGGATTTCCTGTGGCGCCGCGATGACCGCCGCCTTGCGCCTGGCGAGGGATCCGAAGTGGGAGGACAAGACCATCGTCGTGGTCCTTCCGGACTCGGGAGAGCGCTACCTCTCGGGCGCGCTCTTCGAGGGCATGTTCGGCGAGGTCGAGACGATGCTTCCGGTGAGCTGAGCCATGGACCCATCCGGCAAGGGCGGCCTGCGCGAGACTGTCGACGCGCTGCTCCTCAGCTACCGAACCGACGGCCGCGCACAGCACGTCAACAAGCGCTTCCTCCCATCGCGCGAGGAGATCGTCGAGATCTTGAACCTCTTCTTCGAGGTGCTCTTCCCCGGCTACTTCGGCCGCCTCGATCTCACGGACGAGAACCTCGCCTACCACACGGGCAACCTCGTCGCGCAGCTGCGAGACAAGCTCGAGCGACAGATCGAGCGCTGTCTCTGCTTCGAGGACGAAGCGAGCGCGCAGCTCGATCAGCCGCGGTGCCGCGAGCACGGACAGGATCTGACGCGGAAGTTGCTGGCGCAGCTGCCGGAGATCCGCCGCAGGCTCGTGCTGGACGCGCAGGCTGCGCTCGATGGAGACCCCGCGGCCGGCTCGCTCGACGAGATCATCCTGAGCTACCCAGGCTACCGGGCCGTCACGGTGCACCGCATCGCGCACGAGCTCTACATGCTCGGTGTGCCTTTGATGCCCCGCATCATGAGCGAGTGGGCGCACACCGAGACGGGCGCGGACATCCACCCGGCGGCCCGAATCGGCGATCGGTGCTTCATCGATCACGCCACGGGCGTCGTGATCGGGGCGACGACGCACATCGGCGCACGGGTGCGCATCTACCAGGGCGTGACACTCGGCGCGCTCTCGCTCAAGCGGGACACGAGCGGTCGCGTGGTCGGCGCGTCCAAGCGTCACCCGACCGTGGAGGATGACGTGACGATCTACGCGGGCGCGACCGTGCTCGGCGGCGACACGGTGCTCGGTCGCGGGAGCGTGATCGGCGGCGCGACGTTCCTCACGGCGTCGGTGCCACCGGGGAGCCGCGTGGCGCTCGACCCTCCCAAGCTGCGCATCGGCGCGCCCGCAAGCCCGGATCCGAGCGGTGCGCCGGACTTCGACATCTGAGAGCACGTGGCACTCGGATGGCTCGGTGCGGGTGCCACGGGCGCGAAGCGGCGGGAGGGCGTCGGTCGGCGCGAGGGGGGGTCGGCGGCCCGACCCGCCGGCCGGTGCGGCGCTGCAG
>JBKDQC010000419.1:0-4107 GCA_046342295.1 Deltaproteobacteria bacterium | reverse complement strand
TGTATAAGACCCCGCGGCGTCGCGCCACGCCTCGACGACGTGGTGGGCGTTGTGGCCGCCCACGCCGACCGCGCTGCCCGCGGCGGGGCGGGGCGTGTCGTCGTCGCGACGCCGCCACGGCCGCGCGTGCGGCAGGGTCTCGAAACCGAGCTGCGCGAGGAGCGGGCTCGCGGCGCCCTCGTCATCGAGGTGGGGCGTAGGCGGGAGCTGACCGCGCTCGAACGCAGCGAGCACCTTCAGCAGCCCAGCCGGTCCCGCGGCGGTGACGTGGTGCCCGAGGTTGGCCGTGAGGGAGCCGAGCGGCAGGCGCGCGCTCGGCGCCTGTCCGAGCGGACCGAGCACTTCGCGAAGGGAGCGCAGCTCGGTCGCGTCGCCGACGGGGGTGCCCGTCGCGTGGCATTCGACGTAGTCGATCTGCGAAGGCGCCAGACCCGCGCTCGCGTAGGCCGCACGCATGGCCCGCACCTGGCCCTCCTCGCTCGGCGCGAGGAGGCCGCGCGCGCGACCATCGTTCGAGAGGCCGATACCGCGGATGACGCCGAGGATTCGCTCGCCGTCGCGCACCGCGTCGTCGAGCCGGCGCAGCATCACGAGCGCACAGCCCTCGGCGGGCACGAGCCCGTCGGCGTCCTTGTGGAACGGACGCGAGCGGCCGCTCTTGCTCATGGCCTGCAGCGCGCAGAAACCGATGTGAATGAAGAGATCGTCTGCGCGGTTGACGGCGCCGGCGATCATCGCGTCGGCCTCGCCCCGCGACAGCACCTCGGCAGCGTGCGCGATGGCGTAGAGACTCGACGCGCACGCCGCATCGAGCGCGTGCACGGGGCCGCCGAGCCCGAGGGCCTGGGCCGCGAGGTGGGCGGAGAGCCCCGACATGAAGCGGTCGCGCGGGTCGAGGTCGAGCGCCGGCGCGAAGGGCGTACCCTCGAGCCAGACCTGCGCGGCGTACGCCGCGAGGTGGTCGGTGGGGAACGAGAGGTTTCCGAGGACGAGCCCCGTGCGCTCGCGCGGGGCGCGGCTCCGGGCGTCGCGGACGACCGCGCGGCCCACGGTGCAGAGCCAGCGGGTGAGCGGATCGAGCCGCTCGAGCTCGCCGGCAGGCATCCGGAGATCGGTGGGGATCGCGGGCTCCGACGCGACGTAGCCCCCGCGGTCCGACCAGGCGCGGTCGCCGTCGGTGCGCTCGACCGAGGCAAGGACGCGCTCGTGCGACATGCGCCAGCGGCCTCGCGCAACGCGGGTGATGGCGTCACGGCCTCCGAACACGAGCTCTGCGAGCGCCTCCGGGCTCTCGGAGCCCGGCAGGAGGCAGGCGCGACCGACGATGGCGATGGGCGTGAGCGGGGCGTTTCCAGCGTCGAAACGGCGGGTTCCAGGCATGGGCGGGCGTAGAGAATCCGAGCCCGCGCGCCCGTGCAAGCGCCTCGTCGCCTCGGTGACCGAAGCGTGACGTCGCAGCCCGAGCGTCCAGACCTATCCCCAGACGGGAACTGCTACCGTCGCGCCCATGACGGTCCGGAACCGACAGAGCCAAGCCCTCATGACGCCCGCCGAGGCGCTCGAGACGCTGCGCGAGGGCAACGAGCGCTTCCGCAGCAACCTGCGGGCACACCGCAACCTGCTCCAGCAGGTGAACGACACGAGCGAGGGTCAATTCCCCTTCGCCACGATCCTGAGCTGCATCGACTCGCGCACCTCGGCGGAGCTGATCTTCGATCAGGGCCTCGGCGACGTCTTCTCCATCCGCATCGCAGGCTCGGTGATCAACGACGACATCCTGGGCTCGATGGAGTTCGCGACGAAGTACGCGGGCTCGAAGCTCCTGGTCGTGCTCGGTCACTCGGCCTGCGGAGCCATCAAGGGCGCGTGCGACCACGTGCAGCTCGGCAACCTCTCGACGTTGCTCAACAAGATCGAGCCCGCCGTCTACTTCGAGCGACAAACCACGAGCGATCGGACCTCGAAGAACGAAGAGTTCGTCGAGCGTGTCGCCGCGATCCAGGTGCACCGCTCGGTCGAGGCGATCGTCGAGCACAGCGTCGTGCTCCGCGGCCTGATCGAGCGAGGCGAGCTGGGCCTCGTCGGCGGCTATTACGATCTCGAGACCGGCGGCGTGCGCTTCTTCGAGGACACCTACATGTGCGGCGAGGTGAAGCACTTCTACCTCGACGTCCCGGAGCGCACTTCGTTCGTGCCCTGATTTCCGAGGTCGTTTCTGAACGGGCCCTCACTCGGCTTCGGCGGGCGCTCCCGTGCGAGCCAGCTCTTCGCGGCTGCCGGGCAGCACGAAGACCTCGACGCCCTCCATGCGCGCGACGAGCGCGCCGCGGGCATCGACCATCTCGATGTCGAAGCGCGCCTTCTCCGGGCCGGCGCCCCGCGCGAGCGCGCTGCAGCGGACCTCGCCGGAGGGGCGCGCAGCCGGGCCCGGAACGTAACGGGCGATGGACGTGGGCAGCGACGCGCCGCGGTGCGTGTGCTTGGTGCGGTGAACCGCGAGCTGCAGCGCACCATCGAGGATCGCGCCGTCGGTCGGCGCGCCTGCATCCGGCGCCCAGCCGAGGGCGTCGCGACCGAGCAGCGTGCCGCGGATGCCCCGGTCGCTCTCGCCGTCGATCGCGTGGATCGCTTGGAAGAGCGGGCCGTGGAAGAGCACGAAGCCGTCGTAGATGGTGTCGCGGACTTCCGCGAGGGGGCCGAGCTCCTCGACCCGCGGAGAGGGCGGGCTGCCGCCGAGCACCACCGTGGCCGCGTAGTGCTTGACCGGCAGGCCCGACGCCGTATTGCCGACGAGCTGGAGGGCGAGCGTGCCGTCAGGGCGCGTCTCGCACGTTACCGCGAACCGGTCGCCGACACCGCCGCCCGGCGCGCCGGCGGGGCCGTCGGCCGGGGCGAGGCGGATGCCCTTGCGCACCGAGAGATCGCGGAGCGCCGCGATCGAGTCGCCCGGGCGAAGCGCGCGTGCCGCCCGGAGAAGGAGATCCATGGCCGTCACCGCGGGGAGCACGGGCGCTCCCTTGACGCGGTGACTATCGACGAAAGGGTGAGACTTCCCCGCGATCCGCGCCTCCAGCGTCTCGGTCCTCGGCGCGGCGCCTGCAGCCTCGGCGAGCAGCGCCTCGGGCTTGGGCTCACCGCCGAGCACCACCTCGACGTCGTCGAGGTCGAAGCCTGCGAGCTCCTCGCTCATCCAGCGCGCGCCCTCGGCCAGACCGATGAGGCGCACGCCGAGCTTCTCGAAGCGAGCCTTGAGCGCGGGGCTGACCATGCCGCCTTCCCAGGGCCCCCAGCCGAGCGATCGCACGACCACGTCGTGACCGGCCGCGCGCCGACGCCGGGCCTCGAGCGCCGCGACCTTGTTGAGGATCTCGTTGGCGCTCGCGTAGTCGCACTGGCCGACGTTGCCCGTGCGCCCGGCGACCGACGAGAACATCACGATGGCGCGGAGCGGGTCGTCCTTCGTCGCCTCGAGGAGCGCGCGCAGCCCATGGACCTTCGTGTCCATCACGCGATCCCATTGCTCGTCGGTCTTGTCGGCGATGAAGCGGTCCGCGATGACGCCCGCGCCGTGCACGATCGCGCGCACCGGCCCCCATGCAGCGCGGACGGGCTCGAGGGCGCGCGCCACCCCCGGCGCGTCCTGCACGTCGACCGCGACGTAGCGAGCGTCACCGCCGGCGGCGCGGCAGGCCTCGAGCGTGCTGCGGATCTCACGGCCCGCGAGGATGCGCTCGACGCGCTTGCCGAGCTCGGGCGGCGTGAGCGACGTGCCCTGCGCCTTGGCTTGCTCGAGCATCGCGCGCTTGAGCTGCGCATCACCCTGGACGTGGGCGAGCTCGGCTGGCTCATCCTCGAGCGCGCTGCGGCCGAGGAGCACAGCGCGGGCGCCCGTGCGGCGAACCAGCTCGATCACGCAGCCCGCGGTCACACCGCGTGCGCCGCCGCTCACCACGACCACGTCGCCACGTCCGAGCGGCAGCGGCCCGCTCGAGACGGCGCGCGCCACGCTCTCGAGCGCGAGGCGCTCGCCGTTCGCGCGCAAGCCCACCTCCGCCTCGAGGCCGCCCGCGACGAGCTCTTCGGCAAGACGCTCGGCGAGCGCCGGAT
>JBKDQC010000418.1:0-3533 GCA_046342295.1 Deltaproteobacteria bacterium | reverse complement strand
AGCGCTTCTTCGGCTTGCTCACGGCAGAGGCACTTCGCCGCGGTTCGCACACTACACAGGATCGGCGTGACGCCGATCCATGTGTAGCCCTTCTTCCCGGCAGGTCTGATGCAGACCCGCCCCCCGCCCGGCAAAGCCGGCTCGGGGCCCCCCACCCAACTCCGCTCCGCGAAACAGAATCGCCGCGACGCGGATGATCCACTTTCACGGCGATTCTGTTTGGGGCTGCCATTTCGGGGTGAAGCCATTTCGGGGTGAAGCAGGATGGGCTCACGCGCTCACGAACGGCGAGGGCGTGTCGGTGGGCGTGGGGGCGTCGGTGTCCTCGTCGGCATCGGAGGGCCTGCCGGTGATGCGGAACGCGTCGATGGGCGTGAGCGAGGCGACGAAGCGGTCGAAGGCGGCGCGATCCTCGAGGTCGAGCCCGATGGAGAGCGCGCGGGCGTACGCGCTCACCGCGAAGGAGAAGCGCGAGACGGCCTCTGCGAGGGCGCGCGTGGAGCCGCGCGTGGGGGCCTTGCCATCCAGGCCGGCGACGGCGGAGAGCTCCTCGTGTGCGACCGTGATGGCGCGTCGCAGCGAGGGATGCACGAGCGCGTCGATCGGCGCGCCGAGCGCCTCCTCCTCGATGCGCTGACGCAGCATGCGGGACTGGCTCCACACGGCGGCCGCGTCGGCCTGTGCGAACGTCATGCCTTCCGGGAAGAGGAACGTACGCAGACGCGCAGCCTCGGCGCCCGCAGCGTCGATGGCGGGCGGGACGGTGGCGAGCACACCGAGCCCGTCGAAGAGCGCGGTCCGTCACCAGCGCGGCGCGAGGCGCGCGCACCGCGGGAGGCGCGCTGCGCTCGCGCTCCATGCGCACGGCGTCGACGTCCGAGGCGCGCGCGGAGACGAGGTCGAGCGCCTCCTTCTGGAAGGCCGAGAGCGTGGCTGGCGCGGCCGCGAGGAGCTGCACCGCCAGTGGCATGCAGTGGCGGCTGGCGAAGCGGGCGGGGCTCGTGTAGGTGGCGAGGAGCGTGGTGGAGGAGACGGAGATCGACATGGGAACCAGGGCCTTTCAGGGTGAGGCGGTCACCCCGACTGCCTTCGCGGGGGTTGTCGGACCCAGCCCGCACTGGTTGCTTGTCGAGGCGATCTTCTCTTTTCGGTGCTCGGCCGGGCGCGCTGACGACCCGACGAAAACGAGCGCGTTGCTCCTTCGGACGCGGTCGAGCGCCGGCATACGAGGGCAGCTGGTTCCCGAGGGGTCGCGAAGTCCGGAAAACGAGATCAACTCGTCTCGAGCCGTTCGCGAGGTCCGGAAATCGAGATCAACTCGTCTCGAGGCGTTCGCGAGGTCCGCAAAACGAGCTCAGCTCATCTCGAGGCGTTCGCGAGGTCCGGAAGACGAGATCACCTCGTCTCGAGGCGTTCGCGAGGTCCTGAACGCGAGGGCAGCTCGATTCGGGGGGGTCAGGATGCCGTCAGGCGGGATCCGGCCTTGCTTGCTCGCACGAGCGGTGCAGCGTGGGGGATGTCTCCTCGAGCCTTCGCGCGACACGGTCGCATGGGGCGAGTCCGTGCTCCGAGGACGTGGGCCCGGTGCGCGGCCGACCGAGGTGCGTCGTCTCTTTCTCGCAACACCCTTGCGCAAGCGGGGACCTCACGGGGCCCGAGGCTCTGGGCTGAACTGCACCTTCGTGGCAGAATCTCGGAGGCCCGAGGGGCGAGGTGGAAGCGTCGTGAGTCGACACAATCCATGGCGACAGCAGGTCAGGCGTTCGGCCGCGCTCATGCCCTGGGCTTGGCTTGCGCTCTCGGGGTGTGGTCGCCTCGGCTACGCGGAGGTGTTCCCGGATGCGTCGTCGGACCCGGGGCTCGACGCGTCGATCGAACCGTCCGACGCGTGGGCTTCCGACGCGTGGGCTTCCGACGTGTGGGCTTCCGACGCGTGGGCGGCCGATGTGTTCTCGGAGGATGCTCGTTCGGTCGACGCGCCTTTGGTCGTCTCACCGTCGGACGCGGCCGTGTCGTTCGAGCTGCCTGATGTCCCAACGGTGCTCGGCACGTGCATCGCGGCGGCGGACTGTTCGGAAGGAGAGGTCTGCAATGGCGCCGGCTGCGGGACTCCGGGGTTCTGCGTACCGCGCCCGGTGTTCTGTCCAGCGCTCGTCGATCCGGTCTGCGGATGTGATGGTGCCAGGTACGGAAGCTCGTGCGAGGCGTTGCGCGCGGGGGTCCGCGTTGCCCTTGCGGGGCTCTGCGGATGCTCGTGGGACCTGCCGTTCGGGGCACCCGAGGTGATCGAGAGCGGCTCGACCTCCTTGACCTCGCCGCGCTTGTCTCCCGACGGACTCACGCTGCTGTACCTCGCGGAAGGATGGGTCGTGATCAGCCGACCCAGCCTTGGCGCTCCGTTCGACCCGGGCTCGAGACGGATCGCGCCGCCCGACGCGCTTCCGACCGTCGTGCATGACTTCTTCTTCCGTCGCGACGGTCTCGAGCGCTTCGTCTCCCTCGATTCCCCCGCTGATCTCTTCTTCCAGACCCGTCCGAGTCTCCGAGAGTCGTGGTCCGCCCCGGCTCCGATCGAGGCCGCCGAGCGCGTCAACACCATGGGCTCGGACGAGTGGAACCCCTTTCTGACCGCGGATGGGCTCACGCTTTGGTTCCAGCGGCAGCGGGGAGTCGAGGCGCATATCTTTCGCACCCGTCGGCCGGGGGTCGACCGCTCCTTCGGCCCAGTCGAGGAGGTGGATGTCTCGGCGGCGGGCCCGACGCCGGCGTCGCCCTCGCTCCCAGACGATGGCTCCCACCTCGTGTTCGCGAGCGGAGGCGTCATCTGGGTCGCTCCGCTCGATGCGAGCGGAAGCCCGGGTGCCCCGCGGGATCTCGTGCCCGACCGCGGCGGTGGCCCGGCCTGGCAGCCATGGATCCGACCGGACGGCTGTGAGATCTTCTGGGGCGAGTTTCTCGGCGATCGTTACCTGCTCCTCCACGCGCAGCGCTGAGAGCAGGTGGAGGGAGCGAGCTTCGCACCCAGCTCGCAGTCGGCCCCGAACGCCGCGCTGCCACGCGTCTCGACGAACGGTGTGCCACGCGAGCCCCGGTGCGCGTCGCGCTCATGCGCGCGTGGTGGCGCGTCAACGACCAGCCCGCGCGCGCGGCGTTCACGGCGGGCCACGAGGTCGCGTCGAGCGAGAAGAAGCACACGCCTGCTCGGCCGCGGTGGTGAACGTACGTGCGGAGGTTCAGCGCGAGGAAGTCCGGCGCCCTCGCGCCGGCAGCCACGATGGACGCCCGCCCGCCATGCGGAATGGCACGCAGATGCGGCCGTCCCGAAGATCGAGCTCGAGGAAACTCGATGGCCTGCGACGACGCAGAGCGAGCCAACCCCGCTCAAACGCGGAGGATGTCCGGTTCCTTCTCGAGGAGGCGATCGAGCACCGCGTTGCCGAGCTTCTCCTGCACGGTGTTCTGGCGCAGGCGGTCGTTCAGGTTCTGCCAGTCGACCTCGTCGAGGGGCTGATCCTGGTTGAAGCACGTGAACA
>JBKDQC010000417.1:0-4243 GCA_046342295.1 Deltaproteobacteria bacterium | reverse complement strand
GGACACCGCGCACCGCCACGTCGCGACGCTGATGCAGCGTCTCTTCGATGCCGAAGGCGCGCACGCGTTCGCGTCGGACATGACGGGCGGCCTGGCCCAGATCAACCTCCAAGGGCCTCGGTCACGGCAGATCCTGCAAGCGCTCACGAGCTCCGATCTCTCGAACGAGTCTTTCCCGTTCCGGACGGCCCGCGAGATCGACCTCGGCTTCGCGCGGCCGCGGTGCTTGCGGATCACGTACCTCGGAGAGCTCGGCTACGAGCTCTACGTGCCGGCGGAGCAGGCCTGCCACGTCTACGACCGCATCGTCGAGGCAGGGGCGGCGCACGGTCTCGTGCACGCTGGCCTGAAGTCGCTCGCAAGCTGCCGGATGGAGAAGGGCTACCGGGACTATGGGCACGACATCGACAACACCGACTCGGTGCTCGAGGCCGGTCTCGGATTCGCCGTGGCCCTCGACAAGCCAGGCGGCTTCATCGGTCGCGAGGCCGTGCTCGCGAAGAAGAGCGCCGGCCCCCTGCGGCGCCGCCTCGTGCAGGTCTTGCTCCGAGACCCGGAGCCCCTGATGTTCCACGCGGAGGTGGTGCGAAGGAACGGGGTGTCGGTGGGCTACGTCCGGGCGGCGTCGTACGGATTCACCCTCGGCGGGGCCGTCGGCCTCGCGATGATCGAGGCCGATCGCCCGATCGATCAAGCCTACCTCGACGCGGGCGATTGGGAGGTGGAGGTCGGCCCGCGGCGCGTGCCGGCCAAGCTCTCGCTCAAGCCTCTCTACGATCCCACGAACGCCAGAATCCGGGCCTGAGCGAAGAGCCCGCATGGGGTCGATCGCGAGCGACACGCCGTCCGCGCGTCGGACCGCGCTCGCGAAGCGCGTCGTATCCGCGCGCGTGCCCTTGCCGCGATGGCTCGCGTCCGTTAGGCGTTCGGCCCTTCATGTCGGCCCGTGAGCTCATCACCCTCGGAACCTCGAGCCAGGTGCCGACGCGCTTCCGCAACCACAACGGCTACCTCCTCCGCTGGGACGACGAGGGTCTCCTGTTCGACCCGGGCGAAGGAACCCAGCGCCAGATGATCTACGCGGAGGTGACGGTCACCCAGGTCACGCGCATCCTCGTGACGCACTTTCATGGAGACCATTGCCTCGGTCTCGCGGGGCTGCACCAGCGGATCAGCCTCGACCGCGTCCCCCACGAGGTCGAGATCCACTACCCCGCCTCAGGACAGCTCTTCTACGAGCGCTTGCGTCACGCCTCCATCTACCACGACGTCGCGCGCGTGGCGCCTCGGCCGATCCGGGGCGAGGGAGTGATCGCGCGCTCGAACAAGCTCCAGATCCGCGCCCTTCGCCTCGATCACGGCGTCGAGACCTACGGGTACCGCCTCGACGAGCACGACGGGCGCACGATGCTCCCGGAGAAGCTCGAGGCCGCAGGGATCCGAGGCTCGGCGATCAAGGATCTGATCAAGAACGGCCGGCTCGAGATCGGCGGAGCCGTCGTCCAGCTCGACGACGTGAGCCTCTTCAAGAAGGGCCAGTCTTTCGCCCTCGTGATGGACACGCGCCTCACCGACAACTGCTTCGAGCTCGCCAAGGGTGTCGACCTCCTCGTGTGCGAGTCCACCTACCTCTCGTCGGAGGAGCGCGAGGCGAGCGCACACGGCCACATGACGGCCCGGCAAGCGGGGATCGTCGCGCGCGAGGCAGGGGTCCGTCGGCTGGTCCTGACGCACTTCTCCCAGCGATACGGCTCCACCAAGCCCTTCGTCGAAGAGGCTCGGGCCGAGTTCTCGGGCGACGTCATCGCGGTCCGGGACGGCGACCGAGTCTCCGTGCCCAAGCGGCCGGAGCACGACGAACCGGAAGCGGGTACCGTGTCGAGCGCATGACGCGCGCGCGACGTGTGTTGGTCGTCGGATCGGGCCTGAGCGGCCTCGCGGCGGCGTTTCGGCTCTCGGAGCTCGTGCCCGAGGACCACATCGAGATCTGGGAAGCGAGCGGGCGCACAGGCGGCTGGGTCGCCACGGATCTCCTCGACGCTCAGCGGATCGGGTGCGCGAGCGCCGGCTCCCTCGTGATCGATCTCGGACCCGAGTCGATCCTGCGAGACAAGCCCGTCGGAACGCGCCTCGTCGCTCGGCTGGGCCTCGAAGACCGTGTGATCCGCACACGAACCGACCGACACGGCGCGTACGTCGTGACCCGCGGCGCGCTCACCCGGATCCCGGAGGGTTTCTCGCTGATCGGCCCCGGCGACCTCCTCGGCTTCGCGCAGAGCGGCGTGATCTCCCTCGAAGGCAAGGCGCGCGCGTCGCTCGAGCTCGTGATGCCCGCGCGCCCGCGGCAGCCGGGTGAAGACGAGAGCCTCGCCTCGTTCGTGAGGCGTCGGTTCGGATGGGAAGTCCTCGAACGCCTCGCGCAGCCACTCGCGTCGGGGATCTACGGCGCCGACGCGGAGGTCCTGGGCCTCCTCGGAACGATGCCGCGCTTCCTCGAGATGGAGGCCAAGCAGGGGAGCGTGACGAGGGCGCTCGTCGCCGCAGCGCGCCAGACCAGGGAGCAAGAGGGCTCGGGAGCGCGGTACGGCCTCTTCTACTCGTTCGACGCCGGCATGCAGGTCCTGACCGATGCGCTCGCCGCGCGGCTCTCGGGGCGCATCCAGCTCGGGAGAGCGGCCGCCTCCATCACCCGCCGCCCGTACGGCCTCGAGGTTCGCGACGTGGAAGGCACGAGCGCTCGCTTCGATGCGGTCGCGCTCGCACTGCCGGCGCACCGGTGTGCCGCGCTCCTCCGTGAGCCGGAACCAGAGCTCGCCGGCGGCCTCGCCGCGATCCCGCACGGCTCCGCGGCCACGGTGACGTTCGTCTGGCGACGCGAGGACGTCCCGCACCCTCTGGACGCCTACGGCTTCGTGGTCCCGAGGACAGAGAGGAGACGGATCCTCGCGTCGACATGGTCGAGCGAGAAGTGGCCGGGGCGCGCCCCCGAAGGCCTCGTCCTTCTCCGGGTCTTCGCCGCGGGCGAGGACGCCTTGGGGCGGCGAGACGACGCGCTCCTTTCTCTCGAGGCCCGCCGCGAGCTGGCCGACCTGATGGGCATCACGGCGGCCCCGCTCTTCGAGAAGGCCGTGCGCTACGAGCACGCGATGCCGCTCTACGGTCCGGACCACCTCGCGCGACGCGACCAGATCGCGTCCCACCTCGCGTCGCTCCGCGACATCGCGGTGGCCGGCAACTCGCTGTTCGGCGTGGGCATCCCGGACGCGATCGCGAGCGGCGAGACGGCGGCGGAGAAGCTCGCGAGCGCATGAGGCCGGTCGCGTCGCTCGCCGCCACGGCGCGGCGCATCCAATCGTGTCGGCGTTCGATTCGTCAACGGTCGCCTCGCGGTGCTCGAACGAGCTCCGGAGGCCGCAAGAATGGAAACCAGCGGGCCTCGAGCGGCGGCCACAAGCGCGCCCACGCGAGCGCCACGCCGACGCTCCCCGCGACCATGACGGCCGCGAGACCCAGCGAGCGCGCGGGCGTGAGCTCGTGAGCCCAGAGTCTTCCGGGGCCGATCTCGGGAGCGAAGAGCACGAGGAGGTGCGTCACGTACAGCGCGAGCGTCTCTCCTGCGAGCGCCGTACCCCACCGGGGAAGATCCCAACGCGCACCCGCCGCCGCGAGCGCTCCGGCCAGCGCGAGCACCGCGCTCGTGCGACCGAGGACGACCGCGGGATGCGACGACCAGGTGTCCGCGCGCGGCGCTTCGAGCCCGCGATCGAGCGTCCACGAAAGGACCGCGAGCGCGCCCGCGCAGAAGAGAAGTTTCGCGACGACGGACCGAGGCGCGGTGCGCGCACCCGCAGGGAGCGCGATGCGCGCGACGAGGACGCCCGCGAGCGGGTAGAACGCCCACGGGATCAGCGGAAAGAGCGAGCCCCCGTCGCGATCGATCCACGCGAGCGCGTAGCGCGCGAGGCCCCGGTGATCGTCTGCGAGGATCGCGCGGTCGAGCGGCAACGCGACGGCGAGCGTCGCGAGCGCCGCGAGCGCGACGACGGTCGTGACGTCGCGCGGCCGGGGCAGGAGCGTGACCGCCAGATCGAGCGCGAGCAGCGTCACGCCGACGCACTGGAGCACATCCACGAGCCACGGCGCGTCGAAGGCATGGAGCAGCGTCCCGAGGACGACGAGCCACGCGGAGCGCACGATCCGCCGCCGCCGCGATCCATGACGGCTTCGCAGCCCTGCATAGGCC
>JBKDQC010000416.1:0-7156 GCA_046342295.1 Deltaproteobacteria bacterium | reverse complement strand
CGCCCGACGCGGGCGACCTGCGCCACGACCGCGGCATCGAGCGCCGCGACCACGATGCGCAGCGGCGAGGTCCCGAGCAGCGCCTCGGTCGCGGCGTCGACCCGGAGCTCGGCCCCAGCCCGCGTGAGCTCGACCCGGTGCACGCGGCCGCGGCGGTCGCCGCACTCGATCTGCACCCGGTACTCGCCCGGCCTCAGATCTTCGGTGAGCAGCGGCGTCACGCCGAAATCGAGGCCGTTCAGTCGCACCGCGCAGCCCGCGGGCTCGCTGACGACGCGCAGCCGCGCGCCCGGCATCTGCGAGAGCGCGCGGTCGACCTCTTCGAGGATCGCCCGCACCTCCGGCGGGTGCTGCGTGAGCGTCGGCTCGCCCCGCGGCACGAGGCGGCGGCACGCGTAGCCCTGCTCCACGGCGCGCTGGTGCTGTTCGGTCTCCTCGAGCGAGCGCACGAGGTAGAGGCACGTGTCGAGCACTTGCCGCGCGCGCGTGGCCTCCCGGTTGAGCTCCGCGAGCGCACGGTCGGTAACCGCCTCCGCCTGCGCGAGCGCCGAACGCGCGCCGTCGTAGTCTGCGCGCGCGAGCGAGCGCACGGCCTGACGGCTCGAGGCGACCCAGCGCGCCAGGTCGGACTCGCTCACCTCCGGCGGATCTTCGCCGTGGGTCGCGCGGAGCGCGCCCCGCGCGGCCTCGTGCGAGCGAAGCACGGTCCCGGTCGTGGCGGCGGTGTCCGCGACCTCGCTGATCTCGGCGAGCTGTCCCTCGCGCTCGACGGGAAGGAGGAGCACCTCCGCCTGGGCGCCCGCGGTGCCCGCTCGCGCGAAGGAGAGCGCGCACACGAGCCATGCGCCGAGCGTGCTCGCCCACCGCCGCTGCACCCGACTCCGATCTCGACCGCCCGCCATTCGCTCATCCCGAAAGAGAGGACCGCCCGCAGCGCCGACGGCGCAGGGGGGCCGCGAGCTATAGACGGCGGTGCTCATCACGCAACCTCATCGGCCCGTCGGTCGGTCGGTTGCGCCCAGCTTCACGCGAGCGCGAGGCCGAGGACGAAGAGGCCCACGCCGAGGACGACGCCGGTGCCCCAGCGCCGGGCCTCGGCCGGCACGAGCGCGCCGCGTGTGTCGAAGCCGCGCGAGAGAAACGTCGACGCGCTCGCGACCCACGCGGCGAAGCCCACCAGCGCGACGAACGCCCATCCGCTCGAGACATCGCGGTCCGCGCGCAGCATCGCGAGGTAGATCTCCGCCCGCTCCTGCTCGGTGCGCCGCGCATCCACAGGGGGCACCTGCCCTTCGGCCATGAGCGCGGCGATCGCCTCGTCCGCCTCGAGGCGCAGATCGTCGTGCGGCACGACCACGTGGCGCGCCGACATGGTCGCGGCGTGCACGGACCGAAACGCAGCGAGCGCGAGCGTCGCGTCGCCGCGCGCGCGCGCGTCGTCTCCGACCGAGAGCAGCGCCTCGAGCGCGCGCCGCGCGCGCGCGTTGCCCGGGAAGTACCAGACGGCGGCGCGGCGGTAGTGATCGATCGCCGCTTCGAGATCGCCGTCCGCGCGGGCCTGCGCCGCCTCCGCGAGCTCCGCGCCGCTCGAGAGCCACGCCCGCAGGGTGAGCCCGGACGCGAGCAGCGCGGCGACCAGCGCGACCTGCGCGAGCACGCGCAGCCGCGCGGCGTGTCGGGTCGGCACCGCCATCAGAGGAAGTCGCGGCGGCGGAAGACCATCGCCGAGAGGATGAGGAGGACCGCCGCATAGAGCGTCCCGTACCCGAGCGCCGTCGCCACGTACGCGTAGGGCGGAGACTGGTTCTCCACGATCCCCGCGAGGAGGCGGTGGTTGGGGACGTACAGGTTGAAGTTCGGCACCACCCAGGCGAGGCCGTGCAGGAAGCTCCGCACGAAGTCGGGGAGCACCCGCGAGCGCATCGTCGCCATGTCGTCGGCCGAGCGCCCGAGGAGCCACACGCCGACCGTGAACGCTCCCGTGAGGAAGGGGGTCGAGAAGGAAGAGAAGAAGATCGCGACCGCCGACAGCAGCACGACTTCCCCCAGCACCAACACCAGCGCCCAGAGCAGCGGCGCGATGGCCACCCCCGAGGCGACGCCCACCCCGGCCGAGGCCGCGAGCGCGCCGAGCGCGAAGAGCGGCAACGCGAGCGTCGGGTCGGGAGCGCGCCACACCACCGCGCCCAGCACCGCCGCGAGCGCGAGCACGACGAGCACGGCGAGCAGCGGGGAGAGGCCCGCGACGGTGGCTTGCAGCAGCACCTGAAGGCCGCCGGTGAGCCCGATGAAGACCGACGCGGTCACGACGATGCCGAGGTACTTCCCGAGCAGCAGCTCGTCGCGCCGGATCGGCTTGGGGAGGATCACGTACAGAGTCTTGCGCTCGATCTCCTTGTAGAGCAGCGACGAACCGAGGAAGACCGCCACGATCACCGAGAAGAACGACACGCTCGCGATCCCGACGTCGCGCACCACGCGCGCCTTCTCGTTGAGCGACAGCTCCGCGAGGGCGAGCGCGAAGAGCTGCACCGCGGCGCCGAAACCGACGACCCCGTAGAGCACGCGGTCGCGCACCGCTTCGCGAAACGTGTTGAGAGCGATGGCCCAGATGCGACCCATGACGCTGCCGAGCCTACCGCAAGAGGACCGTCGCGAAAGTCTCGAGTGGACCTCCCGCAGCGGAGCGGAATCGGTAGCCTCTCGCCGCGATGCTCCTCCTCGACATCCAGCACGTCGGGGCCCTGTCCCGGCCGCACGGGGCCCCACAGCGTGTGGCCGCGCGCGCCTCGACCCTCCTCGACGCCGCGCCCGGCGAGGCGCGGGTCTTTCTCCGCGAGCTTTCGCCCGAAGCTTACGGCGAGAACGGCCCGGGGCGCGACGCGGCGCCGGTGCTCGTGCGTCTCACCCGCCTCGATCTACCGGTGGGTGCCGAGCGTGCGCAGACCCTCGTCGCGCTCGGCGAGGCGATCGCCGAGGAGCTCGACCGTCCCGTCCCGTCCGTCCACGTGATCCTCGAGCCGCCGGCGGCGGGCCGCGTCGCGCTCGGCGGCGAGCCCGGGCCGCCGCCGCCGCGCCACCGCGTCCAGACCGCCGCGCGTTGGGAGTCCCTCGTCGGCTACGCGCGCGCCGTGAGGGTCGGGGAGCTCGTCTGGGTCACGGGCACGACCGCGCTCGACGCGTCCGGCGAGCCGGTCGGCAAGGGCGACGCCTACGCGCAGGCGGCGCAGTGCATCGCCAACCTCGAACGTGCGCTCGTCGCGCTGGGCAGCTCGCGCGCGGGCGTCGTTCGGACGCGCATGTTCGTCACCGACATCGCACGCGATTGGGAGGCCATCGGTCGCGCGCACGCGGAGGCCTTCGGCGAGAGCCGCCCGGCGACCACGATGGTCGAGGTTCGCAAGCTCATTTCCGACTGGATGCTCGTCGAGATCGAAGCCGATGCGGTGACGTGATCGCCGTCGCCGACACGGAGCGACGTGGCTCATCGGCGTCGAGGCTCGCCCCATGTCCCCGAGCAGCCCTTGCTCGGCGGCGACACGGAGAGGTCGTTCGTGCTCGGGCCCTCACCCGAGGATCGTGCCGTCCTTGCCGCAGAACTTCGTGGTGCCGGGGTAGCGGGTGCCGCACGTGGGGCAGACCCGTTCGGGCACGCCCTGCTCCCGCCGCATCACGAACTCGGCGTAGGGTACGAGCCGCTCCTGATCCTTCGCGCATGCGCTCGCGCCCGCGGGGTAGCCGCGCCGGCAGATCGGGCAGATCATCGCCTCGGGCGAGGGCGATGCGCCCGGCGTCGCCGCGGCGGGCGGCAGCGACGCGGACGCGGCATACGACGCGCGCTCCTGCTGTGCGCGCTCCGCACGGTGCGCGCGAAGTCGACGGCTCCGCCAGCTGAGCGCGACCGCCGCGAGCCCCGCGAGGACGACGGCGAAGCCGGCCACGACGAGCAACCACGGAGAGACCGCGGTCGTCGAGGCGGTGCGCGCCGCCACCCCGGAGTCCTGCCCTGCGCTGGCCTCCTCGGCGCCGAGCGCGTTCCTGTCGTTGCGGGCGGTGAGGCCGGAGAGGTCCTCGCTCCTGGCCCGGACGGTCGCGCGCGCCTCGAGGTCCTCGCTCCGCGCGACGATCACGGCCTCCCCCGCGCTCGTCACCTCGAGGCAGCTCCCGCGCAGCGCTCCGATGCCTCCCGAGGCGAGGCTGAGCTCCACCTCGCGCGAGCGGACGGCGCAGCCCCGCTCGTCCACGACGCGCGCGCTGAAGCACACCCGCTCTCCCACCGCGACCTCGGAGCTCGGGGGACGCACGCTCACGCGCGCGGGCGCTCCGGGGGTGCACGGGGGCTCTGGGGTCGCAGGCGGCGTGCTCGTGGTCGGGGGCGGCGTGCTCGTGTTCGGCGTGCTCGTGGTCGGCGGCGGCGTCGGCCCACCGACCCTCTCGAAGCTCTGACGCGTCGTCACGCGCGCCGTGCAGTGCGACTCGTTGAGGGTCCAGTCGTAGTCGGTCTCGTCCGTCAGCTCGAGGCGCTCGTTGCCGCTCGATCGCAGGGTGTACGTCCCCGTCTCGCGGCGCGGGTCGTCGGGCGGAGTGCGACACAGGATCTGCCAGGACCCCGACTGGACGCGCGAGGAGACCACGCGGACGGCCCGGTTGTCGCTCCAGCAACCGCGCGTCGAGCGCCGCCCGCCAAACGAGAGGTGGTCGCCCTCTTGGGTCACGCGCACCGTGCCGCGGCCCGGCACCGTGCTCGACTGAGGTCGCGGGCCGCAGTCGGGGCCCCAAGTCTCCACCCGCACGTCGATGGACGTCTGACCTTGTCGCCATTCCCCCTCGAAGGGACCGTCGGCGCGGGCACGGCTCGAGGGGGCCAAGAGCAGAAGAGCGATCACGCTTGCGGAGAGCGCGCGGGCGATCATCGTCGCGCAGCATCCCACAACGGATCCGCGATCGGCAAAGAGAGCGCGAGCGCAAAAACGACGAGAGAGGCGCGACCGCGGTCTGCGCCTCTCTCGCAAGTCGTCCCGCGCCCGGGTCAGCCCGCCGCGCGCGCCTTCTGCACTTCGGCCGTCAGCTCGGGCACGGCCTTGAAGAGGTCGGCGACGAGGAAGTAGTCGGCCACCCCTGCGATGGGTGCTTCCTTGTTGTTGTTGATGGCGACGATGACCTTCGAGCCCTTCATGCCCGCGAGGTGCTGGATCGCTCCGCTGATCCCGACCGCGACGTAGAGCTTGGGCGCGACCACCTTGCCCGTCTGTCCGACCTGGAGGTCGTTCGGTACGTAGCCCGCGTCGCATGCGGCGCGCGAGGCGCCCATGGCTGCGCCGAATGCGTCGACGAGCGGTTCGAGCACGGTCTTGAAGTTCTCCGAGCTCTTGAGCGCGCGACCGCCGGACACGACCGTCGCCGCGTCGGTCAGCTCGGGCCGCTCGCTCTTCTGAGCGACCAGCGAGACGAACTCGATGCGATCCGTTGCGCCGTCGCTCACGACCTCCACCGCTTCGCTGCCGGTGTAGCCGCCCGTCTCGGCTGCCGCCTCGAACTCGCTCTGCCGGACGGTCACGACGTGGACCTCGGTCGAGATCGTGCACCGGCCGTAGACGTTGCCGGCGTACATCGGCCGACGGTACGAGAGAGCGCCACCCTCGACGCTGACGCCGGCGATGTCACTCGCGACCCCGGCGTCGAGCCTCGCGGCCACGCGCGGCAGGAGATCCTTGCCATACGTGCTCGCCGTCGCGGCGACGACGCCGTACCCGCGCGACCTCGCGAGCTCCGCGACCGTCGGGGCGTATTTCTCCGCGAGGTAGCCGCCCTCGATCTCCGCGGTGAGCACCGCCCGCGCTCCGTACGGCGCGAGGCTCGCGGCCGCAGCCTCGGTGCCCTCGCCGATCGCGAGCACGTCGAAGCTCCCACCCGTACCCTCCGCGACCTGCTTCGCGAAAGCGACTGCGCTGAGCGTGTTCTTCCGGAGCTGACCCTCGAGGAGCTCCGCAACCACCAGGACATCCGTCATATCGTTCCTCCACCTGTCGGACGTTGCGAGCTCTCAGAGGACCTTCGCCTCGGTCTGGAGGAGCTTCGTCAGCTCCGCGACCGACTCGACGTAGCGCGTGTTGCCCGAGCGCGCGGGTGGCAGCTCGAACTTCGTGTAGCTGACCGTGGCCGTCTGCGTGACGCCGAGGTCCGCGAGGGACTTCGACTCGAGCGGCTTCTTCTTCGCGGCCATGATGCCCTTGACCGAGATGTGCCGGATGTCGTCGGGGTACGCGTGCGACGCAGGCGTCACGCCGTTGGACACCGCCTTGGACTGCACGATGCGCAGGTCCACGGTGACGACCGCGGGGAGGGTCACCTTCAGCGTCAGCACCCCGGTGTCGACCTCGCGGCCGACCGTCAGCGTGTTGCCCTCGCGACCGATCGACATCGCGAACGTCGCCATCGGCCACCCGAGGAGCTCCGCGAGCATCTGCCCGGCGGTGTTCGAGTCGCCGTCGACGGCTTGCTTGCCCATGAGCACGAGGTCCGGCTTCTCGGCATCGACGATCGCGCGGAGCGCCTTGGCGACGACGAGCGAGTCGAGCGCGCCGTCGTCGGCCTTGACGTGGATCGCCCGGTCGGCGCCCATCGCGAGCGCCTGCCGCATGGTGGTCTGCACGTCGTCGACCCCGAGGCTGACGATGACGAGCTCGCCCGTCCGCTCGCCCGTCGCGCCGTTCTCGAGCAGGCGCAGGCCGGCCTCGAGCGCGTACTCGTCGAACGGGTTGATCGCCCACGGGAGGTCGCCTGAGACGACCTGCTTGCCGTCGGGGGAGACCTTCATCTTGTTCGCATTGTTCGGGTCGGCGACCCGCTTCACCGGGACAAGGATCTTCACGTGTCCTCCGTCATCAGTTGTCGGCCAAGGACGCTCGGCCCCTCGAGGCGAGCGGGAGCTTCGGTCGCGCGTCGCGCCATGCTCAGGCGCCGCGTCGCGCGGGCGATTCTGGAGGTCCGACGCAGCGTGTCAAGCATCGTCGGAGGCTCCCCGGGCAGCGATCATGCGAGGGATCGCACGGAGCTCGCTCCGCGCCCGCAAGCCCTCGAGGAAGAGGCTCGCCACCTGCGGCGCCGCGCGTGCGAGCTGCCCGACCTCGCCGCCCCCGATCGCCCACGTCAGCGC
>JBKDQC010000415.1:0-4255 GCA_046342295.1 Deltaproteobacteria bacterium | reverse complement strand
CTCCAGCGCGGGCTCGACGCGCTCGTCCTGCTCTCGGGCGGGGATGTCCAGGAGTCCGCGATCGAGGCGCTCTACCTCGCGGCGACGGGCGAGAGTCTGGGGGTCATCGTGCCGGGGCGTCGCTGCGCTGCCGACACGATCGGTCACCCATGCTTTCGCCGCACGGGCTCGCGCATCTTCCTCTGGATCACCGACGCGCCGAGCCACAACGGTCCCTTCGGCGAGCAGCCCTACGGCCCCGAGGTCGCGCCGCGTCCGCATGGCTACGACGAGACGCTGGCGGCGCTCAACCGCATCGGCGCGAAGGTCCTCGGCCTCTACAGCGGCTCCGGCGAGGAGAACGGTCGCCTCCACCTCGAGGAGGTCGCGCGCCGCACGGGCGCGGTCACCGCCCGGGGGACACCGGTCGTCTTCGACATCGGCACCGACGGCGCGGGCCTCGGCGCCGGCGTCGTCGAAGCCGTGCGCACGCTCGTCGACGAGGTGCCGATCGACAACACGATCCGCACCGAGGACGAGCCGGGCGACGCCCTCGACGCGACCATGTTCGTGCGCGGCGTCGAGACGGTGAGCGCCGAGCCCGCGATCGGCGCCATCCAGGGCCGAGACCGCTTCGACGACGTGCGGCCCGGCACGCGCGTGACCTTCCGCGTCCTCTTCGCGAACGAGCGCATCGAGCGAGGACCCGAGCCGATCCGCTACCGGCTCCGCGTCCTGCTCGTCGGCGACGGTGTGACCGAGCTCGCCACCACGGTCGTCGAGGTCGTCATCCCCGCGCTCGACGGTGAAGGCTGCGCGGAGTGAAGCGAGCCTCGGTCCTCTCCGATCGCCTGCGTTGTATGCTCGTCGGCCATGATGCGATTTCGTGTGCTCCCGCTCTCGATCTCTGCGATCGCCGCAACGCTCGGGTGGGCAAGCATCAGCGTCGCGCAGGAGCGCAATTTCGACCTCGAGCGTTACGCGCCCGCGCCCGACGGGGATGGATTCCTCACGGTTCCGGGGACGCGCACGCCGGGCCCGTGGCGCTGGAACGTGGGTTTGTCGCTCGCCTACGCGCGCGAGCCGTTGATCGTCGACGCCGCGCCGCGGCAGATCGTCTCGGATCGTCTCGACGGCAACCTCTACCTCCAGCTCGGGATCCTCGGGCAGATCGCGGTCGTGTTCCACGCGCCCGTGGCCCTCTGGCAGAGCGGCGCAGCCGAGCGCATCGACGGCGGACCGCCGCTCTTGGTCACCGCGATCCGAGATCCCCGCCTCGCCGTGCGGGTCCGGGTGGTCGGCGAGGACGCGACCGTCGAGCGGGAGCGTCACGAAGGGGAGGGCATCGCGCTCCAGGCGGCCGTCACCGTGCCCGTGGGACAGGAGCGCACCTTCGCCGGCGAGGGCGCCCCGCAGGTGGAGGGCGCGATGATCGCGGACTTCCACCTCATGGACATCGGTGTCGGCGGCATCCTCGGCTTCCGCCACCGCTTCGCCGAGCCGGTGATCTTCGGGAGCTCGTTCCGCAACCAGATCTTCGGCGCGCTCGCCGTGCAGGTGCCGCTCTTCTTCGTCGAGCACGTCGTCGGGCTCGGCGAGCTCGACGTGATGACTGACGCCGAGAACGCGTTCGGCGACGCGGGCTCGACCGCGGCGGAGTGGCGCCTCGGCGTGCGGATCACGGCGATCCGCGATCTCGAGCTGACGTTCGCGGGCGGCACCGGGTTCGTCGGCGGCGCTGGCGCGCCGCTCGCGCGGGGCATCGCGACGATCTCCTGGGCGCCGCGCGTGCACGACCGCGACCGTGACGGCATCGAGGACGACCGCGACCAGTGCCAGACGTTGCCGGAGGACTTCGATGGCAACGAAGACGCAGACGGATGTCCCGAGCCCGACAACGACCACGACCTCGTGCCCGACCTCGACGATCGCTGCCCCGACGAGCCCATCGCCGAAGGGCGCGACCTCGACGACGACGGCTGCACCGACCCGTTCGTCGACGCCGACGCCGACGGCCTCGAGGATCCCAACGATTCCTGCCCCGACGCGGCCGAGGATCGCGACGATCACGAGGACGCCGATGGCTGCCCCGACCTCGACGACGACGGTGATGGCGTCCCCGACGCGGCCGACGGCTGCCGGCTCGAAGTCGAAGATCGCGACGGTCGCGACGACGCCGACGGTTGCCCCGACCCCGACGACGACGGCGACGGCGTCGCCGACGCGGAGGACCGATGTCCCGAGCAGTCCGAAGACCGTGATGGGCACGAGGACACCGACGGCTGCGTCGACCTCGATGACGACCACGACGGCGTGCCGGATGCGGTCGATCGGTGCCCCGAACAGCCCGAGACGATCAACGGCGTCACCGACGACGACGGCTGCCCCGACCGCGGCGGCAGGGCGCTCTGGACCCGCGAGCGCGGCGGTTCGAGCGACGCGCCGCCCGTCTGGCGAGGCACCTTGGCGTTCGCTCGAGGCGCGCTCGCGGAGTCGTCGGAGCCGGCGCTCGCGCAGCTCGCCCGTGTGCTCGTGGCGGGCGCGCCCTTGGCCCACACGCTTGAGGTGGGAGGGCCCCCGATCGAGGCGAGCCCGGACTGGGTGGGCGAGCTCACGCAGCGGCTGCGCGCGGCGCTCGACGCGATTGGCGGGCAGAGCGTGCGCTTCGAGGTGCGGCGCGCGAGCGAGCTGCCGCGCGGCCGGGTGCGCGTGACGCGGCCGCTCCTCGCCGCGATCGCGCCCAGCGCGCCCTGGGTCGGCACGCTGACGAGCCGCGAGGCCCTTCGCGCCGCCATTCAGCTCCCCGGGCCCGAGCATGAATAGCCTATCGGTCTCGCCGCAGGGGCATCCCCTCCCGAGCTGCCCGCTCTCCGCGAGGTACTCCCAGCATTCCTGGACGCTCGGTCAGCACTGGCGGGGCGCCGTGACGCCGATCCGATTCGGTGATTCTGCTCGGGCCCTCACCGGCGCTGCGCGATCGCCCGGCTCGCGCCGTTCATGGCGGTGCGCACGGCGCCCTCGAGCGCTCGCTCCGCGAGCGCCCGCTCCTGTTGTGGACGCTCGGTGCCCGCGCGCGGCGGCTCGGTGCCGGTCGCCGCGCCATTCAGCGCGGCGCGGAGATTCGCGCCGGGATCGTCGAGCAGCATCAGGCTCACCTCGCAGCGAACGCTCACGTCTCGACCTGGCTGCGGACGCACGGTGCGGATCGAGCCATCGAGCCGGAAGCGCGTGATGCGACGGCGCGAGATCTCGGCTTCCTCTGCGGGCGAGGGCGCGCCTCCGAGGACTCCGACGCCGCGGACGCCCGAGAGGGCGCGCACGACCTCGCTCCGAAGGACTCCCGCGAGCGGCGCATGCGCGTACCCGCTGCGGTTCACCATCGACCCGAGCACGACGACGTAGCGGGTCGCGGCCCATTGGACCGGGGGCACGCCCACGGCGACGGGGGGGCTCGGGGGCAGCGGCGTGCCCGACGCGGGCGCCGGCGCGCTCGGCGTTGCCGCCGCACGCACCCGCCCCTCGATCGCGGTGACCGCGCGCGACGCCGCGTCGCGGACCTGGCGCTCGGGATCCCGCGAGAGCGCGCGGAGGGCGCCTAGCTGCGTCGGTCCGCCGATGCGCGCGAGCCCCTCCGCGGCGGCGGCGCGGACCGCTGCGTTTTCGTCGCGCAGCGCGGTCGCCAGGGGCCCCGCCAGCGCCGGATCTGCGCTGCTCCCGAGCGCGAGCGCGGCGCGTGTGCGCGCGCGGAAGTCGCGGCTCTCCTGGAGCACGCGGACGACTGCGCTCCGGTCCGAGAACTGGCCGGAGGCCGGTGCGAGCGCGCCGAGGCCGCTGCCGAGCGCGAGCGCGAGCCAGAGGACCGCCGCGAAGGGCCGTCGTCGCGCGGCAGGGTGCCTCGACGAAGTCTCGACCGGGGGTGATGAGGGGAGGGACACGTCCTCGCAGCTCCGCGGTTCTCCGGTGCGGCCGGGCCAACCGATCGAGTGTCGACTTTCGCCAGGATCGTCGCTGCCGTCAACGGCGCTCGACCCGGGGGCCAGGCGAGCGCCGCTCGTAAGAGCCGGCGGACCCGGCATTCGGCTCAGGGCCAGTCGAGCAGGGCGGGAAGAAGGGGCCCGGAGGAGCACGACCGCGGGCCCTGAGAGCACGTGGCACTCGGATGGATCGATGCGGGTGCCACGGGCTCGAATCGGCGGGAGGGAGGCTCTCGCCGATTCACTCGGCGAGAGGGAGGGGCTGCGGCCAGACCCTCCGGCAAGAAACGTCAGAGCATGAG